>NZ_CAXREX010000049.1:0-2794 GCF_964229645.1 Nioella sp. | reverse complement strand
TTTGCGCACCATGACCCAACGGACATATTCCATCACGACCTCGTCGCGCTGGTTCATGCCGCGGGTGCGCACATAGACCACCCCGGTCTTGCCGTTGGAATTCTGCTTCAGCCCGATCACCTCGGACGAGGACCGCAGCGTGTCGCCCGCATAGACCGGCTTCAGCCAGCGCCCTTCGGCATAGCCCAGGTTGGCCACCGCGTTCAGCGACACATCCGGCACGGTCTTGCCAAAGACCACGTGGAAGGCCGCCAGATCGTCGATCGGTGCCGCCGGCAATCCGCAGCCCTTCGCAAATTCATCCGAGGAATAAAGCGCATGCCGCATCGGATACAGCGCGTGGTACAGCGCCCTTTCCCCGCCCGACACGGTTCGCGGCACGGCATGGTCGATCACCTGACCGACCTTGTAATCCTCGAAGAAACGGCCCGGATTGGTCTTGGTCATCGGCTTACAAGGCTCCCAGTTTGATCTCGGGGGAATACTCGCCCTCGGCGTCCTTCACGACCGCCTGGCCACAGCGCATCACGCCGGTGGTGGCGTCATGGGCATAGGTCGGGTCGCCGTACAGTTCCCATCCCTTGGACAGGGCTTCACTCACCTTGTGGCAGAAGGCCGAGGTGTCGTCGGCAGTCAGAAAACGATAGGCTTTCATGTCAGATCCTTATCCAAATGTCGGATAGCCAAGCCAGGTGTGGATCATGCCGATCACGCCCAGCAGAATAACAGAGGCGACAAGGAACATCGCGTCCTTGCCGATGGAGCCCTTGGCGGGCGGCGTCCAGGCGGGTTCGGCCCGGTTGATCACGACCATCTCGGCCAGCGCCCAAGCCCCGAGACCGCCGAACAGCAGGAACGACGGCGTATCGCCATTCACCAGCAGATGCGCCACGGTCCACAGGAAAAACCCGGTCAGCATCGGGTGCCGCATCCGGTAGAACAGCGCGCCCTTCTTCGGCCCCGGAGAGGTGAAATAAAGCGCCGCGATCATCAGCAGGTTATTGATCCCCACGGTGGCGGGATGCCGCCCCCCGAAGAACGTGCCCTCGGCCGCGCGATAGCCCAGCACCATCAGCACGATCGACACGACCAGCGCCAGCGCGACCGCCCCGCGCCCGCCATTGCCCATGCGGGCCCGGGCCTCGGGGGCGAGACGTTTGAAGAAATGGGCCGCGGCCCAGAGAAGGACACCAAGAGCTAGAAGGAGCATGACTCACCTGTGGCTATGTAAATTGCCTTCACATTGCCTGCTTCAGCCCAGCTTCGCAATCGCCTCGGCTTTGGCCAGCGTCTTTTTCGCCGTCTCGACGTGCAGGTTCTCGACGATCTTGCCGTCAACCACCGCAACCCCCTGCCCCGTGCGCTCGATTTCCTCGTGCGCTTCGATCTGGCGCTTGGCCAGGTCGATCTCGGCTTCGGTCGGGGCAAAGGCGGTGTTGGCCCCGGCGACCTGCGCGGGGTGAATCAGCGTCTTGCCGTCGAATCCAAGGTCACGGCCCTGTTCGCATTCCGCGGCCAGGCCTTCTTCGTTCAGGTACTGGTTATAGACGCCGTCGACGCAGATCACGTCATGCGCGCGGGCCGCCAGCAGCATCTGCTGCAGCGCGAACATCATCGGCAGCCGGTCATCGCGGCTTCGGCAGTTCAGCTCTTTCGCCAGGTCGTTGGTGCCGGCGACAAAGCCCTCCAGCCGCGGATGGGCGGCGATTTCCAGCGCGTTCAGCACGCCAAGGGGGGTTTCGATCATCGCCCAGATCGCCGTCTGACCACCCAGAAGCTCGTCCAGCGCCTCGATATCCTTGGCGGAATTCACCTTGGGCAGAAGGAAGGCATCGGCCCCTGCATCCTTCAGCACGGCCACGTCGTCGCGGCCCCAGTCGGTGTCCAGCCCGTTGATCCGGATGATCTTGGCCCGCTCGCCATAGCCGCCTTCGGCCAGCGCGGCCTTCAGCGTTTCGCGCGCCGCATCCTTGGCATCCGGCGTCACCGCGTCTTCCAGGTCAAAGATGATCGCATCGCAGGCCAGCCCGCGCGCCTTGTCCAGCGCCCGCTCTTTCGAACCGGGGATATAAAGTACGGAACGATACGGGCGGAAAGTGCTGTCCATCGGGGCCTCCGGGGCTGAAAGTAACAATCTTGCGCATCAATGGCACTTTTTAAGGGAATAGTTCAATAGCATCTTCGCCGCGATGCAGAGAAAACGCCCGAATTGGCGGCGCACAGGCCCTGTTGCGCGGCTTTCTCGGGGCAACGGCTGGGGCGTTAACCAGATGTTCTCTCTCCGGGCGCAGGATCAGAGACGAGGAACAGACCAGTTGAGGACCCCTGCCGCCCCACCCGGGGCCGGCCACCAGAAAGGACTGCGCCATGCGTCTATTCATTCCCTCGGGCTTGCCCGCCCTGCTCTGGGGCCTTGTCCCCGGCCTGATCGCCACCCTGGGCCTGATCGCCGCCCTGCCCACGACGGCACAGGCCCGCAACGCCTGCGCGCCGCGCGACATCGTGCTGAACCGCCTGGCTACGACATATGGCGAAACCCGCCAGTCGATCGGCCTTGGTGCCAACAACCAGATGGTCGAGGTCTTCGCATCGGCCGAAACCGGATCCTGGACCATCACCGTCACCCGCCCCGGCGGCATCACCTGCCTGGTCGCCAGCGGCCAGGCGTTCGAGGTGCTAGCCGAAAGCCTGCCCAAGCCCGAAAAGGACGCCTGACAGATTCGACACGCGGCCCCCGCCCCCGCCAAGGGGCTGCATCGCAGCATTTCCGGCACCTTCCCGCATACGATCGCAT
>NZ_CAXREX010000048.1:0-8225 GCF_964229645.1 Nioella sp. | reverse complement strand
TCGGCGCGAAGCTCGTCGATTTCGCTGGCATAGGCGTCTTCGTTGACGCGATTGCCAAGCGCGGGCTGATGGGCGCGCAGGAAGGCCCCGATCCCTGCCACCAGAACCGGGGCGGAATATTCGCCCGCCATCGGCAGCACGTCCTTGCCCGCCAGCTTGATCTGCCGGTCGGCCCGTCTGAGGATCGAGCCGATTTCGTGCTCGATATATTCGGGCTGGCCTTCCTCGACGACCAGAAGCGCCTTCTTCCCTTCCGCGAAGGACAGGATCTGTTCGGGCACCAGCGGGTAGACCACGTTCAGCGTCAGGATGGGAAGGTCCGTCCTGCCCTCGGCATCGGCCAGCCCCAGCTCCTGCAACGCTTTCATCAGCGCAGGCCGGATGCCGCCCTGCACGATGATCCCGACATCTCCCCCAGCCCCCTCGGCCAGTTCGTTCAGGCCATGGTCCTGGATGAAGCGCCGTGCGGCGGGCATGCGCGCGTCGTATTTGCGTTTCTCGTGGGCAAAGGTCACGGGCGGATGGGCCAGGTGATCGTATAGATGCGGTGCGGGGTTCTTCAGCACCTCTTTCATCGACACGCGCGGAGCCACGTTATCCTTGGCCTCGAAGGTGCCCTGCACGTGGCAGGCGCGGATTCGCAACTCCAGCATGACGGGGGTATTTGACGCCTCGGACAGAGGGAAGGCCGCCTCGGTCATCCTTGTGATGGTGGGCAGGTCCGGCACCGGGTCCATCAGCCAGATCGCCGATTTCATCGCGAAGGAATGGGTGCGTTCCTGGATCACGCTGGCCCCTTCGCCGTAATCCTCGCCCACGATGATCAGGGCCCCGCCCATGACACCGGGCGACGCGAGGTTCGACAGCGCATCGGCCGCGACATTGGTGCCCACGATGGATTTCCACGTCACCGCACCACGCACGGGATACATGATCGACGCCCCCAGCATCGCGGCGGCAGAGGCTTCGTTGGTGCAGGGTTCCACATGCACGCCCAGATCTTGCATAAGATCTTCGGCCTGCACCATCACGTCGATCAGGTGAGAGACGGGCGCACCCTGGTAGCCTCCGACATAGGACACGCCAGACTGCAACAGCGCCTTGGTCACGGCCAGGATGCCCTCGCCGTGAAACCGGTCGCCTTCTCCCAGTTTCAGGCTTTCGATTTCCTTGGCAAAAGAGCGTTCCATCCCCGATCCTCCCTGATCCGGCTTGTGCAAATCTGGCGCGTCAGTAAATTAATGTCCAACTGATAGTTGGAATTGGCGACATTCAAAATCATGATGAACATCCGGCAGATCGACCTCAACCTGCTCTCCTTGCTGGTGCGGATCGCGGAAACAGGCTCGGTCTCGGTCGCGGGTGCTCAGCTTGGCCTCAGCCAGCCTGCGTCCTCGAACGCGCTGGCCCGGCTGCGCCAGGCGCTTGGCGATCCGCTGTTCCAGCGCACCCGCGAGGGCATGGTGCCCACCGGATTTGCCGAGGCGATCCTGCCCGGCATCAAGGAGCACATGGCGGGGATCGAGGCGACGCTCACCTCGGTCGCGGGCTTTGATCCGGGCACGAGCCGCCGCCGCTTTCGCCTGTCTCTGTCGGGCCTCGGGGAACAGAATTTCCTGCCGCGCCTTGCCGCGACAGTCTTTGACAAGGCCCCTTTCGTCACCTTGGAAAACGTCTCGTCCCCGGCAGGGGAACTGGCCGAAACCCTATCCTCACGACGGGCCGACATAGCCATTGGCCTGATCGACCTTGCGCTGCCCACCATGCGCCAGCAGGTGCTGTTTCGCGACGACTACCGCGTCATTGCAAGCCCTGCCCTTGCGGCGCGCGGCCCCGTGGACCTGACGCGCGCGCGGCTCATCCTCGTGGCCCCCTCGGCCACCTTCGCGCGCGAGATCGAGGCGATGCACACGCGTCTCGGGCTGGCCGACCGGGTCTGTCTGAGGATGAGCCATTTCGGCGCGCTGCCCGCGATGCTCGATACGCTGGAAGCAGCCGCGATCGTGCCCGGGCAATTCGCCGCCAAACTTGCCGAAGACGGTGGCGCGGTGCTGTTGCCCGCGCGCGCCGATCTCGGCCGCCAGGCGGTCAACCTGGTCTGGCATGAACGCACCGAAACCGACCCCGGCTGCCAGTGGCTGCGCGGCATCGTGACCAGGCTATTCGCCAAAGATCAGAGCTGACCGGCCTCTTCCAGAACCTTGCGCGCGGCGCGGAAACACTCCAACGCCTGCGGGACACCGCAATAGATCGCGACGACATGAATGATCGCGCGGATTTCCTCTTTGCTCACACCGTTGTTCAGCGCCCCGCGGCAATGCAGCTCCCATTCATGCATCTTGCCCAGGGCCCCGATCATGGCGAGGTTCATCATGCTTCGGGTCTTGGGGTCGATCACCTCGTCGCCCCAGCCAAAGCCCCAGCACCAGGCCGTCATCGCCTCCTGGAACGGCCGGGTGAAGTCATCGGCCGCGGCGAGGTTTTTTTCCACGTATTCGGCCCCAAGCGTGGCCTTTCGCTGCTCCAGCCCTTTGAGGAACAGGTCTTCGTCGAATGCGCTCATCTTGGGTCCTTTCAAGGCGTTGCCGGGGTCGCGGCGGTCACAGAGCCATCTAATGCGCCCCGTCGTCAAGCTCGGCAGTGCCGGCAAAGCGCGGCAGATCATCGTCAATGGTCAGCCACGGCAGGTGTTCGTCGGTGTAGCAATGCAACTGGGGCCGGTAGTTCTGGGGATCGTCGCGGGTGACCGCGTAAAGATGCACCTCGCCCGGCCAGCGCGCGCTTTCAAAACTCATCTGGCTGCCGCAGGTGGGGCAAAAGCCGCGCGTGGCATGCGCTGAGGATTGAAAGAGGCGCCGATCCCCGTCCCATTCCACCTCGCGCACATCGAAGCCCATCCACGCCACAACAGGGGCCGAGGCCGCGCGGCGGCAGCTTTCGCAATGGCACAGCGCCGTCCAGAGCGGCCCCGTCGCCGCCCGGTATTTCAATTGGCCGCACAGGCAGCGCCCGCGCACGGAATCATTGCCCATCGACCGCCTCGCGCATCCATTTCTGAAGGTGCAGGATTGAATGTTCGGAATTCACCCCACAGCCGGGATCGACCACCAGCGGCCCCGGCACATAGCCCCGAGATCGCAGGCCGCGCTGCACCGATTCCACCAGCCGGATATCCTCTTCGACCGTGGTGGCGCGGTCCTGCACCGCCATGCGGCGCACGGTGTCATTGTCCTCGCCCCCTACCGAATACCAGCCGCGCCAGACCACCACCCGGCCCACATCGGTGGCCCGCCAGTGATAGGTATTCAGCAGGTTGCCCGGATAGACTTGGAAGCTGAACATCGGCCACAGGAACCAGCTGGAATACTTCTCGTTATTGGCGAAGCCCGACTGGATGTCATAGGTCATCTGGTCGAGGTTGTTGCATTCCGTCGTGTGCCGCAGGCAATAGCCCTGCGGCTGGATATCGTAGGTTTCGGGCCGGATCACGCCCGTGGCGAATGTCGGGTGGTTGATAGAGCAATGGTAGCATTCGGAATAGTTCTCGACCGAGACCTTCCAGTTGCAGTTTTCCGGAATCTCCACCCATTCGAGCGGCTTGAGATCAGCCCAGTTCGGCACGAAACCCTCCAGCTCGGCGCGCACGTTGGGGAACCACTCGTCCATCGGCTTGGCGTCGGGGTCGAGGTTGACGAAGATGAATCCCAGGAACAGCTCGGTGCGCACTTCCGTCAGGCAGACCCTGGACTTGTCGAAGCCCGGCACCGCCTTGATATTCGGCCCCGCGCGCAGTTCGCCCGTCAGTTCATAGGTCCAAGCATGGTAGGGGCAGACCACCACGCGCGTCGTCCCCGCCCCTTCGACCAGCTGATGCGCCCGGTGCTGGCAGACGTTGTAGAAGGTGCGGATCTCGCCATCGCGCCCCTTGATGCAGAAGAGGCTTTCGCCTGCCAGGTCGAAGGCGAAATAGTCGCCCGCGTTCTCCAGCTGGCCGGCATGGCCCGCGAATTGCCAGCTGCGGGCGAAAAGCCCCGCCTGCTCGGCTGCGTAGATCGCGGGATCGGTGTAGTAGCGCGCCTCGAGCGAATGGACGAGCGGTGCGTTCATTCGGGATCCTCCTCGTAAATGCCCAACTGGTGGCGGCGGCGGTGAAAGGTTTCGACCCGCTGGACGATTTCGTCTGAGGCAACCGAGATGACGAAGCTCAGCAGCGTCTCCAGAAGCGCGATGGTCGAGACCGAGGACGGGAAGAATTGCGGGGTATCGGCGGCCACGCAGAACCGATGCTGCGCGGCGCGGATGATCGGGCTTGCGGGGCTGTCGGAAATGCCGATCACGGTCATGCCCTGTTCGCGGGCAATACGCACGGCTTCGACCACCTCGCGCCGGTAGGGGCGGCAGGTAATGGCGATCAGAACATCGCGGTGGTCGGCCCAGGCCAGGTCATCCACGGGGGTCGAGCCGGGGCGCGGAATGGCGTGAAACTGCACCATGCCGGTTGACGCCAGGTAGGTGAAATTGCGCGCGTTCGAGTTGTTGACCCCGACACCAAGCGTGAAGACCTGGCGCGACGACCAGATGGCCTCGGCCGCGTCCTTCAACGCCTGCGCGCTGATGCCTGCGAAGGTTTCCTCGATATTGCGGATCGCGGCCCCCACCATGTCGGCGTAAAGCCCGCCCAGATCGCCCGTCTTGGCAATGTCCTGCAACCAGCGCGCCCGGTCCTCCAGCGGCACGGCCCCGCGCCGGATCGCCTCGCGGAACGGGGCGCGGAAATCCTCGTAGCCCTCGAAGCCCGCCTGCCGCGCCATGCGCACGACAGTGTTGGGCTTCACATTCGCGGCCTCCGCGATTTCGCGCACGGTCGAGACACCCACATCCTGCGGGTTTTCCAGCACGTAACGCGCCGCCTTCTGCGCCTCGGGAGTCAGGGCGTCCCATTCCTCGGTCAGACGGTCGAGAATGGCGTTGGTCGTCGGGCTTGGTATGTTTGTATCATTCATGATTGACGATGGTATAAATGTGCGATTAGCCTGTCCATCGAAAAGTGATCCAAGCGACAGGATTCTCCTCGATGTCCCAAAAAGAGTTTCCCACCCACGCCCGCGTGGTCATCGTCGGCGGCGGCGTGATGGGGGTCGGGCTGGCCTATCACCTCGGGCATGAAGGCTGGGGCGCGGACACGGTCCTGCTGGAGAAGGCCGAACTCACCTCGGGCAGCACCTGGCATGCGGCGGGGCAGATCACCCATTCGACCAGCTCGTTCTCGCTTGGCAAATGCGTGGACTACAACATCGGGCTCTACTCCGGCGGGCTGGAGCGCGAGACCGGCCAGCCCGTCACCTGGCACGGCTGCGGGTCCTTCCGGCTGGCCTACACGGGCGACGAGATGGACTGGCTGCGCCACACGCTGTCGGTCGGGCGCGCACTTGGCTTCAATATCGAGCTTGTGGGCCCCGACCGCATCGCCGAGCTGCACCCGTTCTACAACCTCGACGGGGTGCTCGGCGCGCTGCACACCCCCGATGACGGCCATGTCGACCCCACCAACGTCACGATGGCGATGGCGGCTGGCGCGCGGGCCAAGGGCGTGCGCATCTTCCGCCACACCCGCGCGACCAACATCACCCAGGCCCCATCCGGCGAATGGGTGGTCGAGACCGACAAGGGCATCATCACCTGCGAACATGTGGTCAACGCGGGCGGCACCTATGCCCGCCAGATGGGCGAATGGTCGGGCCTGCAACTGCCCATGACCTCCATGACCCACCACTATTTCGTGACCGAGCCAGTGCCGGAATTCGAGGCTTTGGACAAGGAACTCCCCGTCATCCGGGACGACAAGAAGGTCTCGGGCTACATCCGGATGGAGCAGAAACGCGGCCTCATCGGCATCTACGAAAAGGCCAACCCCAACGCGGTCTGGATCGACAAATGCCCGTGGGACTACGAGAACTGGCTCTTTGACGCCGATTACGACCGGGTCATGCCCTGGCTGGAGGAAAGCCTGAACCGCATGCCCATATTCGCGGAGCTTGGCATCCAGCGCGAAGTGCATGGCGCCATCAGCCATCCGCCCGACGGCAACCCGCTGATCGGGCCCGCGCCGGGCGTGAAGAATTACTGGTGCTGCTGCGGCACCCAGATCGGCATTGGCTGGGGCCCGGGGCTGACGCGAGAGCTCGCGCGCTGGATGGTGCATGGGGCCGCCGACATCTCGATGCGCGACTATGACCCGCGCCGCTTCGGCAGCTACGCCACGAAGGAGTGGCTGGTGGTGACGGCGAAAGAGGACTACTGCCTGCGCCACGAAATCCCCTTTCCCCATTTCAACCGGCTGGCAGGCCGACCGGTGAAGCCCTCGCCGCTTTACGAACGCCTCAAGGCCAAGGGCGCCGTCTACGAGGAGGTCTACGGCCACGAACGGCCCCGCTGGTTCGCCAGGGACGGCGTGGAGCAGCGCGATTACTACGGCTTCGGCCGCACGCCGGTTCATGACGTGGTGGGGGCCGAATGCCGCGCGGTGCGGCAGGCCGTGGGCATCATGGACATCTCCGCCTTCACCAAGGTCGAGGTTTCCGGGCCGGACGCGGAACGCCTGCTGGATGGGCTCGTCGCGAACCGCCTGCCGCAGAAGGTAGGGGGAATCGCGCTCACCCACATGCTCAACCGCCGGGGCCGGATCGAGCTGGAAACCACCGTGGTGAAACTGGCCGAAGGCCGCTTCTACCTCGTCTGCGCGGCCTTCTTCGAACAGCGTCTGCTGGATCACCTCGCCGCCCACAGGGGCGGGGCCGATGTCACCGTCACCTGCCTCTCGACCGATTGGGCGGCGCTGGCGCTCAATGGCCCGCGTGCGCGCGACGTGCTGGCCGCCTGCACCGATGCGGATCTCTCCAACGCAGGCTTCCGATGGCTCTCGGCGCAGGAAATCGAGGTCGCGGGTCACCGGCTCTGGGCCTTCCGCATGTCCTACGCGGGCGAGCTCGGGTGGGAATTGCACATCCCCCGCGACAGCGCCCTTGCGGTCTATGACGCGCTCTGGGCCGCGGGCACACCCCATGGCATCGCCGATTACGGAAGCTTCGCGATGAACGCGCTGCGAATGGAAAAGGCCTTCAAGGGGGCGGGCGAACTCACCAACGAGGTGACGCTCGCCGAGGCCGACGTGCTGCGCTTCGCCCGCACCGACAAGGACTATCTCGGCAAGGACAGGACCCTGAACAGCGACCTGCCCTGGGTCTGCGCCTACCTTTCCATCGCGCCCGACGGCAAACACGATGGCCATGGCGGCGAGGCCGTGCTGATGGAGGGCCGCCGCGTCGGTTCCACCGCATCGGTCGCCTTTGGCCACACGGTGGGCCAGGTCCTCGCCTTCGCCTATGTCAAACCCGAGGCCGCCACCCCCGGCCAGTCTCTCACCGTCATCATCGCGGGCGCGCCGCGCGAAGCCACCGTGCTCGGCCAGCCCGCCCATGACCCGGACAGCCTCCTGCCGCGCACCGATGCCACGATGGTGCTTGCAACATGACCCTTCTTCTTGGCGAAAATACTCCGGGGGAGTCGCCCTCAGGCGACGGGGGCAGCGCCCCCTTCCCCGCGCGACCGGACCGGTCGCGCCCGGATCGACGCGCAACGCGCGGCGAAACCAGACGCATGAAAGGAGAGCGCCGATGATCCCGACCACGATGAAGGCCATGATCCTGACCGGGCATGGCGGGCTCGACAAATACGACTGGCGCGAAGACTGGCCGGTTCCGCAGCCCGCCCCCGGCGAGGTGCTGATCCGCGTGGGTGCCTGCGGCATGAACAATACCGACGTCAACACCCGCTCGGGCTGGTATTCCAAGGCCGTGACCGATCGCACCACGGGCGAGGGCTTCGAGACGATCAACGACGAAGACCCTTCCTGGGGCGGCGCACCGCTGGCCTTCCCGCGCATCCAGGGGGCCGATGTCTGCGGCCGGATCGTGGCCGTGGGCGATGGCGTCGACGCGGCCCGCATCGGCGAGAGGGTGATCACCGACAACTGGCTGCGCGACCCCGACGACCTGACCAACAAGGCAAAGACGGGTTATTTCGGATCGGAACGCGATGGCGGCTTTGCCGAGTTCTGCACCATTCCGGCGCGCAACGCGCTGGCCGTGCAGTCCGATCTCACCGATGCGGAGCTCGCGACCTTCTCCTGCTCCTACTCCACCGCCGAGGGCATGCTGACCCGCGCG
>NZ_CAXREX010000047.1:0-14468 GCF_964229645.1 Nioella sp. | reverse complement strand
GCGCTACGGGCGCAACCCCCATGTGGCCGCGTGGCAGACGGACAACGAATATGGTTGCCACGATACGGTGATTTCCTACTCCGACGCCGCGCGCACCGCGTTCCGGAATTGGTGCGAGGATCGCTATGGCACCATCGAGGCGCTGAATGCGGCCTGGGGCAATGTCTTCTGGTCGATGGAGTATCAGAGCTTCGACCAGATCGGCCTGCCCAACCTGACGGTGACGGAACCCAACCCGGCGCATGGGCTGGCTTTCCGGCGCTTCAGTTCCGACCAGGTGGCCCGATTCAACGCCGTTCAGGTGGACATTATCCGCGCCCGTTCCGAGGCACCGATTTCCCATAACTACATGGGGCGCGTGACAGAGTTCGATCACTACGACACTGGCCACCAGATGGAGATCGCCACCTGGGACAGCTACCCGATGGGGTTCCTGGAGGATCGGATCGAGGCCGATGACGCCTACAAGTGCCGCTATGCCCGACAGGGCGACCCGGATTTTCAGGCCTTTCACCATGACCTCTATCGTGCCGTCGGCAATGGCCGCTGGTGGGTGATGGAGCAGCAGCCCGGCCCGGTGAACTGGGCGCCCCACAACCCCGCGCCGCTGCCCGGGATGCCGCGCCTTTGGGCGTGGGAGGCGTTTGCGCATGGGGCCGAGGCGGTGTGTTACTTCCGCTGGCGGCAGGCCCCCTTCGCGCAGGAGCAGATGCATGCAGGGCTCTTACGCCCCGACAGCCAGCCCGCGCAGGCCTATCACGAGGCGGCTCAGGTGGCACAGGAACTGGCGGAACTGCCAGAGGTGGAGGCGGGTCAGGCGCCTGTGGCTTTGGTCTTCGACTACGCGGCCCAATGGGCGTGGGCGGTGCAGCCGCAAGGCCAGGGGCAGGACTACTTCCGACTGGTGTTCGAGACCTACCGGGGCTTGCGCAAGCTTGGTCAATCGGTCGACATCCTGCCACCCGACACCGCCGATCTGTCGGGCTACAGTCTGGTGCTCGCCCCGGGCGCGGTGACCTTGTCAGAACCGTTCAAGGCGGCCATCGCCGCCCATGACGGGCCGGTGATCCTTGGGCCGCGCAGCAATGCCAAGACGGCCGAGATGCACATCCCCGTGCCTTTGCCGCCTGCGATCCCCGGTCTCGACGTGACCGTGTCGCGCGTTGAATCCCTGCGCCCCGACATGCCGCGTCCGATCGATGGCGGGGGGCATGTGCAGCTTTGGCAGGAAGAGCTGGAAGGCACGGCAGAGGTCGCTCTGCGCGGAACGGACGGGCAGCCGCTGGCGATGACGAATGGCCGGATCACCTACCTGGGCGCGTGGCTCGATGCCGAGGCCATGGCCGCTTTCCTGCGCAACGCACTGGCCGGGGTCGGACTCGACATCGCCGACATGCCCGGCGGTCTGCGCCGCAGGCGGGCAGGGGCGACGGAATTCCTGATCAACTATGATCCCGAACCGCAGGTCTGGGATGGGCTGACCGTCCCCGCCGCAGGCGTGGTCTGGCGCTAGAAATCCACCGTCACGCTGGGCAGGTTCAGCGACTTCATCAGGTCGCGCAGTTCCTGCCGGGCGGCGAGGTTCGAGATATTGAGCCTGTCCACCCCGAAGGCGCGCAGGTCGAGCAGGGTCATGCCGGTCGGAAAAAGCTCGCGGAAGATCACGCGCTCGGTCATGCCGGGGGCCACGCGGAAGCCGATGCGACGCGACAGGTTGGTCAGAGCCTCGCCGACCTTGCGCTTGTTGTGCATCTGTTGCGCGCCCAATCGGTTGCGCACGACGATCCAGTCGATCGGGTTCAGCCCTGCCTTGGCGCGCAGCTGCCGAGAATGCCAGACCATTTCCGAATAGACCGAGGGGCCCTTGATCTCGTAGCTTTCGGGGTCGATCCGGGCCAGCAGGTCGAAATCGACGAAACTGTCGTTCATGGGGGTGACCAGCGTATCGGCCAGCGAATGGGCGACCTGGCTCAGCCGCGTATGCGAGCCGGGGCAGTCGATCACGATGAAATCGCAGCGCGGATCAAGATCGGCTACCGCCGCCGACAGCCGCTTGTCATAGATGTTCTCGTCCGGTCCAAGGCTGGCGCGGTCAATCTCGGGCAGGTCGATCAGGAAGGGCGAGGGCAGGTCCAGATCGCGGGCGGCAATCGAGCCCTGGCGGTTTTCGAGATACCGCCCGAAACTGCGCTGGCGCAGGTCGAGATCAAGCCCGCCGACGCGGTGCCCCAGATGCGCGAGAGCCGTGGCCACGTGCATGGCGGTGGTCGACTTGCCCGACCCGCCCTTTTCATTGCCGAAAACGATGATATGCGCCACCGGTGTCCCCTTCGCGGTCTTGGTCTCGTTTGCCCTCATTTCGTGGGGCAAATCGGTTTGGCCGCAATATACGGGGTTAAGCGGGTGGTGTTAAGCGCGAATGACCGGCAATCAGCCCATTGCCGGGAATGCCCTGTGAAACGCTGTTTTTCCGGATGGGCTGAACTGGATCACGCGGCTGTCGGGCAGGCGGCGGGCCCATCCGCGGGCCAGCATCAAGTCGAGCAGGGCCTGACCCAGACCGCCCGCCAGATGACTGCGCCGTTCGCTCCAGTCCAGGCAGGCGCGGCAGATCGGGCGACGGGAGGATTGCAGCGAGGGGATGTCGAGACCCAGAGCCGTCAGGTGCCGTGCCCCGGCATCCGTCACCACGGGAAACTCAGGATCATCGCGCAGCCAGCCCTGAGCCAGCAACCGGTCATAAAGCAGGATGCCCATGTCACCCGCCAGGTGGTTGTAGCAGACCCGAGCTTCGCGCAATGCCTGATCGCGCGGGCCTGTGCGGGTGCGCAAGTGGCCGGTTCCGGCGGCCAGCCCCATCAGCGCCTCCAGCGTTTCGGCCACCTGATCACTGGCAAGGCTCGCGTATTTGTGCCGCCCTTGTCGGCGCATTTGAAGCAGTCCGCCATCCTCCAGCTTGGCCAGATGCGCGCTGGCGGTTTGCAAGGTCACGCCCGCCTCTGCCGCCAGCTCCGTCGCGGTCAGGGCCTTGCCGCTCATCAGCGCGGTCAGCATGTTAGCGCGGGCGGGGTCGCCGATAAGGGCGGCGATGCGGGCGATGTCGGGTCCATCCTTCATAGTTCGATGCTAACCGAAGCATTCACGTGTGGCAACCGATATGGTTCGGGCATCACCGAACCATGAAGGAAAAGACATGCTGACCTGTGTGATCCGCTATCAGATCGACCCGACCAAGAAGGCGCAGTTCGAGACCTATGCCCGGAACTGGGGACAGGCCATTCCCCGGTGTGGCGCTGACCTGATCGGCTATTTCGCCCCGCACGAGGGGTCATCAACCCTGGCCTATGGCATCTACAATATCGAATGCCTTGCGGCCTATGAGGCCTATCGGGCGCGGCTGATGGCCGACCCGCTCGGGCAGGAGAACTATGCCTTTGCGCAGCGGGAAAAGTTCCTGCTGCGAGAGGACCGGACGTTTCTGAAGCTGGCCTCCGCCCCGCATGGGAACCGCCCATGATCGCGGTGATTTTTGAGGTGATCCCTGCCGAGGGGCAGCGTGACCGCTATCTGGATATCGCGGCGGGATTGCGGGCAGAGTTGAGTGAGGTCGAGGGCTTCCTCTCGGTCGAACGGTTCGAAAGCCTGACGATCCCAGGCAAGCTCCTGTCGCTCTCCTTCTTCGAGAATGAAGAGGCGGTGGCCCGCTGGAGAACGCTCCACCAACACCGCGCGGCTCAGGCAGCGGGGCGTGGGGGCGTTTTTGCGGACTATCGCCTGCGGGTCGCCCATGTGCTGCGCGACTACGGACTGGCCGACCGGGATGAGGCACCCGAGGATAGTCGCGCTGTGAATGGCTGACCCAAAAGAAAAACGCCGCCCCGGTTGAGGGCGGCGTTTCTGGTTCGAAAGGCTGAAAGGCTCAGAAGCCGAGGCCTTCGGATTTCTTCTTGAACTTCGACACGCGGCCACCGGTGTCCATCAGGCGCGACGAGCCGCCGGTCCAGGCCGGGTGCACGGTGGGGTCGATGTCCAGCGAAAGCTGGTCGCCTTCTGCGCCCCAGGTCGATTTCATCTGGATGATCGTGCCGTCGGTCATCTTGACGTCGATCATGTGGTAGTCGGGATGGATGTCTTTTTTCATGGTCGTCCCGCTCCTTACGCTTCAGCGCCGGCTTTGGGCTTGTAGTTGGTGACTTCCGCGATACGGGCAGATTTGCCGCGACGCGAGCGCAGGTAGTACAGCTTGGCGCGACGAACGCGGCCACGGCGGACGACCTCGATATATTCGATGTTGGTGGAGTAGAGCGGGAACACACGTTCCACGCCTTCACCGAAGGAAATCTTGCGCACGGTGAAGGACCCGGCAATGCCGGCGCCGTTCTTGCGGGCGATGCAGACGCCTTCGTAGTTCTGCACGCGGGTGCGCGACCCTTCGGTCACCTTGTAGCCGACGCGAACGGTGTCACCGGCTTTGAAATCGGGGATGTCTTTCCCCAGGGCGGCAATCTGTTCCGCCTCGAGTTGTGCGATCAGATCCATCGCAGCTCTCCATTGCTGATCGCGGTTTGCCCGCGAATGTGATGCCACCCAAGAGCTCTCGGTCTTCTTCCGGGTCCGCCGTGGCGCCCGCCAGAGATCAGGTCGTCATTGCTGTCTGTCGCCTTGCCGGGAAGGTCCGCAGGGACGGGCCGAAGAAAGCCCATATGCATCCGGTCCTGCCAAAAGCAAAACGGCCCCGAGTCGGATTCCCGACCGGAACGGGCGGGGTATAGGGTGGATGGGTCCGGGGATCAAGGGCAACCTGCGTCTCAACCTGTCGCTCATGGCAAAGTCCGGGGTCCGGGCAGGATGATAGCACGGACAGGACCGCGAGAACGAGGAGGCAAAGGGTCATGACGGAACGCGAGATTGCCTGCGATCTGCTGGTGGTGGGTGGCGGCACCGCCGGGTTCGGTGCGGCAGTCGCCGGTGCGCGGGCGGGGCTGTCGGTGCGCCTCGTGGAAGCGGGGGCGAAACTGGGCGGTGTCATGGCCTTCTGTCCGGGCATGCCCTGGGGTGGGGGCTATCCTTGCGATGTCTCGATCGGGGGGCTGTTCGAGGAACTGACCGACCGGCTGGCCAGCCTGGCACCGCCTGCTGCCGAAAAGCGGTATTCGACCTTGGAGAATTTCGGGCCGGAGGTCATCTATGACCCGGACATGGCGCAGGTGGAAATGTTCGCCATGCTGGAAGAGGCGGGCGTGCAGCTGCACCTCAACACGCTCCTGAACGCCCCGCAGATGGCGGGTGACAGTATCGCAGCGGTCACTGGCATGGATCGTCACGGCGCGCTGACTTTCCGCCCCCGGATCGTGATCGACTGTTCCGGCGACGGGCATATCGCGGCGCAGGCGGGGGTGCCTTTCGACCTTGGCGATGCAAGCGGCAAGATGATGGGGGTGACCCTGTCCTTCCTGATGATGAACGCGCCATGGGGCGAAGTCTTTGCCGAGGATGATCCCTATTTCACCCGCTACGCGGAGCGCGGGGTCGCCGAGGGGCGACTGCATCCCGATCTCGCGCAGTTGTACATGATGAGGGGCTTTCACACCGATACGGTCTTCTGCAACTCGGTCATCATCCGCAACGTGGATGGCACCGATCCCGCGGCAGTCGCGAAAGCGACCCAGGAGGGCCGTCGGCGCGTGGCCGCGCTCGTGTCTTTCCTGCGTGACGCTGTGCCGGGGTTCCAGAACGCGTGGATGACGGCGCTTGGGCCCACGGTGGGCGTGCGCGAAACGCGCAAGCTGCACGGGATGCACAGGCTGACCGGGGCAGAGGTCGCCGCCGCGACCAAGTTTAACGACGGGATCGTCGCCTGTTCCAACCCGGTCGATGACGTCATGCGCGGCGATGGCGGCGCAATGACCCATGATGCCGCGCTGGACGAGGGCTTTTACACGCTGCCCTTCCGTGCGTTGGTGCCCGCGCGGGTGGAAAACCTGATGTTCGCAGGGCGCAACGTGTCGGCTGATCCCGTGGCCTTCGCCTCGATCCGGGGCATGCCGCAATGCATGGCCATGGGACAGGCGACAGGCACAGCGGCGGCGTTGGCGCTTGCGGGCAATGCCCCGGTTCAGGCGCTGGACCCCGCGCGCGTGGTGGCCGCGATGCAGGCGCAGGGGATGCGCGGTTTGGCGGGGCAGGGGCTGTGGAACGGTCGCTACTGATCCAGCAGGCGCACGAGGTCCCGATACCGATAGCTCTGGTCGATCTGCCCCATGTCACCGCGCACGAAGCGCGGGTCTGAGGGCAGGCAGCCGATGCCGCAGACCTGGTAGGTCACCATGTCCTCGGTGTCGATATGCCAAAGCCGCCCGCCGGGGGTGGCGACCCATCCGTCGATGCCCTCTTCCTCGTCGCCTTCCATGTCGTCGCCGCTTGGCACTTCGTTGTAGTAGTCGGGGCTGTAGGCGCCGTGGGTGTGGTAGGAGGCGGTGATCACTTCGATGTCGCGCGGATCGTCGGCCAGGCAGGAGCCCTCGTCGCCCCGCGTCGCGCGCGAGGCAATCAATCGGCCATCGGCAGAAAAGCCCACGTAGCCGCAATATTCGACATTTTCGCGGATCGAGATCGGCTGAAGCTCTGCAAAGACCCTGCGGATCAGAGCATTTTCCTCTGCCGATTGGGCAAGGGCCGGGGAAACGGCGCAGACGATGAGGGGGAGGGCAAGAACGACAGGACGCATCGGGGCACCTTTACCAAAGCAAGACCTGAAGCCTAGCCCGGCCTGACGCCCTCTGCAAAGGGCCTAGTCCTTGTCCTCGCGGTCAAGATAGGCCTGCCACAGGTCCGGGCGGCGTTCCCTGGTCAGAGCCTCGGATTGCGCGCGCCGCCACTCTTCGATCTTCGCGTGATGGCCCGACAGAAGCACCTCGGGAATGTCCTGGCCTTCCCAGGTGGCAGGCTTGGTATATTGCGGATGTTCGAGAAGCCCGTTCGAGAAGCTTTCCTCCTCGGTCGAGGCCTCGTTGCCCAGAACGCCGGGGATCAGCCGCACGGTTGCGTCGATCACGGTCTGCGCCGCAAGTTCGCCCCCTGTCAGGACGAAATCACCGATCGAGATCTCCTCCATCCCGAAATGGTCGATCACCCGCTGGTCGACGCCTTCGAAACGGCCGCAAAGAAGCGTCATGCCTTCGGCCCTTGAAAAGCGCTGTGCGTCGGCTTGCGTAAAGGGCTTGCCGCGCGGCGACAGGTAGACCCTCGGCCAGCGCGCCGGATCGTTGGGGGTGCCGGTCGATGCCATCTTGATCGCGCGCCC
Organism: Nioella sp.; assembly: GCF_964229645.1. Taxonomy (GTDB): domain Bacteria; phylum Pseudomonadota; class Alphaproteobacteria; order Rhodobacterales; family Rhodobacteraceae; genus Nioella. The sequence continues at coordinate 7,165 of NZ_CAXREX010000047.1, read as the reverse complement.
CAGGACGTCGGGCCGCATCACCAGACCCGCGCCGCCGCCTGCGGGCGTGTCGTCCACATTGCGGTGCTTGCCCGCGCCGAAGACTCGCAGGTCGATCGGTTCCAACGCCCAGGTGCCGTGTTGCAGGGCCTTGCCGGTCAGTGACGCGCCCAGAACCCCGGGAAAGACCTCGGGGAACAGGGTGATGACCTTGGCCGTCCACGCGCCTTTCAAACGCGGCGTGGGCGTCATCAGGTCCCGGGGCTGAAGGCTGGCGCTGATGGCCAGGCGGCCATGCGATCTGGAAGGTGCGTCTGACATGGCCAAGGGGGTTACAGCCAAGTGCCGGGCGACACAATATGCCCCGCCGATCGGCCAAGCCCCGCCGATCCGGGCCCATTTGCTTGATTTTTCGGGTGAAATGGGGCGAAATGCCCGGGTTTTGAGGGATTTGGATTTCTAAGCAACATGACCGCAGCCCTGTTTCGGCGCCTTGCGCTCGGGTGCGCCTGCCTTGTTCTGGCAGCCTGCGCCACCACTCCTGACCACGCTCCCCCCACCGAGGGCACGCCAGTGACCGTCTGGGCGACCGTCTATCGGCTCGTCGAGGGCCGCTCCAGCAGCGGTGGCGTGCCGCTTCGGGACATGCGCGGGCGCGAGCTTGGGCCAGTCGTGGCGCGCGAGGATTGGTGTGCCGGGGCATTGGCGGGCAGTCTCAGGGTCGGGGGCGAGGTCTACAACTTCGCGGGCGTGTCCGGCTCGTCTCAGGCCAATTGCAGCCATGACCCGAGCGAGCGTGTGCGCTGGCGCCGGTCCCCCCATCCCCACGGCACCGGAGCCCGCAGCAACCCGCTTCACCCCTATCGCACGATCGCCTGCGATCTTGGCTGGGTCGGGGGATCGACCCCCTGGGTCGATGACGGCTATCCGCAATTCGGCCAGCGTCTCTACATACCCGCCGCCGATGGCACCGTGCTGCCTGACGGGACGGTGCATGACGGCATCTTCGTTTGCGAAGATACCGGCGGCGCGGTCACGGGAAACCACATCGACGTGTTCCTTGGCCCCATGTCGGGACCGATGACACGGGTCATCGCCGAAAACCCCTTCGGCTTCGTCAGCCACGGCGATCATCGCGAGGTCGAGGCGCTGCTGCTGCCGATGGAAGACGGAACAGACGAAGAGCCGGAGGTTTGCACGGGCCTTCTGTGCCGCCTGAGGGGCTAGGCGCTTCCGTCATTCCTCGTCGAACAGCCCGTCGGGCGGGTCAATCACGATGCGCCCTGTGGCAAGGTCCACCGTTGGCACGATCTCGAGCGTGAAGGGCACCAGCACGGTCCCCTTCCTGCCGCGCTTGCGAAGCTCCAGCAGGTCGCCCGCCCCGTGGTTCAGCACCGCATGCACCTGGCCCAGCTCCTCGCCCCCGGTATCGACGGCAGACAGGCCGATGAGATCGGCATGGTAGAACTCGTCATCGGGCAGGGCAGGCAGGGCATCGCGCGGGGCATAGAGCCGCGTGCCGCGGAGCGCGTCGGCCTCCTCCTTCGTCTTCACGCCGGACAGGCGCACGGCAAAGCCGCCTTTGACGGGACGCGTAATCGTTAGGGTGAACTGGCGGCTGCCATCCTCTGAGCTGAGCGGGCCATAGTCACCGATTGCCGTCGGATCGGCGCAAAAGCTCTTGATCCGCGCTTCGCCCCGCACCCCGAAAGAGCCGGTCACCGCGCCCACGCATACCCTGTCCGTCATCGTGTCAAACTCCTCTGCCGTTTCTTGTGCGGCAAGTTTCGCCCGTGGGCAAGCGACCGGATGCTGCCCTTGGGTGTCCCGGTCATGGAAAAGGGCGCCGGGACAGTGTCCACGGCGCCCCGTCCTGGGTGCCAAAAAAGGCCAGCGAGGATTATTCCTCGGCTGCGGCCTCTTCTTCGGCCGGTGCAGCAGCGGCTTCGGCTGCTTCTGCGGCCTTGGCGGCTTTCTCTTCTGCGCGCTCCTGGGCTTTCTTGCCCGGGACGGCTTTCTTCGGGTTCGAACGCTCTTTCTTCTCCACAACGCCAGCGGCTTCGAGGAAGCGGCTCACGCGGTCGGTCGGCTTGGCGCCTTCACCGAGCCAGTACTGGATGCGCTCGACATCCATCTGCACGCGCTCTTCGCTGTCCTTGGGGAGCAGCGGGTTGTAGGTGCCGAGCTTCTCGATGTAGCGGCCATCGCGGGGCATGCGGCTGTCGGAAGCCACGATGCGGTAGAAGGGGCGCTTCTTGGAGCCGCCGCGGGCGAGACGGATTTTCATTGCCATGGGATGGTTCTCCTTTGAATGGCGGTCGAGGCCTTGGCCTCAGGATTGGTGTTGTTTGTGGTGCTGAATGACTTCAGCGATGATGAAGTTCAGAAACTTCTTGGCGAATTCGGGGTCGAGGTCGGCCTCGTTCGCCAAATCCTCCAGCCGCGCGATCTGTTTGGCTTCGCGGGCCGGGTCGGAGGGGGGCAGGTCATGTTCGGCCTTCAGCCGGCCCACGGCCTGGGTATGCTTGAACCGCTCGCCGAGCGTGTAGACGAGGATCGCGTCGAGCCGGTCGATGGACTCGCGATGCCCCTTCAGGATCTCTGCCGCGCGGGCGGTATCGTCGCTCATTGCAGGGTCTCCTCTGCGTTGTGGCGGAATACGTGGATGGCGTTGCCATGGGCGGCTTCGGCTGCCGCGTCGCGGGTTGCGCCAAGCCGTTCGGCCAGCCGGATGGACCGGGCGTTGTCGGGGTCGATCGTGCTGACCAGCGTTTTCAGACCAAGCGTGTCGAAGGCATGGCTCCGGGCTGCGCGCGCAGCCTCCTGCGCGTAGCCGTGGCCTTCCGCTTCGGGCAGGAAGAGATAGCCCAGTTCCGGTTCGTGATCGCCCGGCTCAAAGCCGAGCAGGACAAAACCGATGGCCTTGCCGTCTTGCTTGCGCTCCACCGTCCAGACCCCATGCCCGCGCAGGAGCCACGTTGCCACCATCTGCGCGAAGTCGAGCCACAGCGCGTCACGGTCGGAATTGTCATCCACGAGGTAACGTCCACGGTCGCTTTCGCCGATGGCGGCATAGGTCTCGAAATCCTCGATGCAGGGTGCACGCAGCACCAGCCGCGCGGTTTCGAGAACCGGAAGCGCCGCTTGAAGCTGGGCAGCGAAGGACGCAGCCGCGCCGGTGGCGGGGATTTCGTGCGGGGCGCGGATCATTGCAGCGCCTCCGGTGCCGGGTGGCGATAGGCCAGCACGGCCTCGCCGTCGAAGTCAGGGGTCTCTGCCTCGGGGTCCAGCGTGCACCCCAACCGTTCGGCCAGCGCGATGGACCGCGCGTTTTCGGGGTCGATATAGGACACGGCGGTTTGCCAGCCGAGGTCCTCATAGGCGAAGCGACGGCCTTCGCGGGCGGCCTCTTGGGCATAGCCCTTGCCCTCTGCCTCAGCGCTCCAGACTGTCCATCCCAGTTCCTGTTCCGGCCAGTCCAGCGGATGCCATGGGCCGGTCATGCCGAGCGCCTGGTCGGGCGTGTCCTTCAGTGCGAAGACGAACGTGCCGTAGCCCCGGAGCATCCACATGCCGGCAACATGCGCAAAACCGCGCCAGGATGTGCACAAGGAGGTGTCGTCGCCGCGCACGAAACGCGACCGGTCAGAGGCCACGAAATCCGCCCATGCCGCGACATCGCCCATGCGCGGGCCGCGCAGGACGAGACGCTCGGTTTCGAGCGTGGGGATATGCGGCAGGGCCGTGGTCACTTCTTCTTCCCGAAGCCGGAAAGGCCGGGGGGCAGATCGGCGCCGCCGAGGCCCGGCAGGTTTCCGCCCGCGCCCATCTGGCGTGCCGCCGCTTCCAGCGAGGCCTGATCCATGCCACCTGGGCCGCCCGGCATGCCCGGCATTCCGCCGCCCTTGCCAAACAGTGCGCCGAGCCCGCCGCGCAGCATGCCCTTCTTGCCCATCTTGCCGAGCTTCTTCATCGCGTCCGACATCTGGCGGTGCATCTTCAACAGCTTGTTGAGCTCGCTCACATCCTGACCGGCACCGGCAGCGATCCGTTTCTTGCGGCTGGCCTGCAGCAGCGCGGGGTTGGCCCTCTCGCGCTTGGTCATGGAGTTGATCAGCGCGATCTGGCGCTTGATCACGATATCGTCGAACCCGGCATCCTCGACCTGCTTGGCCATCTTCTTCATGCCCGGCATCATCGACATCATGCCTTCCATGCCGCCCATCTTGAGCATCTGCTCCAGCTGGCCGCGCAGGTCGTTCATGTTGAACATACCCTTCTGGAAGCGCTTCATCATGCGCTCGGCCTGTTCGGCCTCGAGCGTTTCCTGTGCCTTCTCGACCAGGGCCACGATGTCGCCCATGCCGAGGATTCGGCCAGCGATCCGCTCGGGCTCGAAGGTTTCGAGCGCATCCATCTTTTCGCCGAGACCGACGAAGCGGATGGGCTTGCCGGTAATCGCGCGCATAGACAGAGCCGCACCGCCGCGCCCGTCACCGTCCATACGGGTCAGGCAGACGCCGGTGACGCCGATCTTGTCGTCAAATTCCTGCGCAACGTTCACCGCGTCCTGACCGGTCAGGCCATCGACGACCAGCAGCGTTTCGCGCGGGGTCGCGATGTCGCGCACTTCCTGTGCCTGCTGGATCAACTCGGCGTCGATATGCAGACGACCGGCGGTGTCGAGCATGTAGACGTCATAGCCGCCGAGGCTGGCCTGGGTCTTGGCCCGCTTGGCGATCTGCTGCGCGGTCTCGCCCTTCACGATCGGCAGGGTGTCGACGCCGATCTGGTTGCCCAGGATCGCCAGCTGTTCCATCGCCGCCGGGCGGTTGGTGTCGAGCGAGGCCATCAGCACCTTCTTGCCTTCGCGCTCTTTCAGGCGCTTGGCAAGCTTGGCGGTGGTGGTGGTTTTACCGGAGCCCTGCAGGCCCACCATCAGGATGGGTGCGGGCGGGCTGTCGATCTTCAGTGCGCCAGGGTCGCCTTCGCCGCGCAGGGTTTCGATCAGTTCGTCATGAACGATCTTGATGACCTGCTGGCCGGGCGTGACCGACTTGGTGACGGCAGCACCCGTTGCCTTCTTTTCTACCGACTTGATGAACTGGCGCGCGACGGGCAGCGAAACGTCCGCTTCCAGCAGGGCCACGCGCACCTCGCGCATCGCGGTGCGGACATCATCCTCGGACAGCGCGCCCTGCTTGGTCAGCCGGTCGAATACACCAGACAGGCGTTCGGACAGATTTTCGAACATGGGCGCGGCCCCTTTTCCTCTACTTCGGTTGCCATCCCAGATAAGGGGTGGCGAGGAATGCACCAACACCCCCGTGGGCGAAACTCGCTGACGGGGGGCGATCCTGAATACAGACTCAGGACCGGAAAGCTGGCACTTCCCGGATATCAGACGCAGGCATTACTGCCCGGCGGGGTCGGAGTCAACACACGTCGCGGTCAGGGCGGTGACATCACCCCCCAACATGTCCGAACTGTTGGGCGCATGAAGCTGGAAGGTGCGCCGCAGGGTCAGGCTGTCCCATTCCGCCTGGGTGATGGGGGGGCGTTCGTGGGGCCAGCTGCCTGGCGGACCATAGATGGTCAGGGCCATCGGGCCCCTGAATTCCTGCCCGATGAAGGTCAGCCCCTCCACATCCAGCGCGTAAAGCCCGACGAGGTCGGCTGCGACCGTGCGGCTGGTGGTGATGAGGGTCCAGAGCCGGCCGCTGATATTGCCCTCAAGCCCCATCGTTCCGGTGGCGAGATGCGCGGTGGCCCCGCCTTCCTGGCGGAAGCTGCGCAAGGTTTCGAACCGTGCGGTGCCATGCAGGTCGACCCCGGGCGGGTAGGGGCCAATTCCGTGGGTGACGCGAACCTCGAAGGCAATGTCACAAACCATGGCCGTGGCCGCGGAGGACCACAGCAGGGCGATCAGGAACAGGCCGTGTCGGAACATGCGGCCAAGCCTAGCAGCGATCCGGGCCTGCTCAAAGCCCTGCCAGACCTCCTTGCGCCAGCACCTTGCGCGCCATGTGCAGGATCTTCTCGCTTTGCTCTCGCGGGACTGGCTTCCTGACCAGTGCCACGGCCTCTCCGCTCGCCAGTCGCAGCACCGGGCGCGTGCCCGGGCTGTCACGCCCCATGAACCGACCGGGCAGGGCAGGGCGCGCCCGCGCAACCTCCAGCGCCGTAACCTCCTGCATGGGGATGTGGCGTTCTGCCAAGGGCAGCGGCCCGATCGGGCGCACCGAAACCTGGCCCGCGCGGGCATCAAGCGTCACCGCACGAAGCTGCACCCGGGTCAGGGCCAGCAGCCAGGGCAGGCCAAGCGCGAGCGTCATAAGGGCAGTGGGCCAGGACGCCACGTATTCACCGGCATCCGTGGCATGACGCAGCGAGCGACCCATAAGCGACTCGCTCCACAATTCCCCGGCGCTGAAGAAGACCCAGGCCAGCGTTATGCTAAAAGCGACGATGAGAAGAAGAACGGCAGGGATCCAGGGCGGCGTGCCCCTAAGCTCCAATCGCGTCTTGTCTGGAAATCGAATCACTGGCCCGAACATGGAGCAAGTCCTAGCACGGGCCGGTGTCAGGTCACTACCGGTCGCCAAGCTCTGGCGACCGGGATTTGCAGAGATCAGGCCGCAAGCGCTAGCGCATCGATCTGGTTGCGGGCCGATTGCAGAGTGCTTTCGGGGTCCAGCGCCAGGCGGTCGGCGGTCACGAATTCGACCTCGGTGATGCCGACGAAGCCAAGCACATGGCGAATGTATCCGGTGGCGAAGTCGATCTCGGATCCCGCCCGGGTGCCCCCAGAGGCAACGATCACGATGGCGCGTTTGCCCTGCAGCAGCCCCTCTGGACCGTTTTCGGTGTAGCGGAAGGTCACGCCCGCGCGCGCCACCTGGTCAACCCAGGCTTTCAACGTCGTGGGCACGCCGAAATTATAGATCGGCAGGCCGATGACCAGGGTATCGGCGGCCTCCACTTCGGCGATCAGTTCGTCCGACAAGGCCAGCACGGCGCGTTGATCCGGGGTCCGATCTGCGGCTGGGGTGAAGTTTGCCCCGACCCAGGTTTCGTCGATGAGCGGCAAGCCAGGGGCAAGGTCACGGGTGGTGACCGTGGCTTCGGGGAAGCGGGCAATGACCCGGTCGGTCAGGTCCCGGCTGACAGAGCCCGTGCGGCGGGC
>NZ_CAXREX010000046.1:0-5253 GCF_964229645.1 Nioella sp. | reverse complement strand
TTCCCCCATGGCGCGGCGAATCTCGCGGTTCTTGCCCTCGCGCAGCCCCACTGTGAGCCAGGCATTGGCGCCTTGCTGCCGGTCGAGCGTCACGTCCATGGGCTGAAAGCGTTCGCCCTCGATGGTCACGCCCTTGCGCAGCGGGGCGAGGTCCTCGTCCTTGGGCGCGCCCTTCACGCGCACCCGGTACTTGCGCAGCCAACCGGTAGAGGGCAGCTCCAGCTTGCGCTTGATGCCGCCATCATTGGTCAGAAGCAGCAGCCCCTCGGAATTGAGATCGAGCCGGCCCACGCTCATCACCCGCGGCATGCCCTCGGGCAGCTTGTCGAAGACCGTTTCGCGCCCCTTTTCGTCGGCGGTCGTGGTCACCAGCCCGGTGGGCTTGTGATAGAGCCAAAGGCGCGGCCGTTCGGGCGCGCCCACCTCCTTGCCATCGACGGTGATCTTGTCCTTCGCGGTCACGTTCAGGGCGGGGCTGGCGATGGTCTTGCCGTTCACGGCGACGCGGCCCGCCTCGATCATGCGTTCGGCCTCGCGGCGGCTGGCGATGCCGGCGCGCGACAGGACCTTGGCGATGCGGTCGCCTTCTGGGGTATCGGTACTCATGGAAGCGGAGTTAGCGGTTTGACAGCGGCTTGGAAAGCGGCAATGGGAGGATATGACCGGTTTCAACAGCCATATGGACAGCGCCCTGGCCGAGGCGCAGAGCGCCGCAAAGGCCGGTGAGGTGCCCGTCGGCGCGGTGCTGGTTGGCCCCGATGGCACGGTGTTGGCGCGCACGCGCAACCGGATGCGCGAGTTGAAGGACCCCACGGCCCATGCCGAGATGCTGGCCATTCGCGCGGCCTGCGCGGCGCTTGGCTCCGAACGGCTGACGGGCTGTGATCTCTACGTCACGCTAGAGCCGTGCCCGGCCTGCGCAGGTGCCATTTCAGCGGCCCGCATTGCGCGGCTCTATTACGGGGCGGCCGATCCGAAATCGGGCGGCGTGGCGCAGGGCCCGCGCATCTTCGATCACCCCCAGGCCCATCACAAGCCCGAGGTCTATGGCGGGATCGGCGAACGCGAGGCCTCGGAGATGCTCAAAGCCTTCTTTGCAAACCGCCGCTGACCCCTTCTTCTTGGTAGAAATACCCCGGGGGAGCGCGGGGGGGCAGCGCCCCCTCGCATCGGTCGGATGGCCGAAGGCCATTCGAAACCCCTCAGAGCGCAATCGCCTCCATGACCTCGGGCTCGATCACGTCGACGCCGGGCAGGGCAGCGGCCAGCGCCTCTGCCGATTGTTCGAGGATCGGGAAGGTGCGGTAGTGACAGGGGATCACCGTCTTGAAATCGAAGAACTTTTTCGCCGCGTAGGCCGCGCGGCGCATGTCCATGGTGAAATGCCCGCCAGCGGCCAGGATGCCGATATCAGGCGCGTGCAGGTCCGCCAGCACCCCCATATCGGCCATCACGTCCGTGTCGCCCGAAACATAGATCGTCCTGCCTTCGGCCGCGATCATGAAGCCGCATTCGGTGCCGCCGTAGGTCGGCCCGTCCGGGCTGCCGAAGCCAGAAGAATGCACCGCGTTCACCATGGTGACCGTAACGTCCCCCAGCTTCACCGTGCCGCCCTTGTTGAAGCCGACGGTTTCCACGCCCTCGGTTTCGGCCCAGTGGGACATCACATCGTATTGGCCGACAACGGGGATGCCCAGTTCGCGGGCCACGGGCAGCACATCGGTGGAATGATCGCCATGGGCATGGGTCAACAGGATGTGGGTGGCCCCCCCGATCGCCTCGTCACGACGCTCGGCCGGGAAGACCGGGTTTCCGGTCATCCACGGGTCCACCAGCAGGACCTGTCCCGCGATTTCGATGCGAAAGCCGCTATGGCCGAGCCAGATGATGTTCATGGGATCCTCCCGGTTCTTTCGAGCACTTTCGACGAAGGTTAGCCGCTGCCGGGCCGCCGTCAAACGGGATTCGCCCGAATTCCCCTTTGCAGACGCTTGCGGCCCCGCCCCTTGCCCGGTAAACCCGAGCCCGATCAAGACCGCCCAAGACCGAAGGTGTCCTGCCCCATGTCCATTGACATCGAGACCGCCGCCCGCGTCGCCAAACTCGCGCGCATCAAGGTGGACCCCGAAGACCTGCCCGCGCTGGCAGGCGAGTTCAACGCGATCCTCGGCTTCATCGAGCAGCTGCAGGAACTGAACGTCGATGACGTGGAGCCGATGACCTCGGTCACGCCGATGCGGCTCAAGCGCCGCGAGGACGTGGTGACCGACGGGGACCAGCAGGCCAAGGTTCTGGCCAACGCACCCGATGCGCGCGAGGGCTTTTTCGCGGTTCCGAAGGTGGTGGAATAATGACCGATCTCAACAAGCTGACCATCGCAGAGGCGCGCGACGCGCTGCGCAAGGGCGAAACCACCTCGGTGGCGCTGACCGAATCCTGCCTCGCCGCCATCGACGGGGCCGGGGCGCTTGGCGCCTTCGTGCACAGGACGCCCGAGCTGGCGCTGGAGCGGGCCAGGGCCGCCGACGCGCGGATCGCGGCGGGCGATGCGCCCGACATGTGCGGCATTCCCGTGGGCATCAAGGATCTCTTTTGCACCGAGGGCGTGAACAGCCAGGCGGCATCGCGCATCCTCGAAGGGTTCAAGCCGGAATATGAATCGACCGTCTCGGGCCAGCTGAAAGACGCGGGCGCGGTCATGCTCGGCAAGCTCAACATGGACGAATTCGCCATGGGCTCGTCGAACGAGACCTCGGTCTATGGCAACGCGGTCAACCCGTGGAAGGCCCGCAATGGCGACGAGCTGCTGACGCCCGGCGGCTCCTCGGGCGGCTCGGCTTCTGCCGTGGCGGCCGATCTCTGCCTTGCCGCGACCGGCACCGATACCGGCGGCTCGATCCGACAGCCTGCCGCCTTCACCGGAACCGTTGGCCTCAAGCCCACCTACGGGCGCTGTTCGCGTTGGGGCATCGTGGCCTTTGCGTCGTCGCTCGACCAGGCCGGCCCGATGACCAAGACCGTGCGCGACGCGGCGATCATGGGCCGCGCGATGATGGGGCATGACCCCAAGGACTCGACCTCGGCCGACCTGGCCGTGCCGGATTTCGAGGCGATGCTGACCGGCGACATTCGCGGCAAGGTCATCGGCATTCCCAAGGAATACCGCATGGACGGCATGCCCGAGGAGATCGAGAAGCTCTGGCACCAGGGCGCCGAGATGCTGAAGGATGCGGGCGCCGAGATCCGCGACATCAGCCTGCCGCACACCAAGTATGCGCTGCCCACCTATTACGTGATCGCGCCCGCCGAGGCGTCGTCGAACCTCGCGCGTTACGACGGGGTGCGCTTTGGCCATCGCGCCAAGCTTTCGCAGGGCGACGGCATCACCGAGATGTATGAAAAGACCCGCGCCGAGGGTTTCGGGGCCGAGGTCAAGCGCCGCGTCATGGTCGGCACCTACGTGCTGTCGGCGGGCTTTTACGACGCCTATTACAATCGCGCCCGCAAGGTGCGCGCGCTGATCAAGAAGGATTTCGACGATGTCTTCGCCGCAGGCGTCGACAGCATCCTGACCCCGGCCACGCCGTCGGCGGCCTTCGCGCTCGGCAAGGAGGTCTCGGACCCGGTCGAAATGTATCTCAACGACGTCTTCACCGTGACCGTGAACCTCGCAGGCCTGCCCGGTATCGCCGTGCCCGCCGGGCTGGACGCGAGCGGTCTGCCGCTTGGGCTGCAACTCATTGGCCGGCCGTGGGAAGAGGGCGATCTGCTGAACACCGCCTATGCGCTGGAAAACGCTGCAGGCTTTGTGGCGAAGCCCGCGAAATGGTGGTAAAGCCCCCGAAAGGCTTTTCGAGGTAGGCAAGATGCGGACTGTGGCGCTCATTGGGCTGTCGATCCTGGTTCTGGGGGCTTGTGCTTCCCAGCCGGAGGATTCCCGTGGCGTGGGCTTTGGCAGCTACGACCAGGACCGCACCGCGCGCGAGGCGGCCCTGTCGGGCCAGCCGCAAACCATCCTGCCGCCCGACCGCAGTAGCGGCGGCGAGACCGACATCGCGGCGCTGGCCGAGGGCGCCATCGACGAGGCCGAGGGCGGGAGCCCGACCAGCTTCGGGCAGAACAGCGGCATTTCCGATGAGCAGGATTTCGAGGCGGTGAGCGGCCGCGAAAGCATCGAATCCGATGCCGAGCGGCTGGCGCGCATGCAGGAACAGCGTGTCGAGATCGCCCCCACGGCGGTGCCCGACCGCCCCGGGTCGACCGGCCCGAACATCATCGAATACGCGCTGACCACCACCCATCCCGTGGGCCAGCAGGTCTATCGGCGCATGTCGCTCAATCTCGGGCGGCATGAACGCAACTGCCTGGCCTACCGCTCGGACGACCTCGCGCAAGAGGCGTTCCTGTCCATGGGCGGGCCGGAACGCGACCGCCAGGCGCTCGACCCCGATGGCGACGGTTATGCCTGCGGATGGGATCCGACCGTCTACCGCAACGCGGCGGCGGCTGCCCGCAACCAGTGAGCCTCTCGCCCAATTTCGGCCCCCGCCGCGACGGGCTGAGGCCGGAACTGGTCGTTCTGCATTATACCGCGATGGACAGCTGCTCGGGCGCCCTGAAGGCGCTGTGCGACCCCGCGCGCGAAGTGTCTGCCCATTACCTGATCTCGGAAGCGGGCGAGGTGATGGCCCTGGTCGACGAGGCGATGCGCGCCTGGCATGCAGGCGCGGGCGAATGGGCCGGGCGGGGGGATGTCAATTCGCGCTCGATCGGGATCGAGCTGGCCAATCCCGGAGACGCCCCTTTTGCCGCGCGCCAGATCGCGGCACTGGAGGCGCTTTTACCCGGCATTCTCGCACGCTGGTCGATCCCGCCCAAGGGCGTGATCGCCCATTCCGACATGGCGCCGGGGCGCAAGATCGACCCGGGCCCCCGGTTCGACTGGCACAGGCTGGCGCGGCAGGGCCTGTCGGTCTGGCCTGACGCCCGTGATCTGCCGCCCGACTGGCCGCGCTTTCGCGCCGATTCGGCGCGTTTCGGCTACCCGGAGATGGCCGACGAGGTGCTGCTTGCCACGCTGCGCCTGCGCTTCCGGCCGCGCGCCACGGGGCCGCTCGATGCGCGCGACATGGGGATCATGGCCGATCTCGCCGACCGGCACCCGGCCTGACAGCTGCCGTGCGCCGGTTTTCTGTCGAAGAAAACCGGTCGAAATCCGCGCCGGATTTCGCGGCCGCTCTTGACGGCCCCGGT
>NZ_CAXREX010000045.1:0-4022 GCF_964229645.1 Nioella sp. | reverse complement strand
GATGATGCCCTGGGTCTCTTCGAGGATATGGTCGATCAGCGGATGGACCGAGGCGCGCTCCTTCAGCCCGTTCTTCACCTCGCAATAGGTGGGGATGTTTTCCATCGGGCCGGGGCGGTAGAGCGCCACCAGCGCCACGATGTCTTCGATACAGGTGGGTTTCATGCGCCTCAGCGCATCCATCATGCCCGAGCTTTCCACCTGGAACACGGCCACGGTCTGCGCGCTGGCGTAAAGCTTGTAGGTTGCCTCGTCATCCAGCGGGATGGCGTTGATCTGGTTTTCCGCCCCCGCGGGCGGATCGTAAAGCTGCGTCCCGTCCGGCCCCACATGCAGGTCACGCCCCTGCCCGTGAATGAGGTCGATCGCATTCTGCACCACGGTCAGGGTCTTGAGGCCGAGGAAGTCGAACTTCACCAGCCCCGCCGGTTCCACCCATTTCATGTTGAACTGGGTCGCGGGCATGTCGGACCGGGGGTCCTGGTAGAGCGGCACCAGCTCATCCAAAGGCCGGTCGCCGATCACCACGCCCGCCGCGTGGGTCGACGCGTTGCGCAGCAGCCCTTCGACCTGCTGGCCGTAATCCAGCAGACGCTTGACCACCTCTTCCTCGCGCGCGGCTTCGCGCAGGCGGGGTTCCTGTTCCAGCGCCTCCTTGATCGAGACGGGCTTCACGCCTTCGACCGGGATCATCTTGGACAGGCGGTCCACCTGCATGAAGGGCATTTGCAGCACCCGGCCCACGTCGCGCACGGCGGCCTTGGACAGAAGCGCGCCGAAGGTGATGATCTGGCCCACCTTCTCGCGCCCGTATTTTTCCTGCACGTAGCGGATCACCTCTTCGCGGCGATCCATGCAGAAGTCGATATCGAAGTCGGGCATGGAGACCCGTTCGGGGTTCAGGAAGCGCTCGAACAGCAGGCTGTAGCGCAGCGGGTCGAGGTCGGTGATGGTCAGCGCGTAGGCCACCAGACTGCCCGCACCCGAGCCCCGCCCCGGCCCGACCGGGATGTCATGGTCCTTCGCCCATTTGATGAAGTCGGCCACGATCAGGAAGTAGCCGGGGAAGCCCATGCCCTCGATGATATCGAGCTCGAAATCGAGCCGTTTCTGGTATTCCTCGCGGCTGACCGCATGGGGGATCACGGCCAGGCGCGCCTGAAGCCCCTCGTTGGCCTGGCGGCGCAACTCCTCTACCTCGTCATCGGCGAATTTCGGCAGGATCGGCGGATGCGTGCGGGCGCGGAAGGCGCAGCGCCGGGCGATTTCAACGGTGTTTTCCAACGCTTCGGGCAGATCGGCGAACAGCGTCGCCATTTCCTCGGGCGTCTTGAAATAGTGCTGCGGCGTCAGGCGGCGGCGCGGCTCCTGTTGGTCGACATAGGCCCCTTCGGCGATACAGATCAGCGCGTCATGCGCCTCGTACATGTCCGCCTTTGGGAAGTAGACATCGTTCGTCGCCACAAGCGGCAGGTCCATCGCGTAGGCCATTTCCACATGGCCCTGTTCGGACAGGCGTTCCGCTTCGGGCAGACCGCCCTCTCCGGGGTGGCGCTGCAATTCCACGTAGAGCCTGTCGCCGTAGATCGCCTTCAACCGCGCCATCAACGCCTCGGCCTTGGGGCGCTGTCCATTGCGCAGGAAGCGTCCGACCGGCCCATCGGGACCGCCCGAAAGACAGATCAGACCCTCACAATGCCGTTCCAGTTCGTCCAGCGTCACATGCGGCAGCGACCCGTCCCCGCGCAGGTAAAGGCAGGAATTGAGCTTCATCAGGTGCTCGTAGCCCGTCCGGTTCTGGGCCAGCAGAACGACAGGGGCCGGCGGGCGTGTCTTTTCGCCCGGCGCGGCGGGATCGTAATCGAGGCTGATCTGGCAGCCGATGATGGGCTGCACCCCGGCCCCTGCCGCCGTTTCCGAGAATTGCAGCGCCGAGAACATGTTGTTCGTTTCGGTCACGGCCACGGCGGGCATGCCCGCCGCCTCGCACATTCCGGCCAGCTTCTTGACGGGAACGGCACCTTCCAGCAGCGAATACTCGGTGTGCAGGCGAAGGTGGATGAATCGGGGGGAACTGCTCATGGCTCAAGGCTAGCGCAGCCCCTCTCGCTGATCCATCCGCAAACTGCGGCGATTCTCTTTTCTGCGGCGCCCTGCCCCCGTCCCATCCCGGCGCGTTCCGGCACCCCCTTCAAAAGCCGCCGCAATTTTCACCATTATCCAAGCATGTTGCCCGATTTTCGCGAGAAACCGAAAGGTCCTTTCGTTCCCCTTTGGATCGCACCGCTTGCCACGAAGAACAAAAGCCGCTTTGCTGATATGAACAGGGAAAAGGCGCCTTGGCTTTACGTCGCATCGGGCCAGCGCATTTGAGGGCAACGACCTTCCGACCAGACCGCGACACGAGACTCTTATGAGTGAAGAGGTAAGCTTCCTCCTCAACGGCCAGCCGGTGCGCATCTCCGGTCAGCCAGCCACCCGCACATTGCTAGACTGGCTCCGCGAAGATCGCGGGCTGACCGGCACCAAGGAAGGCTGCAACGAGGGCGATTGCGGCGCCTGCACGATCATCCTGACCGACGCCCGGGGATCGCGCGCCGTTAATGGCTGCATCCTGTTCCTGCCGCAACTGAACGGCAAGGCGGTGCGCACGGTCGAGGGCATCTCCGGCCCCGGAGGAGAGATGCACCCGGTTCAGGCTGCGATGGTGGAACATCACGGATCGCAATGCGGGTTCTGCACGCCGGGGATCGTAGCCTCGCTGGCGGCGGCCCACAGTAATGGCGAAACGGCTTTCGACGACGTGCTGGCGGGGAACCTCTGCCGCTGCACAGGGTATGCGCCGATCATCCGCGCGGCAGAGGCCGCGGCGGCAGAGCCGGTGCCCGCATGGATGCAGACCGACCGAGAGGCGGTAGCCGCCCTGGGCGCAAGCCCCCTGCCCTTCGCCCCCACCAGCGCCGATGATCTGGCCATCTGGTATGCAGAGACCCCCGACGCAACGCTTATCGCCGGGGCCACAGATGTCGGGCTCTGGGTCACCAAGGCGCTGCGCGACCTTGCGCCCGTGGCCTTTCTGGGCGGATGCGAGGACCTGAAAACCATCTCGGAAGATGCTTCCGGGATGCATGTGGGCGCGATGGTGTCTCTCACGGAGCTTCATGCCGCCATCGCGCCCCGCCATCCCTCCTTCGCCGAGATGCTGCGCCGCTTTGCGTCCACGCAAGTGCGCAATGCCGCCACGATCGGCGGCAATATCGCCAATGGTTCGCCCATCGGGGATGCGCCCCCGGCCTTGATTGCGCTCGGGGCGCAGTTGCACCTGCGCAAGGGGGACACGCGCCGCACGATCCCGCTGGAGTCGTTCTTCCTCGACTACGGCAAGCAGGACCGCGCGCCGGGCGAGTTCGTCGAAGGCATCACCATCCCCGATCAGCCCGACCGGCTGCGCTGCTACAAGCTGTCCAAGCGCTTCGACCAGGATATTTCCGCCGTCTGCGGCTGCCTGAGCATCACCGTGGAGAACGGCACCGTGACAGAGGCGAAACTGGCCTATGGCGGTATGGCGGGCATCCCCAAGCGGGCGTCGAATGCCGAGGCCGCGCTGGTCGGCCAGAGCTGGACAGAAGACACCGTGCGCACCGCCATGGCCGCCTATGCAGCAGACTTCACCCCGCTGACCGACATGCGCGCCTCTGCCGAATACCGGCTGGAAACCGCCGCCAACATGCTCCTGCGCTATTTCCACGAAGACCAAGGCGTTGCGACCAACGTGCTGGAGGTGTCGGCATGAGCGTGCACAAGCCCCTGCCCCATGACGCGGCGCCCCTGCATGTGACCGGACAGGCCCGCTATGTCGATGACATCCCGGTCCCGTCCAACTGCCTGCACCTGGCCTTCGGCATGTCGGAGATCGCCCGTGGCCGGATCGCGTCGATGAACCTCGACGACGTGCGCGCCGCACCCGGCGTGGTAATGGTGCTGGCAGGAAAGGATTTCGATGAGATCCCCGATTGCTCGCC
>NZ_CAXREX010000044.1:0-7604 GCF_964229645.1 Nioella sp. | reverse complement strand
ATCGCCCGCATCGACCGGATCCTGGCCGAACGCCACGGGCTTGGACCTTTCGAGGCCACCAAGCTGCGGCGCGAAGCCGAAACCCTTGAATCCGAGGCCCCCGACACTGTGCGCTTTACCCGCGCGATCAAGGATGCCGTGCCCTACGAGGAGCGCGCCGGCGTGATCGAGGCGCTGTGGTCGGTGGTTCTGGCCGATGGCGTGCGCGACCACGAAGAAGACGCGCTGCTGCGCCTGACCGCGAACCTGCTTGGCGTCAATGACCGGGACAGCGCCCTGGCGCGCCAGCGGGTCGAGGCGCGGGGCTAGGTCGCCGTGCTGCGCCTGTGCCCGGCCGTCCTGCTGCTTCTTGGCCTGCCGCTCCATGCGCAAGGCGTCACGCCGGGCGACTACGCCGGGATCCGGGAAACGGCGCAGGCCGTGATCGGGTTCGAGATCCTGCCCCCGCGCCCGGAACCGGGCTACAGCCTCGATCATGGCATCGCCTTCGCGGGGGGGCATGTCGGCACCGGTTTCTCAGGGCAAACCCTTATCTCCGTCGGTCCCTTCGACCGCCTGTCCGGCCAGCCCACGCCGCCCCTTGCCCTTCTGACCGGGCCAGAGGGCGCGGGCCTGTCGCTGGCCACGCATCGCGCCTTCGGCTCGATGGCGATCTATCCGCTCGGAGCGGCCGGGTATCCAGCCGTCGAGGCACGCGGGGAAGGCAGCATCGCGGTCATCTTCGACGAGGACATCTGCGCCCTCGGTCTCCTGGTGCATACCGATTACGCCGACCCGCTCGGCAGCAATGCCGATCACCGGGGCAGCGTCACACTCACGGCCTATGGGCGTGACGGGGCGCGGCTCGGACAGGAAGCGCGCAGCCTCGGCACCGGGGTCTCGGCGCTTGCGCTACGGGTGACGGACGGGCTGGCCGCGATTGCCGGGGCCACGCTTGAGAACACCGACCCCGGCGGCATCGCCGTCGATGACCTCGTATTTGGCCCCTGTTCGGAGACCCTCGGATGACCGCCCTCCACGCGTCGCTGCCCATGTATGACCGCCCCGAGATGCGCGCGGCGACCGATGCGTTCTGGGCCCGGCTGCGCGACGCGCTGCGCGCACGCGGCATCGACGCGCCCGAGGCCCTCCCCCGCGACCAAAGACGCCCCTGGGCTCTTTGGCAATCGCCCGATCTTCTCCTGTCCCAGACCTGCGGCCTGCCGTTGCGGGCGCGGTTGCATGACCGGGTGCAATTGGTGGCCACGCCCGATTTCGGGCATCCGGACTGCCCGCCCGGTTACTACAATTCGGTGCTCGTGACCCGGCGGGACCTGGCGGATCGGCCACTGGCCGAGCTGGTCAAGATGCGGATCGCCATGAACGAGGCGCTCAGCCAGTCGGGGTGGGGCGCGCTTTGCCGCTTCGTCCAGGACCGGGGCCTGACCCTCGCCCGGCCAGCCGCCACCGGCGGGCACGCCTTTTCCGCCCGCGCTGTGCTGGAAGGGCGCGCCGAGCTTGCAGCCATCGACGCGCAGACCTGGCGCCTGTTGCTGCGCTACGAGCCCGAGCTCGGCACCTTGGCCGAGATCGCCCGCACCGACCCGACCCCGGCCCTGCCGCTCATCACCGCGAAAGGCCGCGACCCGGAGCCGATCTTCTCCGCGCTGCAATCGGCGCTGGCCGCCCTGCCCGCCCCGGATCGCGAGACGCTCGGCATCCGGGGGTTCGTGCGCATTCCGCTGGCCGATTACATGGCGCTGCCGATCCCGCCAAATCCCGACGAAATGCCCTGAAGCCGGGCAAATCGACGGGTCGACCCTAGGTCACCCGACAGATGCACATTGCATTTGGGCGTTTTTTGCGCAGAAATTCCAAAGGTCCAAAGGGAAGAATATGCGTGACTGACCAAACAGCCCCGCCCGTCATCGAAATCACCGATCTCCACAAGAGCTTCGGCGACCTCCACGTGCTGCGCGGGGTCGACATGCGTGCGCGCGCAGGCGACGTGGTATCGCTCATCGGCTCGTCCGGATCGGGCAAGTCGACGCTTCTGCGCTGTGCCAACCTGCTGGAAGACAGCCAGGACGGCCGGATCGCTTTCGAAGGCGAAGAGGTGCACTGGAAGGGCAGCGGCCCGCATCGCCACCCGGCCGATGCCGACCAGGTCCGGCGCATCCGCACCAACCTGTCCATGGTCTTCCAGCAGTTCAACCTCTGGGCCCACATGACCATCCTGCAAAACGTGATGGAAGCGCCCGTCACCGTCCTTGGCCGCGACAAGGCCGAGGCCGAGAAAGACGCGCGCACGTATCTCGACAAGGTCGGCATCGGCGACAAATGCGATGCCTGGCCTGCACAGCTGTCGGGCGGGCAGCAACAGCGGGCGGCGATTGCCCGCGCGCTGTGCATGCAGCCCCGCGCGCTGCTGTTCGACGAACCCACTTCCGCGCTCGATCCGGAACTGGAACAGGAGGTGGTGAAGGTCATCAAGGACCTTGCCGCCGAAGGACGCACCATGATCCTCGTGACCCACGACATGCGCCTGGCGCGTGACGTGTCCGATCATGTCGTCTTCCTGCACCAGGGCCGGATCGAGGAAGAAGGCCACCCCGAGGCCCTGTTCGACAATCCGCAATCGGAGCGCCTGCAACAGTTCCTCAGCCACACGACGTCGATCTGACGTCGTTCCAACCAACTGGGAGTAAACTCATGAAAAAACTCGCACTTTCCGCCGCCATCCTGGCGCTGACGGCAGGCGCGGCGCTGGCCGACGGCCACGGCCGCACCATCCGCATGGGCACCGAGGGCGCCTACCCTCCGTACAACTTCATCAACGACAATGGTGAAGTGGACGGGTTTGAGCGCGTGCTCGGCGACGAACTCTGCGCCCGCGCGGGCCTCACCTGCGAATGGGTCACCAACGAGTGGGATTCGATCATTCCGAACCTGACCTCGGGCAACTACGACACCATCATCGCCGGCATGTCGATCACCGCCGAGCGCGATGAAGTCATCGACTTCACCCAGGACTACATCCCGCCCACCCCGTCGATCTACGTCGCCCTGTCGGCCGACGCGGACCTTTCCGGTGGCGTGATCGCGGCCCAGACCAACACCATCCAGTCGGGCTACATCGCCGAATCCGGCGCCACCCTGCTGGAATACGCGACCCCCGATGAAACCGTGGCCGCCGTGCGTAACGGCGAGGCAGATGCCGTCTTCGCCGATGCCGACTTCCTGCAGGATATCGTGGCCGAAGATTCCGACCTGATGGTCGTGGGTGACCCGGTGTCGCTCGGCGGTGGCGTGGGCATGGGCCTGCGGGAAACCGACGGTGAACTGCGCGCCATGTTCGACGCGGCGATCACCTCGATGAAGGAAGACGGCACGCTCAACGCGCTGCTCGTCGAGTGGTTCGGCGACGACATCCCGACCTACGAATGATCTGACCCCGGCGCGCGGCGGGTTTCCTGCCGCGCGCCAATCCAGCCCGAGGCCCGATGTTCGAGTTCTGCGCCGATCCCTCCACCCTGGACACAGCCCCGTGGTTCGCCTGTTACCTGACGAACGGCGTCCACATGCTGTTTTACCAGAGCTTCCTGACGGTGCTTCTGCTGCTGGCGATCACCGCCCCCGTGGCGCTGGCCTTCGGCTTCGTCGGCGCGGCGGCCAGCCGGTCGCACATCCTGCCGCTCAGCTGGCTCGGCAAGCTCTACACCTCGATGGTGCGCGGCGTGCCCGACATTGCCTTCTTCCTCTTCTTCGTGATCGCGCTCGACCAGGCGCTGGAGTGGATCAACCACCAGATCCAGTGCCCGGACTGGGACGAGCCCATCCGCCAGGGCGCCAATTTCGTGGTCTGCCAGGCGGCGAAGATCCCGCTCAATTCCGCCCCGCAATGGGTGCATGAGGTCTACAACTACTTCATCGCGGTCTTCACCTTCTCGATCGTCTTCGGGGCCTTTGCCGCCAACGTGCTCTATGGTGCCATGCGCGCGGTGCCGCGCGCGCAGCTGGAAACCGCCGAAGCCTATGGCATGACCCGCCGCCAGACCTTCTGGCGCATCCTCGTGCCGCAGATGTGGATCTATGCCCTGCCGGGCCTCAGCAACCTCTGGATGATCCTGATCAAGGCGACACCGCTTCTGTTCCTGCTCGGAGTCGAGGATATCGTCTACTGGGCGCGCGAACTGGGCGGCAGCCGCACATCGCAATATGCCTATCCACATCCCGACTGGCGGCTGTGGTATTTCCTGGCGCTCCTGGTCTTCTATCTGGGCTTCACGCGCGTCTCCGAGGTGGTGCTCGGCCGGATCACCCGGCGCCTCAGCCACGGTCAGGCCACCGCCGGTGGCGAAGCGCAGAGAAAGGCCGCGGCATGAGAAATCCACCAAAGGTGAGGCGCCTAAAAGACAACAACCTTTCGCAAAAAAGCGTCTTCAGAGTTGCAGATCACACCATCTGCAACCACGACCTCGCTCAAGGCGCGGCGCAAGCGATCCATTCGCTCACTGGGCCATTTGGTTACAGCATCAATTGCATCAATAATGTCAGGCTGAGTGGGACGTGTTCGAAGTATCAAGCGACCAAGTTTGTCGAATGCAGCCAAGTCTGGGCAGGTTTGAATGACACCCTCTCGTTCCAAGCTCATCCCCTCCCGTTCACAGTACATAATGATCCGATCAACTTCTTCAGGATGAAGTTCCTCGTCTACTCGGGCGGCGGCACAAAGCAATACAAGCCCAGGCAATATTTCGCGGCGAAGGCAAGTATAAGGAGAGGCCGTACTTCTTCTTTGAACGTTCTGGCTTGCGACAGATTTTCGACGTGCCGAATTCTGCTCAATCAGCTCTCCAGATTCACCTTCAAGTATCTCGGAAAAGAAATCTTCTGTATCAAAAATCTCACCCGACGTGTCATAAACATAGTTAATTCGATCAATTCTAAAGCAGCGAAAACTCTTTCTCGCATGACACATAGCACCGAGATATCGGTGCCCTCCGCTTGCGTCTATGTACCGACAAGTCACCAGTCTGTCGGAAACAACTCCCGACGCAGACGTATAATTGAGACCAATATACATGGGCTCGAGATCAAACCGCGTCTTGGCGCCAACCGCAGGGTCAATAAGATTTTGGGAGCTGTCTTCGTCAACATCTTCAATAAATGCAGCATTGTCCGAAGAAACCACTCGAACCTGCAAATCAACGGTGATCGTGATATCTGGCCCGGGCGTTGTTTCAGACGGGGTACGGTTTACAATCCAACTAACAAAGCTCATCGAGATCCATCCATGGTGACTTTTCTCAAATTGATCGCCGAGAAAGCCGTCAGTCAAGGATACGTTTCGGCATGAGCTGTTGGGAAACCGTCCAGGCCTATGCCTTCCGCTCGCTCGGCTACGGGGAACGCCTGCTGCCGCGGGGCGAGATCTCGTTCTGCGAGCAGGTCACGCTGATCGGGTCGGGCATGATCTGGAACGTCTATTTCGGGGTGCTCGCGCTTCTCTTCGGCTTCTTCCTGGCGGTCACGCTGGCCGTGGCCAAGAACAGCCGGCCCGCGATCTTCCGCAAGCCCGCCGAATGGTTCATCTTCGTCTTTCGTGGCTCGCCGCTCTTCATCCAGTTCTTTCTCGCCTATTTCGCCCTGGTACGCCTGCCCGAAGAGATCGGCACGCTCGACATCAGCTGGCTGACCGACCCCTTCGCCAAGGCCTGGCTCGGGGCGTTGCTGGTGCTGTTCATGAACACCGCCGCCTATGCGGGCGAAATCTTCTACGGCGCGCTGCGGTCCATCCCCAAGGGCGATCTGGAGGCCGCCGATGCCTATGGCATGTCGGGCTTCAAGCGCTTCCGCCGCATCGTCTACCCGACCATGCTGCGCCTGGCCTGGCCCGCCTATACCAACGAAGCGATCTTCATGTTCCACGCCACGACGCTGGTCTATTTCTCGGGCTTTCCCGCCTTCCGCCAGCAGGGCGACGCGCTCTACTACGCCAGCTATTTCGCCGATCGCACCTTCAACCCCTTCGTGCCCTACCCGATCGTGGCGGTCTATTTCATCATCCTGACGCTGATCGTCATCACGGTTTTCGGCCTGGTGAACCGGCGGCTCAACCGTCACCTTCCCGCCGAACGGCGCGCCCGCGTGCGTTACCGCCCCAACCTGATCCGGTGATGTCATGGAAATCGGTATCCTCATGGCCGAGGAGTTCAACGCCGACACGCAGGCCGTGCTCGGGCCCTACCTCGGCCTGTTCGCGCAGCTTCTGGAAGGGCATGATTTCATGTTCCGGCAGTGGAACGTGGAGCATATGGATTTTCCCGACAGCCCGCACGAGGCCGATGGCTGGCTGATCACCGGCTCCAGCGCGGGCGCCTATGACGACCTGCCCTGGATCGCCCCCCTGGAAGGGCTGATCCGCAGCATCCAGGCCAGCAACCGCCCGCTGGTGGGTATCTGCTTCGGCCACCAGATCATCGCCCAGGCCCTGGGCGGGCGGGTCGAGAAATTCACCGGCGGCTGGTGTGTGGGGCGGCATGATTACGAGATCGGGGGCCGAACCATGCCGCTCAATGCCTGGCATCAGGACCAGGTGGTGACCCTGCCCCCCGGCGCGCGGCGGCTCGGGGCCTCGCCCTTTTGCGAAAACGCCGTGCTGGCCTATGGCGACAGCATCCTCACCTACCAACCCCATCCGGAGTTCGAGGCCGAGACCGTGGCCTATTTCACCGAAAGCCTGAAAGGGGGCAGCGTGCCCGACGCGGTTCTGGAGGCTGCGCGCGCCACCCTGGCAGAGCCCACCGAGGGGCCGGAAATCGGCCGGGCAATCGCCGCCCATTTCCTGCGCAACCGGGGCTGAGCCGCCGCCTTCCCTTTCGGCAAAAATCCCCGCTTTTCTCGGCGTGACGTCTTTGAACCGTTACGTTTCGTGTGTAAGTTTTTCGGAAATGAAGTTTTCGAAAAGGTGAAATGATGGCGCTCGCCCCCAATGTCTACGACGCGGAACCGATCCCCGAAAGCGCGCGGGCGGAAATCGAACGCCTTCTGCAAAGCGGCGACCTGTTCCGATACACCGCCCCTGAAAACGCCCCGGTCAGCCTGCTGGAGCGCGAATTCGCCGACATGATGGGGATGAAATACGCGCTCGCGGTCTCCTCCTGCTCGGCGGCGCTGTTCCTGTCTCTGCTTGGCCTTGGGCTGAAACCCGGCACCCGCGTGCTGATCCCTGCCTTTACCTTCGCCGCCGTGCCGTCCGCCGTGGTGCACGCCAATTGCCATCCGGTTCTGGTCGAGGTGGGCGAAAACTACCGCATCGACATGGCCGACTTCGCCGCCAAGCTGACGGGCGACATCGGCGCGGTCATCATCAGCCACATGCGCGGCCACACCTCCGACATGGACGCGATCATGACGCTTTGCGAGGCACGCGGCATTCCCGTCGTCGAGGATGCGGCCCATTCGCTCGGCACCACCTGGCACGGTCGGAAGATCGGCACGATCGGCCGCGTGGGGTGCTTCAGCTTCCAGACCTACACGCTGGTCAATTCCGGCGAGGGCGGAATCCTCGTCACCGATGACGCCGACCTGGTGGCGCGGGCGGTGATCATGTCGGGGGCCTA
>NZ_CAXREX010000043.1:0-7744 GCF_964229645.1 Nioella sp. | reverse complement strand
GAAGCGCACCCGCGTCAGGTGACCGGACTTGCCCCGCGAGGGAAACAGGAAGCGCGATGGCGCGGCCCCGTTTTCCAGCCGCGCGGACTCTTCCCCGGCGTCGCGATGGACAAGCCAGGCGGCCAGCGCGGCCTGCGCGGGCGGCGACAGGGGCACCATCCGTTCCTTGCCGCCCTTGCCCCGGATCAGCAGAAGCTGCGGATCGCCCCGAACCGCCGCAACGGGCAACCCCACCAGTTCGCTCACGCGCATACCGGTGGCGTAGAGCAGCTGCATCAGGCAGGCATTCCGCAGTCGGTCCCCGGCGCTGCGCCCATGGGTTTCAGAATGCTCCAGAAGGCGGTCAACCTCTTCCATTGAAAGGGTTTTCGGAAGTTTCTTGTCCCGTCCCGGCCCCTTGATCTGAAGCGAGGGATTGTCGTCGCGCAACGCCTCGTCATAGGCGAAACGGTAAAGCTGCTTGATCGAGGAAAGCCGCCGCGCGCGCGTCGATTTGGCCAGCCCCTCGGTATCGAGCGCCACGAGGTAGGCTTCGATATCCGCGCGGGAAGCGGTGGAAAAATCGCGGCCCTGCCGCGCCAGCCAGTCATCGAAATGCACGAGATCCCGGCCATAGGCGAGAAGCGTGTTTTCGGCGGCGTTGAGCTCGGCGGCCTGCGCGTCAAGAAAGGGCGAGATCCAGTCCCGGCTCATCCCCGCCGCTCCAGGATCATCAGTTGCAGCGCGGCGCGACGCGCCACGGTTTCCAGCCCGAGCGCCCGGAACAGCGCCAGTGCATCCTGGATATCGTCCATGTCGCCCTGCTCCTCGCTCAGCACGAGCGCCGCGCGCAGAAGGGCCTCGCCGATCTGGTCTTCGGCCACCATGCGCGCGAAGCGCTCCGGCACCTCGACGCGGGAAAACACGTCCGCGATCAGGCGCGGAAAGGCCCCCGCGGGCGCAGGCGGCGCGCTTTGTCCCCGGGCGATGGCGAAGAGGAACCGCTCGCCCGGGCTTTGCGGCACCGCCATCTGCGCCACGTATTCGTAGGAGCTGGACAAGAGCGCCACCCGGCGCGCCAGCATGGCCGTGTCACCCGTCAGCGGCAGGCGCAGCAGGCGTTCGGCGTAGATCTCGGCAAAGGGCACCTCGAGCTGAGCCTCGTGCATGGCCTCCCAGGCTGCGGGAAGGGTTTGCGCAACGCCAACCGGGTCCTGGGCCAGCATGGCCACGTCGAAACGCTGCACGGCGGCCACGCGGTCCCAGACCCCGCCAGAGGCCGAAGGAACGCGGCTGGTATAGATCAACTGCCACTGGTCCGGCGTGATCGCGCCCGCCCGTGCCAGCCGCTCGGCGGCATCGAGCTGCGCGCGCCAGCCAGCAACCTCGGCCAGGTCGGCATGGGCGAAGGGCAGGGGCAACTGGCCCGCGCCGGGGCGTTCGCCGATGGCCACCCGCATCACGTAATGCAGCGGCGAGGGTTGCAGGTCGATGGGCAGGGGGGCGCCTTCCTCGGCAATCTCGGGGTCAAGGAACCGGGCGATCAGATCGGCCTCGGTTTCCGGGATGAAGCCGAGCGCCTCGCCGGTTCCCAGGGAAAGCGCGGCGGCGGACCAGTCACCATCGCGCGCCAGGCAGAAGATCCGCGCCGGGAAGGACGGCGCGATATCGGGATTGGCGCGCATCGCGGCACAGGCTCGGTCGGGCTGGTCGGTCAGAAGCGTCACGTCGAACCAGCGGCGAAAGACACGCGGCGCCGTGGGGCCTGCGCGTTCCATCATCGCGCGCGCCGGGTCGATCGCCCCGCGTGACAGCAGCATGTCGAGCCGGGCCAGGAAAAGTTCGGCCTCGGGTGTGCTGTCGGGCGGCGGGTTGAGCTCGGCCAGCGCCAGCATGGTGGTAAAGCCCTGGATCGCGGGCAGACCCATCGAAGGCTGGTCGCGAAAGAGGTTGGCCAGGGTCTGCGAGGTGCTGCCGGCCCAGAGGTCGGCCGGCAGGCCCGTCTGGATCGGTGTCAGCAGCCCCACGGCATCGAGACTGACCGCGCCGATGGGCATCACGGAAATCTCGGAGCGGCTGGCCGTCGTCGCGATATTGCCATGCGGGCTGAGCAGTGTTTCCGACAGCCATTCAGGCGGTGGCGTGTTTTCCACCGGTTGCTGCGCATGGGCCGGGGCCGCGAGCGCAAGGCAGAGAATCGCGGCCCTAGTCCACATCCAGCTCAACCGGGCGCGTGATTTCGCGCGTTTGCGGCTGCATCAGGCCGGAATAGGCATAGCCCACGAGCCCGATGAGGCCCAGAAGCGCCAAAAAGAAAAGAAGCTTGATGATCCGCCCCAGCATTTGTCCTCAACCTGCCATGTTTCGGCGTTTGCCGCCGCTATCAATTCATTATAAGCCACGTGGAACGGGATTTCGCCAGTGAGGGGACGATTTTTTTGACAATGGGCGAAACCACGCCAGAGAACATCCTGCGCCTGACGCGCACTGTGGTGCTGGTCGGAATGATGGGCGCGGGCAAGACGGCGATCGGCAAGGCGCTGTCGGCCCGGCTTGACGTTCCATTCGAGGATTCGGATGCCGAGATCGAAGCGGCCTCCAAGCTGTCCATTGCAGAGATTTTCGATCGCTACGGCGAACCCTTCTTCCGCGAGAAGGAATCGCAGGTGATCGGGCGGCTTCTGGAAGGCCCGCCATGCATCCTGTCGACGGGGGGCGGGGCGTGGCTGTCGCCGGCCAATCGCGCGCGCATTTCCGAAAAGGCAGCGGTTGTCTGGCTGAAGGCGGACCTGTCGCTCTTGTGGAACCGGGTCAAGCACAAGGATTCGCGCCCGCTGCTGCGCACCGCCAATCCGCGCGAGACCCTGGCCGAGCTTCTGGCCGCGCGCACGCCCGCCTATGAGCAGGCCCAGTTCGCCGTGGAAACCCGCGCAGGCTGGAGCATCGACCAGACCACAGATGCGGTGATGGACCGGCTTGGCGCGGCAGGCATCGTGGAGATGACAAGATGAGTGAGATGGCAACCGTTCACGTTCCCCTGGGTGCGCGGGCCTATGACGTGCGTATCGGGTCCGGCCTGCTGGCCCGCGCCGGGACGGAAATCGCGCCACTTCTGGGGCGGCGCCGGGTCTTCGTGGTGACCGAAGACCGTGTCGCCGCGCTGCATCTGGAGGCGCTGCGCGCCGGGCTTGGTGCGGAGGGCATCACGATGGAGGCCCTGATCCTGCCGCCGGGCGAGTCGACGAAGGGCTGGCCCGAGTTTACCCGCACGGTCGAATGGCTGCTGGAACAGCGTGTCGAGCGCAAGGATATGGTCGTGGCCTTCGGGGGGGGCGTGATCGGCGACCTGGCGGGCTTTGCGGCGGCGGTGCTGCGCCGGGGCGTGCGCTTCGTGCAGATCCCCACCAGCCTGCTGGCGCAGGTCGACAGTTCGGTTGGCGGCAAGACCGGGATCAACTCGGTTCACGGCAAGAACCTGATCGGCGCCTTTCACCAGCCTTCGCTGGTGCTGGCCGATATCTCGGTTCTGGGCACGCTGAGTGAACGCGATTTCCTGGCCGGTTACGGTGAAGTTCAGAAATACGGCCTGCTCGGGGATGATGCGTTCTTCGAGTGGCTGGAGGCCAACGGCCCCGCGCTGGCGGCCGGCGATGATGCTCTGCGGCTGGAGGCCGTGCGCCGCTCGGTCCAGATGAAGGCCGATATCGTGGAGCGTGACGAGACCGAGCAGGGCGACCGCGCGCTTCTGAACCTTGGGCATACCTTCTGTCACGCGCTGGAGGCGGCAACCGGCTATTCCGACCGGCTGCTGCATGGCGAAGGCGTTGCCATCGGATGTGCGCTGGCCTTTGAACTGTCCTACCGGCTCGGCCTTGTCAGCCAGGAAGAACCGAGCCGTGTGCGCGCGCACCTGGCCGCCATGGGGATGAAAAAGGATCTAAGCGACATTCCCGGTGACCTGCCGGATGCGGATGCGCTTCTGGATCTCATGGGGCAGGACAAGAAGGTGGTCGACGGTCAGCTCCGGTTCATCCTTGCGCGCCGGATCGGGGAGGCTTTCGTCACGGCAGATGTGCCGCGCAAGGACGTTCACGCGGTTCTGACCGAGGCGCTCAGGCCCCGCGGCTAGAAAACTTTTCTGGAAAAGTTTTCAGCCTGCCGGAAAAATCTTCTGGAAGATTTTTTCCGGCTCAACAGGAAGAATTTTCACGAAAATTCTTCAGTCGGTCCCGCGATAGGGTTCGACATATTGCAGGGCCATGTCCCAGGGGAAGAAGATCCAGGTGTCCTGGCTGACACCGGTGATGAACGTATCCACCATCGGTTCGCCCTTGGGCTTGGCATAGACCGTCGCGAAATGGGCCTTGGGATACATGGCGCGGACCACTTCCAGGGTCTTGCCGCTGTCAACGAGGTCGTCGATGACCAGTACGCCCTCACCGTCGCCCATGAGCGCATCATCGGGCCTGTTCAGCACGACCGGCTCGGACTGGGTCTGGTGATTGTAGGACTTGATCGAGATCGTATCGACGGTGCGGATGTCCAGTTCACGCGCGATGATCATCGCAGGCGCCATGCCGCCCCGCGTGATCGCCACGATGCCGCGCCAGGCGCCATCTTCGCCCGGTCCGCGCTTGTCGAGCCGCCAGGCCAGGGCCCGGGAATCGCGGTGAATCTGGTCCCAGCTGATGTGAAACCCTTTTTCGTGGGGAAGTTGAGCGCCGGTCATCGGATCAGCCGTCCTTCTTTTCAAGCGTCATGTCCGGCGCGTCGATCGCCTTCATGCCCACCACGTGGTAGCCCGCATCGACATGCAGGTTTTCACCCGTGGTTCCGCTGCCCAGGTCGGAGAGCAGGTAGAGCGCGGCCTTGCCGACTTCTTCCTGGGTCACGTTGCGGCGCAGCGGGGAGTTGAGCTCGTTCCACTTCATGATGTAGCGGAAATCGCCGATGCCGCTGGCGGCGAGGGTCTTGATCGGGCCCGCCGAAATCGCGTTGCAGCGGATGCCGTCCTTGCCCAGATCCTCGGCGATATACTTGACCGACGCCTCCAGCGCGGCCTTGGCCACGCCCATCACGTTGTAATGCGGCATGACCTGTTCAGCGCCGTAATAGGTCAGCGTGAGCAGCGAGCCACCATCGGGCATGATCGCGGCGGCGCGCTTGCACACGGCGGTGAAGGAATAGACCGAGATGTTCATGGTCATGGCGAAGTTGCCGGCGCTGGTGTCGACGTAGCGGCCGCGCAGTTCGCTCTTGTCGGAAAACCCGATGGCATGGACCACGAAGTCGATCTTGCCCCACTTGGCTTCGAGCGCTGCAAACAGCGCATCCATCGAGTCCTCGTCGGTCACGTCGCATTCCAGCATCGTGTCGCAGCCGATCTGCTCGGCCAGCGGCTTCACGCGCTTGAGCAATTGCTCGCCCTGGTAGGAGAAGGCCAGTTCCGCGCCCTGGTCGGCGCAGGCCTTGGCAATGCCCCAGGCGATGGATTTGTCGTTGGCCAGGCCCATAATCAGCCCGCGCTTGCCCGTCATCAGACCCATGCTATCTCCCTCGGCGATGCATTGATTAAGCTTTGGAACCCTTTAGGCCATCGGCGCGCCTGCTTCAAGATGACAGGCGCATGGCTTGTGGGGGGCAGGGCACGGCGCTAGCTTGTCGTCAAACCGCGAGGAGACAGCAGACCATGAGCGACAGAACCGGAATTTTCTCAGGCGACGATCCGTTCCAGATCGCGCGGGACTGGCTGGCCGAGGCGGAGGCAAGCGAACCCAACGATCCCAATGCCATCGCGCTGTCGACGGTGGATGCCGATGGCCTGCCCAATGCGCGGATGGTGCTGCTCAAGGACATAGAGGCCGGGGCTTTCGTTTTCTACACCAATTACGGATCTGCCAAGGCGGGCGAGATCGACCAGGCCGGAAAGGCTGCCTTCGTGATGCATTGGAAAAGCCTGCGTCGGCAGATTCGCGTGCGGGGGTTGGTATCGAGGGAAGAGGGGCCGCAGGCGGATGCCTATTATGCCACCCGCTCGCTGAAAAGCCGCCTTGGGGCCTGGGCCTCGCAGCAGTCGCAGCCGCTGGCATCGCGCGGGTCCCTGATGGCCGAAGTTGCGAAGATCACGGCGCAGCACGGCCCCAACCCCAAGCGGCCCCCGTTCTGGGGCGGCTACCGGATTACGCCCCTTGAAATCGAGTTCTGGGCCGACGGGGCGTTCCGTTTGCATGACAGGTTCCGCTGGCGCAGGCAGGCTGTCGATGCGGCTTGGGAAGTCACGCGTCTAAACCCCTGACCGGGTGCGGCGCAAGGGGAGCAGATCCGATCTCCAAGTGGGGTTAACAAAGGTTAACAGAATCGCGATAGATCATCACGGGTAATTTTTAACTATTTGAATTTATTAAATCTATTATCCTTGCGCTGCGCCTGCGAAAGCCCCAAGTTATTTTACGGGGACAATAACACGACCTGCCTTCGGGCAGCTCTATCGGGGAACGCATGACCGACGAGGGTACGCAGTCGGGTCCGATCGTGTCGGGCACTGTAAAGTGGTTCGATAACGCGAAAGGCTTCGGATTCATCATTTCGGACGAGGGAGGACCGGACATTCTTCTGCACGCGAACGTGCTGAGGAATTTCGGTCAGAGCTCCGTCGCCGACCAATCACGCATCAAGGTTGTCATCCAGAAGACAGAACGCGGCATCCAGGCACAGCAAGTGCTGGAAATCGAGCCGCCCGAGTCCGATCAGATGGAAGCCAGTACAGGCATGTTGATCGAGATTCCTGACGGGACGCCCTTTGTTCCGGCCAGGGTCAAATGGTTCGACAAGGCAAAAGGCTTTGGCTTCGCCAATGTCTTCGGGCATCCTGAAGACGTATTCGTCCATGTCGAGGTGCTTCGGCGCTTCGGATTCGCCGATCTGCAACCGGGTGAAGCCATCACCATGCGGGTCGTCGACGGGCCGCGCGGCAAGATGGCGGGCGAGATACGGAGTTGGGATTACTACCGGGAGGACTAGGATGCGTGTTTTGCATCTGGCATTGGCGGCGACACTTCTAGCAGGGGCCGCCGATGCGTCCTGTTCCGACGCGCGTCTGGAATTGCGGGGCGATTGGGGCACGGCCCGGTTCCGCATCGAAGTGGCCGATACCCCAGAGGAGCGCGCGCTTGGGCTTATGAACCGGCCGGAAATGGCGCGCTCGGCCGGGATGCTGTTCATCTACGACGAACCGCAACGCGTCAGCTTCTGGATGGCCAACACGCTGATTCCGCTCGACATGATCTTCATGGACGAACGCGGAACCGTGACCCGAATCCACGAAAACGCCGTTCCGCTGGATCGCACGGCGATTCCCGGGGGTGAGGGCGTGCAATACGTGCTGGAGATCAACGGGGGCCTCAGCGAGGCCATCGGCATCACCGTTGGGTCTGAAATGCGCCACCCTGCGATCGACGAGGCCCTGGCTGTCTGGCCATGTGAATAATCGGGCTTCCATTGCCTTCCCGCGCGCGCTAGGAAGCGCCGCAGTCGGGGCGTAGCGCAGCCTGGTAGCGCGTCTGTTTTGGGTACAGAAGGTCGTGAGTTCGAATCTCGCCGCCCCGACCATTTCCCTTCGATATATCGTTCCGCCCGGCTTGCCGTTTGGCCCCCGCCTGGCCCATTGTGGCCGTTGTCGGCGGTTTGTGCGCATGGGATCGGATCAGGATGAGCGATAAGGGGCAGTCTGGTGTCGACGTCCGGTCGCGGCCTTCCAAGGGCCGGG
>NZ_CAXREX010000042.1:0-15002 GCF_964229645.1 Nioella sp. | reverse complement strand
TTGCCCCCCGTAGAAGAGCAGCGGCAAGCCCTGCCTGACCGAGGCTTTCAGCACCCGCGCCACGATGATCGCGTGATCGCCCCCGTCGTATTCCGCGTAGCGTTCGCATTCGAACCGGGCAAGACAGCCTTCGAGCAACGGCACACCCTGCTCGTTCGCGGCCCATTCCGCCTGATCGAAGGCATGTGGTGAGGCAGCAAAGGCACGGCAAAGCGGCATTTGCCCATCGGCCAGAACATGGATCGCCATATGTTCAGCCTCGGAAAAGAACGGGTAGCGACGCGAATTGCGCGAAGCCGACCACAGCACCAGCGGAGGATCGAGCGAAACGGAAGAAAAACTGTTGGCCGTGATCCCGACGGGGCCAGCCTCCGTGCCCGTAGTAACGATGGTCACGCCAGTGCCAAAGCGCGACAACGCCCCGCGCAGTTCCCGTCCCATCTCGGGGCCGGGATGGAAATGATGCATCGCGTCCTGCATGGTCATGGCACCTCCCTCCCCCAGGCGGCCGTCAGGATCTCGAACCAGGTTTCCCGATCCAGTTCCACGCGGGTCGCATCGGAAATGGCGCGGATCCGGTCGAGGTTGTTCGTGCCCATGACAGGCGCCAATTTCGCGGGATGCGCCAGAAGCCAGGCCACCGCCACGGCGGTTGCATCAACACCCTGCTCGCGCGCCACGCGATCCAACACCGCGCGCACCGCAGTGCCCTCGTCCCCGAACAGGCGGCCACCGCCAAGCGGCGACCACGCCATCGGGCGAATGCCGCGTTCCTGCATCCAGGCGATGTCGCCATCGATGAAGGGCATGAAATGCAGCACGCTCGCCTCGACCTGGTTGGTGCAGAGCGGCGTTGTCATCGCCGATTGCAGCAGGGTCCAGTCGTTGAGCTTGAAGTTCGACACGCCCACCGCGCGCACCTTGCCAGACGCGACCAGCCTATCCAGCTCGGCACCCGTTTCATGGTGATCCATCATCGGGTCAGGGCGGTGGATCAGCAGCAGGTCAATGTGGTCCGTGCCCATGTTGACCAGCGACGCCTCGACCGAGGCCGCGATATGGGCAGCGGAAGTATCGTAGTATTTCACCCGCTTTCCCGCGTATTTGCCGATCGGGGCCACGATATCGCACTTGGTGACGATCTCGATCCGGTCGCGCAGGTCGGGTGCGGCCCGCAGGGCCGCCCCCAGCACCTCCTCGGCGCCATAGTCGCCGTAGATATCGGCCTGGTCCATGGTGGTGAGGCCCTGTTCCAGGCAGGCTTCGATCTTGGCCTGCACATGGGCGGGCGAGGTGTCGGTATCATCGGCCACGCGCCACATGCCATAGACGAGGCGGCTGATTTCCAGCTGGCCGGACAGGTCCAATCGTTCCGTCATTTGCGCTCTCCCACGCCAAGCGGCGTCATCGGGGTTTCACTCGGCACGCGGCCATATGCATGCGGCAGGGAACAGGTCGTCAGGTGTGGCATGACCTTCTCGCCGAAGATCTTGCATTCTTCCAGGTGCGGGTAGCCCGAGAAGATGAAGGCGCGCATTCCCATCGTCTTGTAGTCCTCGATCTTGGTCAGCACCTGGTCGACCGACCCGACAAGCGCTGCGCCGCAGCCCGACCGCGCCCGGCCTACGCCAGTCCAGAGATTGGGTTCCACGTAACCAAACTTGTCGGCCAGTTCCCGCGCCTTGGCCTGGTGCGCAACGCCAAGCGAGATGGAGTCATGCGCCCGGTCGCGGATCAGCTTTCCATATTCGTCATCGAGCTTGGACACGATGTAATCGGCATACTCCCGCGCCTCGGCCTCGGTGTCGCGCACGATCATGTGCACCCGCAAGCCGTAATCCAGCGTCCGGCCATACCGTTCCGCCACCGCGTTCACGGCCTTCATGCGCTCGGCCAGGTTTTCCTTGGGCTCGGGCCACATCAGGTAGACATCGCAATGCTGGCCGCACAGCTCCAGCGCGTCGGGCGAGTAGCCCCCGAAGTAGAGCAGCGGCCCGCCTGTCTGGTAGGGTTTCGCGGGGTCGGTGGTCAGCCCCTTGAAGCTGTAGACTTCGCCCTCGTGATTGATCTCGTCCTGCGTCCACGCCTGCTTGAGGATCTCCACGACCTCACGCGACCGCTGGTAGCGCAACTTGCTGTCGGCAACTTCGCCGGGGAAGTCCGAACTGATGATATTGACCGTCAGGCGGCCCTTCAGCATGTGATCGAGCGTGGCAATGGTGCGCGCGAGCATGATCGGTTGCATCTCGCCACAGCGCACGGCGGCCAGCATGTTGATCCGGTCGGTGATCGGCGCATTCCCGGCAACGAAGGACAGCGTGTCCTGACCCACCTGGTAAGAGGACGGACAGAGGATGTTCCGGAACCCCTGGCGTTCCGCCTCGCGCAGAATGCCGGAACAATGGTCCCAGCTCGACCGCAGGTCGCCATCGGGCACGCCAAGGAACTGGTAATCGTCGGAACAGAGCGCCGCGAACCAAGACACCTCGGCAGCGTCCAGATCGGCTGAAGTGATGGGAACCACCGTCATGAAAACATTCCTCCCAGACTCATCATTTTCTTCTTGCGTAGCATTGCCCAATGAGTAGATCAATAATGTATCAATTTAGCTTTCGGTGCATCAAATGCCCCCCAATCAACCCGGCGGAGCCCTGCCGATCTACCTGCAAATCAGCGAGATGCTGATCCGCGATATCGCGGCCGGACGGTTGATGGATGGAAGCCGGCTACCGCCGGAACGCGAGATGGCGAAGTCCCTGGATATATCGGTCGGCACGCTCAGAAAAGCTTTGTCCGAGCTGGAAAATCGGGGGCTTCTGGACCGCCGGCAAGGGTCAGGAAATTATATAAGATCGAAAGCGACGCCCGAAGGAATCTATGCTTTCTTCCGCCTCGAACTCGTCGGCGGTGGCGGCCTTCCAACGGCACAGGTCCTGGACGTCGCCCGCATGCAGAAGCCCGCTGATCTGCCCCGCTTCGGTGCATCAATCGAGGCCCACAGGATTCGTCGGATGCGATTCCTTGGCGGCGAGCCTGCCGCAGTCGAGGAAATCTGGCTGGATGCCAGCCATGCCGACCGCATCGACGCCGGGGACCTCCTGCATTCGCTTTACATGTTCTACCGCGAGACGCTCGATCTGTGGATCACCGGCTATGAGGACCAGGTCGGCGTCGCGTCCTGCCCTGAATGGGCCCCACCTGAGTTCGGCCCGCGCCCCGGTGCGCCCTGTGGACTGGTCGAACGCCAAAGCCGCGCGCGCGACGGCAGCATCGCCGAGGTTTCCCGCAACTGGTTTGACAGCAACGTGGCGCGTTACGTCGCCCGCATGAGGTAATCCCCCAAATGACACCCCCCTTGCGTTACGGCATCATCGGCTGCGGCATGATGGGCCAGGAACATATCCGCAATATCGCATTGATCGACGGAGCCGAGGTTGTTGCCGTGTTCGAGCCCGATGCGGGTATGCAGGATGAAGCCGCCAGGCTGGTGCCCGGACTTCGCTTCGCCGACAGCATCGCCGCGCTCCTGGCCATGGACGATGTCAACGCCCTGCTCATTGCCTCGCCCAACTTCCGCCACGTGGAGCAGCTGGAGGAGATCGCCCGGCTGCGCGCCCTGCCCATCCTGGTGGAAAAACCGCTTTATACAGATCCCGCCCATGCCGAGCGCATTGCCCGGCTCGAAGCCGACTATCCGCAGTTGATCTGGGTTGCGATGGAGTATCGCTACATGCCGCCGATTGCAGCCTTGCTGGAACAGGCCGACGCGGCAACGGGCGGCATCCGCATGCTGACGATCCGCGAGCACCGCTTTCCCTTCCTTGAAAAGGTGGGCGACTGGAACCGCTTCAATCACCAGACCGGGGGAACGCTGGTCGAGAAATGCTGCCATTTCTTCGACCTGATGCGGCTGGCTCTGAAATCTGACCCCGTTCGCGTGATGGCATCAGGGGGGCAGGCCGTGAACCACCTGGACGAACGCTATGATGGCCAGACACCAGACATCTGGGACAACGCCTATGTCATCGTCGATTTCGCCAATGGCGCGCGGGCAATGCTGGAGCTGTGCATGTTCGCTGAAGGCAGCCGCTACCAGGAAGAGATTTCCGCCGTCGGCCCAGTGGGCAAGATCGAAGCCTTCGTGCCCGGCCCCGGCCGCTTCTGGCCCGAGCACCTCGGCGCGCCGCCGGTGCCCAAGCTGATCGTCAGCCCGCGCGACCCGCGAGGCCCGCGCGAGCTGGATATACCCGTCGAGCCCGACTTGCTGGACGCGGGCGACCACAATGGATCGACCTACTACCAACACAAGTTTTTCGCGGATGCCGCCCGAACGGGCGGCCGCCCTCACGTGTCACTGTCCGACGGGGCATGGGCGGTGCGGATGGGTCTTGCCGCGCAGGAATCGGCGGCGACGGGCCAGGCGGTGCTGCTATAACGCCCTGAGGAAAGGGGACAGCCATGACCGACATCCTGACGCTCGGAGAGGCGCTGATCGAATTCATGCGCCTGCCCGATGAGGGCGCGCGCGTGCTCTATGAACGGGGGTTCGGCGGTGACACGTCGAATGCCGCCATCGCGGCAGCGCGCCAAGGCGCATCCGTCGGGTATCTTTCCGCCGTGGGCGACGATCTCTTCGGCCAGGAGCTGCGGGCACTGTGGCGGGCCGAGGGCGTGTCTGCGGCTCATGTCATCACGCGTGCAGGCGATCCAACGGGGGCTTACTTCGTCCAACCCCATGCCTCGGGTCGGAATTTCAGCTATGCACGGCGCGGATCGGCCGCCAGTCTCTACGGGCCGGATGATGTGCCCGCAGCCGCCATTGCCGACGCCAGTGTGCTGCACAGTTCGGGACTCTCCCAGGCCATCAGCCCGACCATGCGCGCCGCCGTGCGGCGCGGGGCAGAACTGGCCCGGGCGAGTGGCACGCTTGTGTCCTTCGACACCAATCTGCGGCTGAACCTGTGGTCGCTGGAGGAGGCGATGGCGGCGGCCGAGGAGATCCTGCCGCTGGCAGACATCGTCTTTCCATCGGATGACGAGGCCGAACTGCTTACGGGCCTTTCAGATCCCGATGCGATCCTCGATCACTACCTCGGCTATGGCGCGCAGATCGTGGCGCTCAAGCGCGGCGCGCGAGGGGTGAGGATCGCGACGCCCGCGTCGCGCACAGACATTCCCCCAGCCCTCTCAAACCCGCTCGATTCAACCGGGGCGGGCGACAGTTTTGCCGGGGCCTTCCTGGCCTACTTCCTAGAAACAGGGGACGTGCTCCGCGCGGGTCAGCTTGCCGCCAAGGTGGCCGCCGGAACGGTCAGCGGGTTCGGCGCAATCTCTCCCATTCCCCGACGGGATCAGGTCTGGTCAGACTGACTGACCTCGAAACCCGCCTCCGCCATCAACCGGTTGGAATGGTTTTCCACGACCGCTTCCAGTTCTGCCATGAAGGCCCCGGTTTCCAGCCCGGGTGCGATCGCGGGCAGGAACTCCACCACCGCAAGTCCCGGCTTGCGCAGGATACCGTGACGCGGCCAGAACACGCCCACGTTGGTCGCCGCCGGAACGCAGGTCTGCCCGGTTTGCTGGTAAAGCACGGCTGTCCCGATCTTGTAGGGCTTGTCCGCCCCCGGTGCCACGCGCGTGCCTTGCGGGTAGATAATCA
This sequence comes from Nioella sp., assembly GCF_964229645.1. GTDB lineage: Bacteria > Pseudomonadota > Alphaproteobacteria > Rhodobacterales > Rhodobacteraceae > Nioella. Next base: position 9,343 of record NZ_CAXREX010000042.1, on the reverse strand, counting down.
GCTGCCCAGGTTCCTGCGCGCCGGATTTTACGCCCTCGACCATCTGTTGAATGGCCTGCGCACGCTTGCCACGGTCAACCGCGACACAGCCGATCCGCTTGGCATACCACCCCAGGATCGGGGCGTATTTCAGGATCGACTTCATGATAAACCTTGGCCGGGGCACGACCGAGACGATCAGGATGATATCGAAGAAGCTTTGGTGTTTTGCCGCGATCAGCACTTCACCCTGGGGAACTTCACCGCGGATTTCGGATTTCAACCCGACCATCCATGACGCCGTCCACCGCACCCAACGACAATAGGTATGGACCGCCTTGAAAGCCGCCTCGCGCCGGACGATGGCGAATGGGGCGAACACAATCGCCAGCACCAGCATGGCGACATACATCTGGCCGATGAAAATCAGGGACCGGATCCACTGGATCATGGCAGACTCCTTAGCGTTTTGAAGGCAGCGCTCCGCGTAGCCCAGAAGGCCGTGATGGCGGCCAGCGGCGGCACGGTCAAGGGCCAGAGCCAGTGAAGCCCCGCGAAACCAAGCCCGGTCAGGAAGCCGCCTTCCTCCTGCGCGCTTGGCAAAAGGGCCACGGCAAGCATGCCGAGGGCCGTTCCCACGGCGGCACCGGTCAGGGCACGCAGGGTAAAGCGGCGCACGAAAGCACGCGCAATGTAGTGGTCGCGCGCGCCCACCAGGCGTAGCACCCGGATGACCTTGACGTTGGCCGCCAGCGCGGACTGCGCGGCCAGGGTTATCATGGCGGCAACAGAGCCCAGGATCAGGGCCAGGGAGATCCAGCCAAGCGAGCGCAGGCGTTCTGCCGCGCGCACAAGCGGCCTGCGCCACCGGGTATGATCGTCCAGCACGGCACCCGGGGCTTCGGCGGCCAATCGCAGACGCAAGCCATCCGGATCATAACCCTCTTCGGTCTCGATCACTTCGACCAGTCGGGGAACCGGCAGGTCCTCCAGTGGCAGGTCCGGGCCGAACCACGGCTCCAGCAGGGCGCGCTGTTCGTCTTCCGTCAGCGCCCGCGCCGAGGCCACGCCGGGGGTCTGTTCCAGCACTTCCAGAACGGCCCAGATCTGCGCCTCCATTTGCGCGGCGGGTGCCGAGATTCGGATCGTGGAACTGCGTGCCAGGGCCTCTGACCAGCGATCGGCCAACCGGCCAGACGCCAGCGACAGGGCCAGCGCGAACACGGCAAGGAAGGCCATTGCCCCGGAGGTAAAGAGCGTCAGCCTCACCGAGTGGCCGCGCCGGGGCACCACCCGATCGGCCTGCGCGTCGCCCTTCAGAATGTCGAGAATACCGGACGGCCTGCTCATAGATCGGCCCCCGCCAGTTGCAGACGCCCACCCGCGATGCGCAGAACCCGTGCCGACACTTGCGCCTTGGCCGCCCGGATCAGGGCGAGGTCATGGGTGGCAATGAGGATGGTCTTGCCCATGCGGTTGAGTTCCACCAGCAATTGCAGCAGGCGCAGGGACATCTCCCAGTCGATGTTACCCGTGGGTTCGTCGGCCAGGATCACATCCGGATCGGTCATCACGGCGCGGGCCAGCGCGGCACGTTGGCGTTCACCACCGGACAGTTCTGGTGGCAAGGCAGAGGCCCGCGCGGTCAGGCCAACCCAGCCGATCAGTTCGGAAAGATTGCCATCAGAGCCGGGCCCGTTTCGCCCTGCAACCGTCAGCGGCAGGGCTATGTTTTCCTTAAGGGGCAGATGATCGAGAAACTCGCAATCCTGATGCACCACGCCCATACGCTGGCGGGCTAGGGCGATCTCGTCCCGGCTCATGGTCGCAGCGTCCTGTCCGAAAATGTTGACCTGCCCGCCCGTCGCGGTCAGATCGGCATAGCACAGCTTCAGGAAGGTCGTTTTCCCGGACCCGGATGGACCGGTCAGAAAGTGGAATGACCCCGGCGCCAGCCGAAGGGAAATATCGGACAGAAGGGGGCTGCCACCATAGCCATACGCAGCCTCTTTCAACTCGATCACGCGCCTGCTCCGTCCCTCTTTGCTGAGACCGTCATGCCTCACCCCGGGCTTTCTTGCAATCGTAAGCCCATGCAATGGCTTGGAATGGCGGAATCGCGTTGGTAGAGTTGCGAAAGATTTCAAGTTCCTGGTCCGCTTCCGGGCGACCGCGTGAGGATGTCGATGCGCCTGACCTGCCCAAACTGCAGCGCCCGTTACGAGGTGGATGACTCGCTCATTCCGCCCGAGGGCCGGGATGTGCAGTGCTCCAACTGCGCCACGACTTGGTTCCAGCCCGGAAACCGGGCCCGGGTTGAAGACCCTACCCCTGCCCCTGCAGGCGACGGCGAGCGCAGCTCGCCGCGCCGTGAACTGGACCCTGCGCTGCGGGACATCCTGCGCGAGGAACGCGAGCGCGAAGAAACCCTTCGCCGGGCCGCAGCCCCCGTCGATGAGGAGCAGGAAGAGATGGCGCTCGACAGCGCGCCGCCGCCTGCTACCCGTGCGACCGACCCCGAAGAGCAGGCCGACGCCGCCGCGGATGAACTGGCCACGATCCGTGCTGACCTGGAAGCCGAAGCACGGGACGGCGGGCGCGGCCCGTCGGGCCGCGACCTGCTGCCCGATATCGAAGAGATCAACTCGACCCTGCGCTCAACCACCGACCGCGACGCGGGCGAGTTCCGCACGACCGACATCGAAAGCATGGATTTGCGGCCACGGCGTCGACGCGGCTTCCGCGTGGGGTTCCTGCTGATGATCCTGCTGGCTGCTGCCGCCGTGGGGGCCTACGCCTACGCCCCGCTTATCGCGGATGCCGTGCCACAAGCCGGCCCCTACCTGGCGCAATATGTCGATCAGGTGAACGAGTTGCGGGTCTGGCTCGACGGGCTTGTGCAGTCGCTTGCCGATCAGCTGGCCGCGCGCGCGGGCAGCTGATCGCGGCCCGCCTCAGCGGTTTTCTGCGAACCGGTCCAGCAAGCGCCTCAGGTAGTCCAGTTCGACCTCGGGGCGGTCCTGTTCGGCGGAGCGGCGGCGAATTTCATCAAGCAGTTCGCGTGCACGCCGGAACGCCTCTTCGCGTTGCTCGAAGCTTTCCTCTGTCCCGAACGCCCCGGAATTGCCGGCCTGGCGACCCAACGGGTCTTCCAGCGGGCGCTCGGCAAACATGTTGCCCTCTGCCTGCCCCTGCCCGGGATCGTCGCCCTGATCACCGGCGAGCGCCTCACCAAGGGCTTCCATGCCATCGCGCAGGGCTTCCATCGCTTCGGACTGGCTATCGAGCGCCTCGGCCAGATCGCCTTGTTCTAGCTCTTCAATGGCCTCGCGCATGGCCCGGCCTGCCTCTTCCAGTTCGCGCAGCGCCTCGCGCCCTTCCTCGGTGCCCTGCCCCGGAAGGCTCTGAGCCTGTTCCCGCAACTGCTCCAGCAATTCACGCTGGCGCTCGGCAAGGCTGCCTTCATCGTTTTCTCCGCCCTGCTCGCCACCCTGCTGGTTCCCGTCCGACCCCTCCTGCCCCTCTTCGGGGCGCGGGGCATTGGGGTTGAATCGTTCCTGCAAGTCGCGGAAGGCCTGGTCGGCAAGCCCCTGCTGATCGCGCAAGGTATCCTGAAGCCCGTCCATGGCCTCCTGGCCGGGGCTGCGCGGACCGTTGGGATTGTTGCCGCCTTGGGTGATCTGCATGTTTTCCATCATCTGGCGAAGCGCATCCAGCATCTCCTGCGCCTCTGCCATGCGGCCCTGCTGCATCAACTCCTCGATCCGCCGCATCATCTCTTCCAGCGCATCCATGCTGAGTTCCATCGACTCGCCCGACTGGTCCGGCTCATCGGTGCCATCACCAGGCTCCGTGTTGTCTGCGAGTTCCTGCATGTAGTCCTGCATCGCGTCGCGCAGTTCCTGCATCAGCTGGTCAATCTCCTCGTCGCTGGCCCCCTGGCGCATGGCTTCGGCCAAGCGGTCCTGCGCCCGTCGCAGACGTTCCAGCGCATCGGCAAGGTCGCCTTCCTCCAGCGCCAGTGCCGCGCTCCAGAGGATCTCGGCAACCTCGTCGCGGGTTTCGGCAGACAGGCTGTCCACCCCGGCTTCGAGCCGCTGGATCACGGCGCGCACCTGGCGATAGACCTCTTCATTCTCGAAAAATTCATCAGGCTGGTAGGTGATCGCGCGCAGCAACTGCGCAACGCGCCCAGCGTTCTCACGCGACCACAGCAGGTCGCGGCGCATCTCGATCAGCGCATTGGCGATCGGGTCGAAGAAGCGGCGGCCCGGCAAGCGGTCGAGCTCGACAATCGTTTGCCCTTGCTGGCCGGCATCGTCCTCGACCGTCAGTTCCAGCCGAACGGGCAAGGTCGCGAAGGGATGTTGCGACAGGTCCTCGACCAGAACCTCTGAAAACTCCTCGCGCCCGCCCCTGAACGGAAGGGGAAGATCGAGAACAAGGGCCTCGCGCGGCTCCGGCGCGACGGCGAGCCCATAGCGGCGGTCTGCCGCCTCGGGCCAGAGCGTCAGCACCGCCTGGCCGGACCGGATACCATAGTCGTCCTGTGCTGCGTAGGTCATCTGCACCGACCCCGGCGGCACGCCTGTCACGGGTTCAGCCAGATCGACCGTGGGGGCACGGTCCGCAAGCATCACGATGCGCCAGCTTCGCGGGGTGGCGCCGGTGATTTCCAACGCGCCGGATTGCTCGACGATAATCTGGCGGGACAGGCTGGCCGGATCGGTCGGCGGATCAATGTCCTGAAGGCTCTGGGTGATGGTGATCGCCTCCGCCTCACCATAGATGCGCAAGGTGATGCGAGAGCCCGCGGGAACTTCGAATTCTTCGGCGACGATTTCATTGAGATAGAGCGAGGGGCGCCCGGTATAGAGCGGCGGCTCGACCCAGCCTTCCCAACTTGGGCCCCCAGTCGCGGGCATCTGCGGCGCACCGGCCATGGCATCTCCCACGTCCACCACCTTCCACAATGTCCCGAAGAGCAGCGCCATGGCGAAAGCGGTTGCTGCCATGAAACGCAATCCATACGGGTCCCGGTCGTGCAGGCGCAGGTCGGGTTCCGGCGCACGCGCCGTTGCCGCGCGGGCTGCCATGCGGTGCTGATGCGCCTGCCAGACTGCCAGGGACTGCGCGTCGCCACGACCGATGGCGGGATTGTCCAGAAGGGCGGTCAGGGGGCGGCCCGGCAGAGTGCCATCGAGGCGCTCCATCGCCTCGGCCCGGGACGGCCAGCGAAACCGGCGCAGACCGGAAACCAAAGCCCAGACCAGGGCGATCCCGGCCGCGGCGAGACCGCCGATCAGCCAGCCACCTGGCAGCGCCTCGGCGGCGCCGAACGCCAGCGCCGCAACGCCCGACAGGACGATGGTCCAGACGGGCCAGAAGGCGCGGACGGCCCGCTCCGCCCCGATCCCGAGGCGGGTCAGCCTCAGGGGCCAGGCAAGGCGATCGAGCGTCGCCCGTGCAAGTCGGGTCTGGTCGGTCATGTGACCTTTCGCGGGTTATGTCCCTCAGTTGGGACTGGGGCGGCCTAGAGCCACTCTGGCACGATATCGCGATTGATCATTTCGTCAAATGTCGGACGGGGGCGGATGACGGCGAATTGATCGCCTTTCACCAGAACCTCGGGGATGAGAGGCCGCGTGTTGTATTCCGAGGCCATGACCGCGCCATAGGCCCCCGCAGAGCGGAAGGCCACGAGGTCCCCTGCGGCAAGGGGCGTCAACTCGCGGCCCTTGGCGAAGGTGTCGCCGCTTTCGCAGACGGGCCCCACGATGTCGAAGGCCGCACGCTCGGTGCCGGGCGCGGGCTCGATCACTGGATCGATATCGTGATGGGCCGAATACATGGACGGGCGCACCAGGTCGTTCATCGCCGCGTCGAGGATCAGGAAGTTCCGCCCCTCTCCTTCCTTGAGATAGATCACCGACGAGACCAGAAGCCCGGCATTGCCCGCGATCAGGCGGCCCGGCTCGATCTCGACTTCAACGTCCAGCCCCTCAACCGAGCGCTTGATGAGCGCGCCATAATCCAGCGGCAGCGGCGGTGCCTCGTTCGACCGGGTGTAGGGGATGCCAAGCCCACCCCCGAGATCGAGCCGCCGAATATCGTGCCCGTCAGCACGCAGGGTCCGGGTCAGCTCTGCGACCTTCTTGTAGGCTTGTTCGAAAGGCTCCAGTTCCACCAGCTGGCTGCCGATATGCACGTCGATCCCGATCACCTCCAGCCCCGGCAGGCCGGCGGCCAGAGCGTAGACCTCGCGGGCTCGGGCAATGGGGATGCCGAACTTGTTCTCGGACTTCCCGGTCGCAATCTTTTCGTGGGTGCGCGCGTCGACATCGGGGTTCACGCGGATCGTCACCGGTGCAGTTACACCAAGCGATGTGGCGACCTGGGAAATCGCCAGCATCTCGGGCTCGCTCTCGATGTTGAACTGCCGAATGCCCCCGGACAGTGCTGCGCGGATTTCCTCCTGTGTCTTGCCGACACCCGAAAAGACGATCCGGTCTCCCGGAACGCCCGCTGCCTTTGCCCGGGCGTATTCCCCGCCCGACACCACGTCCATCCCGGCACCGAGGTCCGCCAGAACCCTGAGAACGGCCTGGTTGGAATTGGCCTTCATCGCGTAGCAGACCATGTTCGGAACGCCGTCCAGCGCATCCTTGAAGAGCTGGTAATGCCGTGTCAGCGTAGCCGTGGAGTAGACATAGAACGGGGTCCCGACCGCCTCGGCGATTGCGGGCAGGGGCACGTCTTCGGCATGAAGGATGCCGTCACGGTAAAGGAAGTGGTCCATCGGGGTCGGCCTTGCTGCAAGCTCAGCCCGCGCCCTAGCATCATGGTGGGAAAATTCAAAGAGCTACTCGACTTGGGACGGGGGCGGACTTAGCTCTTGTCGCAACGATGTGTCATCCAAGGGAGGGAAAGACCCATGACGGTTCGCACTATGGTGATCGAGGAACATGGTGGCCCCGAGAAGTTCAAGATGGTCGAAGCAGAGCTTGGCCAACCCGGCCCGGGCCAGGTCATGATCCGGCACAAGGCCGTCGGTCTGAATTTCATCGACGTCTACCAGCGCACCGGGCTTTACCCGATGTCCCTGCCCCACGCGCTCGGCATGGAGGCCGCGGGTATCATCGAGGCTGTGGGCGAGGGCGTGACGCATCTGAAGACCGGCGACCGCGCCGCCTATGCTGCGACCCCGCCCGGTGCCTATTGCGATGCCCGCGTGATGCCGGCCGCGCAAGTCTGCCCGCTGCCTGACGCGATTTCCTTCGAGGAAGGCGCGGCGATGATGCTCAAGGGGCTGACCACCCATTACCTCTTCCGCCGCACGACCCCGATCCTGCCGGGGGACACGGTTCTGTTTCATGCCGCCGCGGGCGGCGTGGGCCTGATCGCCTGCCAGTGGGCGCGCTCCGAAAGCATTCGCCTGATCGGAACCGCGGGAACGGACGAAAAGTGCCAACTGGCGCTCGATCACGGGGCAAGCGAGTGCATCAATTACCGCAAGGAAGACTGGGCCGCCCGGGTGAAGGACCTGACCGGTGGCGTGGGTGTTGACGTGGTTATGGATGCCGTGGGCGCGGATACGTTCGAGGGCTCTCTCGACTGCCTCAAGCCGCTTGGCATAATGATCAGCTTCGGCAATGCCTCGGGGGCCGTGCCGCCTTTCTCGGTCGGCCTGCTCGCCCAGAAAGGCTCGCTCAAGATCACGCGGCCCACGCTCTTCACCCATATCGCTGACGGACCGACATGCCAGCAGATGGCAAGCGAGTTGTTCGAGAAAGTCGTGGCGGGCGACGTGAAGATCAGGATCGACCAGCGCTTCCCGCTGCAAGATGTTGCCGAGGCGCACCGCGCGCTGGAAGCGCGGCAAACCACCGGCTCAACGATCCTGACGCTCTGATCCCGCGCGGGGCGGCCGGTCGACCGGCCGCCGGTGACGCGGGTTCGAAACCGGGGTTCTGCGCTCCTTCAACGGGGCGCAGAACAACGTGCGTAGACGCGCCTTATCAGTGCCCTGCCTCAACGCCGCAGCGCAAGATAGAGCGGCAGGCCGCAGCTGACGCCGATGCAGAACGTGGCCGGAATGGCGAGCAGACCCCACCAGTTCCGCCCGCGCACCACCTCGATCAGCACCCATAGGGTAAGGGCCAGCGCCGAGACGGTCAGGTCCCAGACAAGGCCCGAGGTTGCGGCATTGGCGTGCCAGGCATCCACCATTCCCATGATCGAAAAGCCGTTCTCTGCGAACCAGGCCAGGAAGTAGCGTATGGGCAGCACGGTTCCGAGAATCGCGAGTGCAAAGAACAACAGGCGGAACGGGGTCATCAAACTCTCCTTTTTCGCGGCCCCGAGCCAAGGGGCGACGAAACATAGTTAGTCTGCGACCCCGAAAGGCAAAGTGATGTTGCGTCGCAATTGACGCAGCAGGCGGGCCGCGTTACCCCATCGCGAACCGAAATTCTTGGCGCTTGGGGGCGTCGAACCGGAGGAAATGCGGGAATGTCCGAGATCGAACGGGAATCGATGGAATACGACGTTGTCATCGTGGGGGCGGGGCCGGCTGGTCTGTCTGCTGCGATCCGGCTGAAGCAGCTCGATGCCGACCTCAGCGTCGTTGTGCTGGAAAAGGGCTCGGAAGTGGGGGCGCACATCCTGTCGGGTGCCGTGCTGGACCCGTCGGGTCTCGACGCACTGATCCCGGACTGGAAGGCGAAGGGTGCGCCGCTGAATACGCCAGTGAAGGAAGACAACTTCTACGTGCTCGGCCCCGCGGGCCAGCTGCGCGTGCCGAACTTCCCGATGCCGCCCCTGATGAACAACCATGGCAATTACATCGTCTCGATGGGCAATGTCTGCCGCTGGATGGCCGAGCAGGCAGAGGAACTGGGTGTCGAGATTTTCCCCGGCATGGCCTGCTCTGAACTCGTCTACGGCGACAATGGCGAGGTGAAGGGTGTCGTGGCCGGTGTCTTCGGGCTAGAGCCCGATGGGTCCATCGGCGAGGGCACCGAGCCGGGGATGGAGCTGCACGGCAAATACGTGTTCCTGTCCGAAGGCGTTCGCGGCTCGCTCGCCAAGGAGGTCATCGCGAAATACGACCTGTCCCACGGCCATTGCCCGCAGAAATTCGGCATCGGCATGAAGGAAATCTGGGAAATCGACCCGGAAAAGCACCGCGAAGGCACCGTGACCCATACTATGGGCTGGCCCTTGGGCAAGAACGCGGGCGGCGGGTCGTTCATCTATCACCGTGAAAACAATCAGGTCTATGTAGGCTTTGTGGTTCACCTGAACTACAATAACCCGCACCTGTACCCCTATATTGAATTACAGCGTTTCAATCATAACCCGA
>NZ_CAXREX010000041.1:0-6306 GCF_964229645.1 Nioella sp. | reverse complement strand
GGGCGTATCGGCCCAACAGCTTGCACAGAGACCGAATTCGGTATCAACCGGTGCGCCGCAGCAGACGCAATCGGGCGGAAACACCGCATTCACAGCCGTTTGCATTTTCATCCCGGCCCCCTAGGTTGCATCGCCATGACCGTCCCGACCGACAAGACCCGGCCCCGGCTGATTGATCAAGAGGCCCTGACACGCCACCGCGCCCGCGCGCGGCTGGATCGTGCCGGGTTTCTGCATGACGAAGCACGGTTGGAGCTTCAGGAAAGGCTGCTGGACGTTAACAGGGCGTTTACGTCCCCCGCGATCGTGACGCCGTTTCCAGATCATTGGTCCGATTTCCTGCCCGGTGCGGTCGTTGTGCCCGACAGCGAGATCCTGGAACTGGAGCCCGGCGCACATGACCTCGTCTGCCATGTCATGGGGCTGCACTGGGCCGAAGACCCGGTGGGCCAACTGGTGCAATGCCGCCGTGCCCTGAGACCCGACGGGCTGCTGATGGTCGCCATGCTGGGGGGCGACACCCTGCACGAGCTGCGCTCGGCGCTGGCACAGGCTGAAAGCGAGGTCATGGGCGGGCTCAGCCCCCGCGTGGCCCCGATGGGCGAGATTCGGGATCTGGGCGGACTTCTGGGCCGCGCGGGCCTGTCCTTGCCCGTGGCCGACCGGTTGCCGCAGCGGGTCACCTACCAGACGCTCTTTCACCTGATGCACGACCTGCGCGACATGGGCGAAACCAACGCGCTGGCCGCGCGTCACAAGGCAGTACCGCCGCGCGGGCTCTTTGCGCGTGCCGCGCAGCTTTACGCCGACAGTTTTCCCGCAGAGGATGGGCGTATCGCGGCCACCTTCGAACTGGTCTTCCTGACGGGCTGGAGCCCGCATGAAAGCCAGCAGAAACCCCTTCGCCCCGGATCGGCCGCCGCGCGTCTGGCCGAGGCATTGGAAACAACCGAATTCGACGAAGCCGCCCGCCCCGTGCCGGCGCAGACCAAAAGAGGCCAGGAATGACCCAAGCACTGCCGCACGCCCCTGCCGACCATCCCCCGGTGAAGTTCGGAAAGGTTGGCGTTCTTCTCGCCAATCTCGGCACGCCCGACGATTACAGCTACTGGCCCATGCGCCGCTATCTGAACGAATTCCTATCGGATAAGCGGGTCATCGACTACCCGGCGTGGAAATGGCAGCCGATCCTTCAGTCCATCATCCTGACAAAGCGGCCCTTCAGCTCTGGCGCGGCCTACAAGTCGATCTGGAACCACGACAAGGGCGAAAGCCCGCTGATGACCATCACCAAGGACCAGACCGCCAAGATGGCCGCCGAGATGCAGGCCCGGCACGGCGACAGGGTCATGGTCGATTTCTGCATGCGCTACGGCAACCCGTCGACCAAATCCAAGGTCCGCGCGATGGTCGAGGCGGGCTGCGACAAGATCCTGTTCGTGCCGCTCTACCCGCAATATGCGGGCGCGACCTCGGCCACTGCCAATGACCAGTTCTTCCGCGCGCTGATGGAAGAAGCGTGGCAGCCCTCGGTCCGCACCCTGCCCGCCTATTTCAACCATCCCTCCTACGTGGACGCGCTGGCGCAATCGGTGGAACGGGCCTACGCGGCGATGGAGACCAAGCCGGACATCCTGGTCGCCTCCTATCACGGGATGCCGGAACGCTACCTGATGCAGGGTGACCCCTACCATTGCCAGTGCCAGAAGACGACGCGCCTTCTGCGCGAACGGCTTGGCTGGGACAAGAGCCAGATCGTCACCACCTTCCAGTCGAAGTTCGGCCCCGAAGAATGGCTGAAGCCCTACACGGTGGAAGAGGTCGCGCGGCTTGCCGAAGCAGGAAAGAAGCGGATCGCCGTCATCGCGCCCGCGTTCAGCGCCGACTGCATCGAAACGCTGGAAGAGATCAACGAAGAGATCAAGGAAAGCTTCGAAGAGGCGGGCGGAGAAGAGTTCACCTATATCCCCTGCCTCAACGACGAAGACGCCCACATCAGCGCTCTGGCGGACGTGATCGACGTCAATCTATCGGGATGGGTCTAGGCCGCCGCCACGACGGGGCGGCCAGCAAACAGGCGGTCGCCCACGCGCACGACCATATGCCCATTGGGTAGGGTCTTCACGAAGGTCCCCTGCACGGAGACGCACGATCCGATGATGATGGTCCTGAGCATGACGCTCCTCCTGAATAGGCCATAACGCGGATCTTATTGCGCCAGGCCGCCCGCTTACCGCCAATGTAGCGTATTCGTAGGCATATCCAGAGATATCTTTTGCGATCAGAGCCAGTCGCGAAGGATTGGAATCAGGGGAATGTCGGCCGGGGGCATCTCGTAGTCACGCAACTGGTTTGCCCGGGCCCAGGCCAGTTTCTGACCTTCCTGCGCGGTCACGATCCCGTTCCACTTGCGGCAGGCAAAGAGGGGCATCAGCAGGTGAAACTCATCGTAGCTATGGCTGGCGAAGGTCAGTGGTGCGAGGCAGCTTTCCCAGGTGTCGATCCCCAGTTCTTCCTGCAACTCGCGCACAAGGGCCGCCTCGGGTGTTTCTCCGGGCTCGACCTTGCCTCCCGGAAACTCCCACAGGCCCGCCATGGACTTGCCTTCGGGGCGCTGTGCCAGCAGCACGCGCCCCTCGGCATCTATCAGGGCAACGGCGGCAACCAGGACCGTTTTCACGACCGGTAATCCGCGTTGATCGAGATGTATTGATGGGTCAGGTCGCAGGTCCAGACTGTTGCCTCGCCCGATCCGAGCCCCATGTCGACGGCAATCACCAGCTCTTCCTGTTTCATGTAGGACGCGCCGGCCTCTTCGGTGTAGCTTTCTGCCACCCACCCCTTTTCGGCAACCAGGATGTCACCGAAGCGGATGTTGAGCAGGTCGCGATCGGCCGCAGCACCCGACTTGCCAACTGCCATGACAATCCGACCCCAGTTCGGGTCTTCGCCCGCGATGGCCGTCTTAACCAGCGGCGAATTGGCAATGGCGCGTGCCACCTTGTCGGCGTCCCGGGCAGTCTTTGCTCCGGTCACCCGGACCTCGACCAGTTTCGTGGCCCCTTCGCCATCGCGCACGATCTGAAGCGCAAGGTCCTTGAGAACCGCCGCCAAACCTGCGGCCAGAACCTGGCCAGAGGCGCTGCGTGCAGAGGTGATGCGCTTATGATCGGCCTGGCCCGTCGCCGCGACCAACACCGTGTCGGAAGTCGAGGTATCGCTGTCCACCGTCACGGCGTTGAAGCTTGCGTTTGTGCCAGCCTTCAACATCGCCTGAAGCGCGGGCTGCGAAACGGCGGCATCTGTAAAGACGTAACCAAGCATCGTCGCCATGTCCGGCGCGATCATCCCCGATCCCTTTGCGAACCCCGCAATGGTCACGGTGGCTCCGTCGATCTCGACCTGCTGCACCGCGCCTTTCGGAAATGTATCGGTCGTCATGATGGCCTGTGCGGCATCCTGCCAGTTGTCCTCGGACAGCCCGGCCTGAAGATCACCAAGAGCGTGAGTAATCTTCTCGGGCGGCAGCGGTTGACCGATCACACCGGTGGACGAGGAAAACACATGCCCCCTGGGCAGGTTCATCAACTTGGCCAGCTCCCCGGTGACCTGGTCGACGGTCTGCTGGCCGGCATGGCCCGTGAAGGCGTTGGAGTTGCCGGCATTCACGATGAAGGCAAAGCCCTTGTCCGACCCGGATTTCAGCGCTGCGAGCTTCGCCTCGCAATCGAGCACCGGAGCGGACCGCGTGGACGAGCGGGTAAAGACCCCGGCAATGGCGCTGCCCGGCGCGATTTCTGCCAGCATCACGTCCTTGCGATTCTTATATTTCACGCCAGCCGCAACGGCAGACAAGCGCACCCCCGAGATGGGTGGGATCGCGGGGAAACCGTCCTTGGGCGCCAGCGGAGAGACCTTGGGCGACGCCTTTGCAGCAGGTGCCTCCTCAGCCTCGGGGGCCGCACGTTCCAGCTTCAGCTTCTTGCGCAGCTTGTTCAGCTTCTTTTTCAGCTCGGCGATTTCACCGCCTTCTTTCGCATTCTTGTCTTTCTTGGCCATAGGTCGCTTCACCGTTTGAAGGGGCAGTTGCGTCGCAAGCATCGCGGATTCCAGCCCAAGATCAAGCCGATCCGGATCAGATTTCTTCGCTGGCCACAAAGACCTCGGGCTCGAATTCCGGCTCGTCCCGCATCGCCAGGACTCCGTGGGCGAATTGTCCAGGCTTTGCCGGATCGAGATGCTGCAACTGCCAGGGCGCAAAACGCCACCATTTGCTGCGCAAGATGGGGGAAATCAGCTCTGGCGGCAGGCGGTATTTCTTGATCACCGCCGGGTTGCCAGCAACCACGGCATAGGGCGGAACGTCCTTGGCCACCACGGCATTGGCGGCCACGATGGCCCCGTCCCCGATCGTCACCCCCGCGGCCACATAGGCTCCGTGCCCGATCCAGACATCGTTGCCGATCGTGGTGATCTTCGCCTTTGTCGAGGGCCCGGTGAAGTTGAACTTGAAGTCATGGTAGCGCTCGGCATCCCGAAACTCCGACCCGAGTGAGAAGAGCCGGTCACCCAGGTAAAAGGCCGGACTTGTCGATATCCATTTCGTCGGATGATCCTGTCGGCCAATCTGCACCTCTTCGCCGAAAGAGCAGTAGCGCCCGATCCGGGCCGCCGCGCAATAGCCGGACACCTGGTAGGAAAATGCCCCAAGTTCGAGCGAATTCTCGTATTGCGTCCACTTCAGGCTGGCAGGTGCCTCGATCCGGGTAGCCTTGGGAAGGGTAACGCTCGTTCCCGCCCCACGCGGAAGGACCTCGATTCCTTGTTTCGCCAATTTGCGAATGCTGATGCTGACTGTCGACATGAACTCTTCCTGAAATCGGGACCGTCCCATTCTAGAAAGAAATGGCCCCGTCACCACAAGCTAAATAGGCATCACAACTCGCCAAGCCGCATCTGGGCACCATGGCTGACAAGCGGCCAAACCCTTGGCTATGGAAAGCGGGGGCCCGGCAGAACCCGGCCCCCGCAGAGGATCAGTTATCAAGCAAACCCAGGTCGCGGATCAGGGCCGGGTCAAGCTCCATCTCGGGGCGCTCGATCGCGGCGGCAGCGCTCATCTCTTCGAGGTAGCTGTCGACGCGGGCCTGGCGCAGGCCTTCGATCAGCTGGTCCTGCACCTCTTCCAGGGCCGGGGCGGCCTGGTCGCGGGTGTCATTCAGGATCACCACGTGCCAGCCGAAGCGGGTCTGAACCGGGGGAGACACTTCACCGACTTCAAGCGCGAACACCGCTTCCTCGAAGGGCGGAACCATCATGCCCGCCGTGAACCAGCCAAGCTGCCCACCATTGGGGCCAGAGGGGCCGGTCGAATGTTCCTGGGCGAGGGCCGCGAAATCCGCGCCGCCTTCCAGTTCCTCGATCAGCGCCTGCGCCTCTTCCTCGGTTTCCACCAGGATGTGAGAGGCATTGTATTCGGTCACCGGTTCGACGTTGCCATACTGCGCGTCATACTCGGCCTGCAGCTCTTCCGCCGGGATGTCGGCCATGGCCACGGCGTCCAGTGCCATCGCTGCGATATAGGCGCGCTCCTCGTTTTCCAGGCCGATACGCATCGCGCCCGACAGTTCGTCACGCGCCATGGACGCCACGACTTCCTGCTGGATCAGCTGTTCCAGGATGCCCTGAAGCAGCATGTCGTTGGGCAGCGCCTGGTATTGTTCGGGCAGGGCGGCGGTCGCGGCGATCACGTGGCCGAGCGTAATGTCCTGGCCGTTCACGGTCGCCAGCACGGTGCCCGCATCCTGGGCCACGGCGGGCGTAATCAGAAGCGCCGACAGTGCCGCGCCGGCAAGAAAGTGTTTGGTCATTGAAGATATTCCCATGTTGAAGGCCGGGTTGGTCCCCTGGCCGCGTTGACACATATCCGGCAGCCCCTTATGTCCCTTTCTGGTTTGGCATCGGGGCCTAGCCTGACTTGGGGGTCGTTGTAGACGCCTGCAAGGAGCCGAACAACCCGATGCCCTCAGGTTTGATAGATTGCGGCTGAAATCGGCAGCCGACGATGCGGAAGGGCAATAGAGAACATGCTTGGGCTTGGATTACTCGCGAAGAAGGTCTTCGGAACCCCGAACGACCGCAAGATCAAGGCCACCCGTCCCCTCGTCGAAAAGATCAACGCGCTGGAGCCGGATTTCGAAAAACTCACGGATACCGAAATCGTGGCCAAGACCGCCGAGCTGCGCAATCGCGCGCAGAATGGCGAGAGCCTCGACGACCTTCTGCCCGAAGCCTTCGCGAACTGCC
>NZ_CAXREX010000040.1:0-2260 GCF_964229645.1 Nioella sp. | reverse complement strand
CCGGGCCGATGCGCTTTGGGCCGAAGGCCGATCCGGCCCGGCGCAGGAGGTGCTGAGCCGGGCGCTGGACACGGAGATGACCGACCGGGACCGCGCCGCCGCGCTGCTGCGCCTGGCCCGGCTGGAGGCCCGGCAGGGGCGGGACGAGGCCGCGCGCGGGCATGTGTCTGAGGCTGCCGACCTTCTGCTGTCCCTGCGAAGGACAGAGGCGCGCGGCGACATCCTGCACCTGGCCGAACGGCTGGCCGACGATGTGCTGGCAAGTGCCGCCGATGTGCGCCTGAGCGATCCGCGCCTGACGGACTACGGTCCGCTGCTGTGCCTGCGGCTGGCAGGCCGCGAGACCGAGGCGCGCGACATCGCCAGCGACCTGGTAACCCGCGTCGACCGGGCGCTTGCGGAAACGGCGGGCGATCCCACGGGGCGGGTCGACGGGTTCCCGCGCGACCTGCTGATCAAGCTGCGCGGACGGCTCTCGGTTCTGGGCGGCGGTCGGGTCTAGCCCCAGATGTCGCCCACGCGAAAGCCCGCCTGAAACGGGTCCGTGGGGTCGAGCGTGTATTGGCTGACCCCGTAAATCCAGGCCTGTCCGGCGATGCTTGGCAAGATGGCCGGATAGGGGCCGACCTGCGTCACGCCCTCGATCCGGCCCGTGAAAGTGGTGCCGATGGGGCCTTCATTGATGTAATCCTGCCCCGGCGCAAGCAGGCCGCGCGCGTGCAGGCAAGCCATCTTGGCGCTTGTGCCGGTACCGCAGGGCGACCGATCCAGCGCGCCGGGCAGGGACATCGCGCTTGGCGGCGCGGCGACGCTGTTCGACACGGTCACGGCGCTGCGCCCATGATGCCCGCCCGTCTTCGCAGGCCCCGTCAGTTGGGAAATCGTCGGGCCCTTGATGGCGGGGTTTTCAGGGTGCACCACCGGCAATTGCACCACGGCGGCGCGGCGCAGGGCTTCGCACAGGCGCACCATCTCGGCACCGTTTTCGGGCACAAGATCCAACCCGAACTGCGCGGCCTCGGCGATGACATAGAACATGCCGCCCCAGGCCACGTCGACGCGCGCGCGGCCGTGGCCCTCGACCTCGATCTCCGCGTCAAGATGCACCGCGAAGGCGGGCACGTTGCGAAAGGTGACGCGGGTGACCTTACCATCCTTGCACTCGGCCCGCACCCGGATAATCCCCGCCGGAGCCTCCAGCGTCAGTTCGGTCACCGGCTCGACCATCGGCAGGATGCCAGTTTCCAGCAGGACCGTGACCGTGCAGATCGTGTTCGAGCCCGACATGGGCGGGTATTCCGTCTGCTCCATGATGATGAAGCCCGCGTCCGCCGAAGGGTCGCAGGGCTCCACGATCGCGTTGCAGCACAGCGCCGGGTTGCCGCGCGGTTCCTGCAACATCAGCGTGCGGATCTCGTCGGCGTTGGCCTGCATCCACTGCATTTTTTCAAAGACCGAGCGGCCGGGAATGGGGGGCAGGCCCCCGGTGATGACACGCCCTGGTTCGCCTTCGGCATGAGCCTCGACGGCGGTGATCATTCGGCTGCTGCGCATGGGGTCTCCTTCCGGTTCGGGCAAACCTATGAAGCGCGGGCTTGCACTGTCCAGATTTCATATCCATACGTGTATAAAATACACTTAAAAGCTGTTGACCAACCACCTCTCCTTCAGGGACGTGCCGATGCCCGACTGGATGGAAATCTTCGCGGTCCTGTCGATTCTGTTGGCAGTTGTCGCGGTCCTGTCCCACATGCTGCGCCGGAAAAGGCCGGGGAGGGATGACGCGCCGGAAAACAGCGCCTTGCCCGCAGAGCACCGGATCGACCCTGACAGCGCTGGCCTGGACGAAAGGCTGGAAGCCGCGCGGGCCTTCGGGGTTGGCAAGCGGCTGGTGCAGACGCGCGAGGGCATCACGTATGGCGTGGATGCGGGCCGCTTCCTGTCGGATCTTGCGACCCGACTGATCGATGCGGGCAATCTCCGCGGCGCTATCGAGGCGCTTGAGGCGCGCCTGCCACTCGACCGGGAGGAGGACCGCGCCTGGCGCGAACTGGACGAGCCCTGGGACGACCCTCATGTCCTGCAATCGAGCTATGAGCGTCTGGCCGGGCTGATGAGGCTGGAGGTGCTGGTCCGCGAGATCGCGCGAGGCCTGGTCTACCTTGCCAGCGATGCCTGCGCCCGCCACGACGCCGGGGAGGACACCCGGGGCGAACTTGCCGCGGAGCTGGCCGAGGCGGTTGCGTTATGCGCGCAACTG
>NZ_CAXREX010000039.1:0-9953 GCF_964229645.1 Nioella sp. | reverse complement strand
TGCAAAAGCAGATCGAGGCCGAGGCGTTGAAGAAAGAGGATGATGCAGCCTCGAAGGACCGGCTGGAGAAGCTGCAAAAGGACCTGTCCGAGCTTCAGCAGAAATCGGCGGAAATGACGGCCCAATGGCAGGCCGAGCGGGACAAGCTGGAATCGGCCCGCGGGCTGAAGGAAAAGCTCGACCATGCCCGAGCCGAGCTCGACCAGGCCAAGCGCGAGGGCAATCTCGCCCGGGCGGGGGAGCTGTCCTACGGGGTGATCCCGGGGCTGGAAAAGGAACTGGCCGCTGCCGAGGCGCAGGAAGATGACGGGTTGATGGTCGAAGAGGCCGTCCGCCCCGAACAGATCGCCGCCGTGGTCGAACGTTGGACCGGCATCCCGATGTCCAAGATGCTGGAAGGCGAGCGCGAAAAGCTGCTGCGCATGGAAGACGAGATCGGCAAGCGGGTGATCGGTCAGAAAGTGGCCGTGAAGGCCGTGTCCGATGCCGTGCGCCGCGCGCGCGCGGGGTTGCAGGACGAAAACCGTCCGCTCGGCTCGTTCCTGATGCTTGGGCCCACTGGCGTCGGCAAGACGGAACTCACCAAGGCGCTGGCCGAATACCTCTTCGACGACGATCAGGCGATGGTGCGGATCGACATGAGCGAGTTCATGGAGAAACACGCCGTTGCCCGTCTGATCGGCGCGCCTCCGGGCTATGTCGGCTATGACGAGGGCGGCGTGCTGACCGAAGCGGTGCGGCGCCGGCCCTACCAGGTTGTCTTGTTCGACGAGGTCGAGAAGGCGCACCCTGACGTGTTCAACGTGTTGTTGCAGGTGCTCGATGACGGGCAACTGACCGACGGGCAGGGGCGCACGGTGGATTTCAAGCAGACGCTCATCGTGCTGACCTCGAACCTTGGGGCGCAGGCGCTGAGCCAGCTGCCCGACGGGGCTGACAGTTCCACCGCCAAGCGCGACGTGATGGACGCGGTGCGTGCCCATTTCCGGCCGGAGTTCCTGAACCGCCTGGACGAGACCATCATCTTCGACCGCCTGACGCGGGCCGACATGGATGGGATCGTGGCGATCCAGCTCAAGCGGTTGGACAAGCGTCTTGCCGATCGCAAGATCGCGCTCGACCTCGACGAAGGCGCGAAGAAATGGCTGGCCGACGAGGGCTATGACCCGGTCTTTGGCGCGCGCCCGCTCAAGCGGGTGATCCAGCGCGCGTTGCAGAACCCGCTGGCTGAGATGATCCTCGCCGGAGAGGTGAAGGACGGCGAAACGGTGCATGTCGGCGCCGGGGCCGACGGGTTGATCGTGGGCGACAGGGTGTCGTCCTCGAACCGGCCCAAGCCCGATGACGCCGTGGTGCACTGACGAAGAAAAGGCCCCGCTGATGCGGGGCCTTTTGTTTTGGACGTCCCGTGATCAACCTTGCCTGTCTCCGGTGCGCAGGCGGCTCATTGTGACGGGTGTGATCCCCAGGAACGATGCAATCATCGAATGGGTAAAGATGTCTTCGTAACCGGGGAAGGTGGAGCGGAACCATTCCAGCCGATCAGCCCCGCCAAGTGCTGCAAGGCACCATTCCCGATCAACCTTGCGGCTGAGTGCCTCGCGCAGGATGCCATTGGCCCAGTTGCGAACGGGCTCTGATGAAATCATCAGATCTGACAGCCGGTCAGTGTCGATCCGCGCAAGCGTGGCATCGGTTGTCGCCACGATCGACACGAGCGATGCGCCGCCGCGCGTGCGTGCAATGTTCGGTGTGACAACGCATGGCCCCACATAGAACCCGACGCAAACCTCTTTGCCGTCCTGATCGCAAATGCTGCTTACAAGCCGTCCGTCCAGAAGAATGAATTCGCCCGTTTCGGGCTTTTCCTGGCGGGCCAGATGCGCGCCCTTGAGCAGATGCCTGCGCGTCCAGAAGTCGGCAAATTCCTTTGCGCAGACCGCATCCGAAAGGTCAGGAGATTGCGCAAGAAACGCCCGTAGATCCATCTTGGAGGGCCTTATCAAATGATAATGCGAGGGTCTTCGTCCGGGGGCATGTCTGGCACATGTTCAAGGAGTTTACAAAATGACAAACAAAATCCGGGCAAGATATGTGGGGCCAGCCACGCTGGGCCTGGGGGTGATGGGTGCATCCATCTATCTGCTGATGGTCAATGTCACGCTCGCCCATGTCGAGGCGGTTTCTGGGCTGATCCCCTTCGATATGCGCCCTTTGGGCTATAGCCACGCGGATGCCCTGATGCTGCTTGACGCGTTAGGTGCGGATGGGCGGGCCTATTATCTGTCGCATCAGATTCCACTGGATACGGTCTATCCG
Organism: Nioella sp.; assembly: GCF_964229645.1. Classification (GTDB taxonomy): domain Bacteria; phylum Pseudomonadota; class Alphaproteobacteria; order Rhodobacterales; family Rhodobacteraceae; genus Nioella. The sequence continues at coordinate 7,634 of NZ_CAXREX010000039.1, read as the reverse complement.
GCGCTGCTGGCGCTGACGTTGATGGGGGCGATCTGTTGGATCGGGGAACGACTGCCAAGCCGCACGCTCGTTCGCGCGGGGGGTATGCTTTCGCTCGGCGCTGCCGCGTTCGACTATACTGAAAATCTTGCCATCTGCGCGATGATCTGGAGCGGGCCAAACCCTTCTGTTCCGCTCGTTTTTGCAGCAAGTGCAGCCACGATTGCGAAATCCGTGCTGACCAGTCTGGCGGTGTCGCTGACACTGCTGTTGGGGGTCATGTGGGCGCGCCGATCCATTGCGGGACGACGTGTATCGAGGGGCGACGGTCGTCGCATGCGTCCTGCGGCAGAGTAGCCCCGGATTGAAGCGCCCCGAACATCACACCGTTCGGGGCGCTTCTTTCTGCCGAAACCGGAGGGGACCGGGCTCAGCTCGGCAGAAGCACGGCGTCGATGATGTGCACGACCCCGTTCGAGGCCATCACGTCGGCGGTGGTGACGGTGGCCGCGTGGTTCAGCACGACGCCATGGCCCTGACCGTTGGCGCGGATATATCCGCCCTGAACGGTCGGGATACGGCCCCTTTGGCCGACAATGGCCGAGGCCGGGTAGTAAGCGCCGGACACGTGATAGGTCAGCACATTGGTCAGCGCGGGGATGTCGTGCAGCAGGCCGTCCAGCACGCCATGGGGCAGGTGTTCGAAGGCACGGTTGGTGGGGGCGAAGACGGTAAAGTTGCCGGGGCCCGCCAGCGTATCGACAAGGCCCGCCGCCTGAACGGCGGTGACCAGCGTGGACAGGTCGGGCTTTGCGATGGCGAGGTCGACGATGGTGGCCGATTGTGCGGAAAGGATTGCAGGGGTTGCCAGCGATGCGGCAGCGGCACCTGCGGTGGCGGTGAAGAATTGACGACGGTTCATGGGGGGTCTCCTTCCTTTCTGGAATTCAGGGGGCCCGCCCTTGGTGAGGGCGGGCCTGCAGGGCCTTACATCTCGGGGATGATTACGGCGTCGATCACATGGATCACGCCGTTGGAGGCTTCGATATCGGCGGTGACGACATTCGCCCCGTTGACGGTCACGCCGCCCATGGTGCCGATGGTGATGTCAGAGCCCTGAACGGTTGTGGCCATCATGCCGTCGGACAGGTCGCCCGACATGACCGCGCCCGGCACCACGTGATAGGTCAGGATCGCGACCAGCTGATCGAGGTTTTCCTCCATCAGCAGGCTTTCGACCGTGCCCTCGGGCAGGGCGGCAAAGGCGTCATCGGTGGGGGCGAAGACGGTAAAGGGGCCTTCGCCGCGCAGGGTCTCTTCAAGGCCGGCGGCCTGAACGGCGGCAACCAGCGTGTTGAAGGTGCCCGCGCCCACGGCGGTATCGACGATATCCATGGAATGCCCGCCCGCAAAGGCGGTGGTGGACAGGGCGACAGCCGCGGTTGCGGCAAGGAAGCTACGACGGATCATTGTGATCTCCTGGCAGTTGGGTTGTGACCGGAGATACGGGGCAGGGCGCGCGCCGGATGACCACGGGCGCAGCTGAAATTCGAAGATCGGGGGTCTTGCCGAAAGCGGGAAGCGGGCTAAGCCCGGAGCTTTTCCAATTTCCAGTCACGTTCAGTTGACGGATCGTGAAGGAAAGAGAGCCCCGAACCCGGTGATCCGGGGCTCTTCTGTCACGGCATCAGAAGATGAAATCGTCTGCCAGCAGGCTTGTGGTGCCTTCGATCACGAAGGTCTCGCCGCTGGTTATCGTGAAGGTCACCGACGAGGGTCCCGTGGTGGTCGAGGCAATATCGGCCTGGAAGTTGGCGAAATCGGCATAGCCGAAGGCAGACATGTTCAGCACGTCCTCTCCGCTGGTGAAGTCGGTCACACGGTCGGTCGCGCCATCCTGCCAGAACAGGAACTCGTCCGCCCCTGCGCCGCCTGTCAGCACGTCCGCGCCAGAGCCGCCATCGACCAGATCGTCCCCGGCCCCGCCATCGAGCGAGTCGTTGCCAGAGCTTCCACGCAGAATGTCCCGGTCGTCGCCGGCTTGCAGCGTGTCATTTCCTGCGCCGCCATTCAGCATGTCATTGCCCGTGCCGCCCTGCAGAAGATCATCGCCGATCTCGCCATAGATCCGGTCGGCCCCGCTGTCGCCGCCAAGCGTATCGTTCCCGTCACCGCCATAGAGGTAATCGTTGCCCGATGCGCCGGTGGCCAGGTCATCCCCGCCGTCTCCTCGCAAGGTGTCGTTGCCGGAATTTCCGCGCAGCACATCGCGATCGTCTCCGCCTTCCAGCAGATCGTTGCCCGCGCCACCATTGAGGATGTCGCGTCCCGCACCACCCTGAATGAGGTCATTTCCGATTTCCCCGTATAGCCGGTCGCGCCCGTCCCCGCCTGTCAGCGTGTCGTCGCCCGTGCCGCCATAGGCCCGGTCATCGCCGCTGCCGCCATCGACCAGGTCGTTCCCGTCGCCCCCGCGCAGGGTGTCGTTGTCGGAGTTGCCCCGAAGGATGTCATTGTCATCTCCTCCGTCGAGCGAGTCCCGTCCTGCCCCGCCGTTCAGCATGTCACGCCCGAGGCCACCGGTCAGGGTATCGTTGCCAAGCTCTCCGTAGATGCGGTCATCGCCGTCATCTCCGTCGAGCGTGTCATTCCCGGTGCCGCCATAGAGCGTGTCATTGCCCGAACCGCCGGTAAGCAGGTCGTTGCCGTCATCCCCGAACATCCTGTCATTGCCCGAGTTGCCGCGCAGGATGTCGTTGTCATCGCCTCCCGAAAGCCAGTCGTCCCCTGCGCCGCCATTGAGAATATCGCGACCGAGTCCCCCCAGCAGACTGTCATGGCCCATTTCGCCATAGAGCGTGTCGTCGCCGTCATCGCCCTCAAGGGTGTCGTCGCCGTCCCCGCCATAGAAGAGGTCCGCCCCCGAAGCCCCTGTTGCAAGGTCGTTTCCGCCCCCGCCAATCAGAACGTCATCGCCCGAGTTGCCGCGCAGGATGTCATTATCGTCACCGCCGTCGAGCGTATCGTTCCCGGCCCCGCCATTCAGCATGTCGCGCCCGGGGCCGCCGGACAGGAGGTCATGCCCCAAAAGCCCATAAATGCGATCGTCGCCCCCGAGGCCGTCGATCGTGTCGTCCAAATCCGTTCCGTTCAAAGTATCGTTGGCTCCGGTCCCCGCCATCAGGGCACCGAGAGCCGCAGCAAGTCCACCAACTGGCATGCGCTTTCCCCCACAAGTTAACCCCGCTGGAAATCAGCGGGCCTGCGCGATGCCTCTCAAGATTGATTGATTGCTGTCAGCCTAACGGGAAAATGCGCTTTGGATCAAAGACTTTGTCAAAATTGTGGCGTATTGTTTGCCCTTGGACGGGCAATTTCCGTGTTTTGGTCTGTATTGGCGTGAATGGGGAAACGAACGCCCGGAAAGCCCTCGGCGGGTAAGCTCTGTCATTGCACATGCGGGGTCGCCATGGGCAGACTGGCTGCAAGCAGGTTCGGACATGAAGGAGCACGGCGATGATGGGTGGATTGCTGGATTTCCTGGCACAGGTCTTCGTGCTGGTGATCGGTCTCGTGGTGCTGGCGATTGTGGTCATGGCCATTCTCGACCGGTTCCAGACCCATGACGCGATCCGCCGCAACTATCCGGTCATCGGACGTTTCCGTCATCTCTTCACCGCGCTTGGGGAATTCTTCCGGCAGTATTTCTTTGCGATGGACCGCGAGGAGATGCCGTTCAACCGGGCGCAGAGGCACTGGGTGAACCATGCCGCCGAGGGCGGATCGAACACGCTGGCATTCGGCTCGACCCGCGATCTGAGCGTGCCCGGAACGCCCATTTTCGTGAACGCGGCCTTTCCGCCGCTCGATGACCAGTTCGCCTCAACCGAGCCGATGATGATCGGCCCGACCGCGCGCCAGCCCTACATGGCGCCCTCGTTCTTCAATATCTCCGGCATGAGCTACGGCGCGATTTCAAAGCCTGCCGTGCAGGCCCTTGCGCGCGGTGCCAGGAAGGCCGGGATCTGGATGAACACGGGCGAGGGGGCGCTCTCGCCCTACCACCTGGAAGGCGGCTGCGACATCGTCTTCCAGATCGGGACTGCCAAGTACGGGGTGCAGAACCCCGATGGCAGCCTGAACGACGACAAGCTGCGTGCGATCGCGGCCCACGACACGGTGAAGATGTTCGAGCTGAAGCTCGCGCAGGGGGCCAAGCCCGGCAAGGGCGGCATTCTGCCCGCCGAGAAGATCACCCCCGAGATCGCGAAGATCCGCGGCATCGAGATGGGCCATGACAGCTTTTCGCCCAATCGCCACCTGGAAATCGATGATTTCGGAGACCTGCTCGACATGGTGGCCCATATCCGCGAGGTCACGGGCAAACCCGTCGGGATCAAGACCGTCGTGGGCGGGTCCGAGCCGTTCGAGGAACTTTTTCGTCTGATCATCGAGCGCGGCGAAGACAGCGCCCCGGATTTCATCACGCTTGACGGCGGCGAGGGCGGCACCGGGGCCTCACCCATGCCGTTGATGGATCTCGTCGGCATGTCGATCCGCGAAGGGCTGTTGATGGTGTCGGACCTGCGCGACCGGCACGGGCTGAAGGAACGCATCCGGCTGATCGCCTCGGGCAAGCTGGTCAACCCCGGCGACGTTGCCTGGGCGCTGGCCGCCGGGGCCGATTTTGTAACATCTGCCCGAGGTTTCATGTTTGCCCTGGGCTGTATCCAGGCGCTCAAGTGCAACAAGAACACCTGCCCGACCGGGATCACCACGCATAACCCGCGCTTTCAGAAGGGGCTGGTCGTCGAGGCGAAAGAGGATCGCGTGGCACGCTATGCCAAGGCAATCATCAAGGAAGTCGAGACAATTGCGCATTCCGTCGGCGTTGCCGAGCCCCGGTTGATGCGCCGCCGGCACGTGCGGTTGGTCATGGCCGATGGCACCTCTCGGCCGATGAACGAGGTCTTCCCGCGTGGTAACGTGGTTTCAACAATGACGTGAGGCCCCCCTGCTTTCGCTTTGTTGCATCCCATCTGTCTGGCAGGTTCGCGCCAAGCAGTAGCAGGAGGACGCAATGGCCCATCGCTGGAAGAACACCCTGAGCCGGGCGGATGTCACGCCCAAGGCAGTCTTTCTCAACCGCCGCCAGCTTATGGCTGGCACAGGCGCCATACTAGGTGCCGGGATGCTTGGCGGCCAGGCCCGCGCCCAGGAGGCGCTGGAACCCAACAGTTGGGAAGAAATCACCAGCTACAACAATTTCTACGAATTCGGCACAGGCAAGACCGATCCGGCCGCAAATGCCCACATGCTGACAACGGACCCGTGGGAGATCACCATAGACGGCATGGTCGACAATCCCGGCACCTACAGCCTTGCGGAAATCCTGGACGGCCAGACCATCGAGGAACGCATCTACCGCTTTCGCTGTGTCGAAGCCTGGTCGATGGTCATCCCGTGGAACGGGTTCGAACTGGCCGATCTGCTGACCCGCGTCGGCGTTCAGGAGGGTGCGCGCTACGTGGCCTTCGAAACGCTTGTGCGCCCCGAGGAAATGCCGGGCCAGCGCAGCCCCATCCTGGAATGGCCCTACCGCGAGGGGCTGCGGCTCGACGAGGCCATGCATCCCCTGACCCTGATGGCGACCGGTCTTTACGGGGAGCCGATGCCCAACCAGAACGGCGCCCCGATCCGGCTGGTCGTGCCGTGGAAATACGGGTTCAAGTCGATCAAGTCGATCGTCCGCATCACCCTGACCGACGAGGAACCGCCGACGACCTGGAACATGCAGAACCCGCGCGAATACGGCTTCTATTCCAACGTGAACCCGCAGGTGGACCATCCCCGCTGGTCCCAGGCAAGCGAACGCCGCGTGGGGGGCGGGCTCTTCGCCCGGCGCATTCCCACGCTCATGTTCAACGGCTACGAGGAAGAGGTCGCCTCGCTCTACGAGGGCATGGACCTGTCGGAATATTACTGATGACCGGGATGTCGGGGATCCAACTGACCTCTGTTCTGACATGCCCCGAATGCGGACATGCACGGACAGAGCAGATGCCAACGGACTCCTGCCAGTGGTTTTACGAATGCAGCGGTTGCGGGGTGCTTCTGAAACCCCGGCCCGGCGACTGCTGCGTGTTTTGTTCATATGGAACGGTTCCCTGCCCGCCGATTCAGGCAGGACGCCCCTGCTGCGGATAGGATCATGATCGACCGAGTGAACCAGGCCCTGCGCCGCCTGCCGGAATGGCCGCTTTACCCGCTTGGGCTTGTGCCCGCGGGCTGGCTCTTATGGCTGGGTCTGAATGGCGGGCTCGGGGTGGAACCCATCGAGGCGCTCGAACACGAACTGGGCGTGATCGCGCTTCAGTTCCTGATCGCGACGCTCCTCGTGACACCGCTGCGCCGCTATGCCGGCCTGAACCTGCTCAGGTTTCGCCGGGCCTTCGGACTTCTCGGGTTCACCTATGTCTGCCTCCACCTGCTGACCTGGCTGGCGCTCGACATGTCCTTCCTCTGGGCGCAGATCGCCGGGGACATCGTCGAACGCCCCTATATCACCATCGGCATGGCAGCCTTCCTGATGCTGGTGCCCCTTGCCGCAACCTCGACCAAGTCCGCGATCCGGCGCATGGGGCCACGCTGGCACCGCCTGCATCGCCTGTCCTACCTGGCGGTGGTTCTGGGCGGCCTGCATTTCGTGATGCAGGAGAAGGTCTGGAGCGTGCAGTCCCTGGTCTATCTCGGCCTTGCAATCGGAGTCGTTGCCTTGCGCTGGCTCTGGCTCCGCCCCCGAGTCGCGTAGCTCCCTATCGCGTCGAAGCGAGATCGTGGGGGTTGCAGATGCGCAGCCCCCATATCTAGCAAGGGGTGGATTTGCTTCCCCCAAGTAAAGCTGCGAAACTTATCCCGCATGCCAGCCCTGCACCCTGCGGATGGCTTTCAAGTAGTTGTTTTTGTTTGTATATTCGCCTTTCGCAAAAAATGTCATCGATCCGTCAAAAAACCGCTTGCAGGTCCCGGCAGGGATCAGTAGATACCCCTTCACCGGCGGCGCTGCGGCGTTTGTTGGTTTCGCCGGACGGGGTGATTGAGGGTGACCTTGGTTGTTTACGAGGCGGGATATGAGGGATTTATCGGGCGAGCGGCGCTGGTTTAGGTTAGCGCGGTTCGGTTGATTTTGTCTCTTGTGCTCTTTGACATTGTTGTATGACTGAAGAGATATGTGGGCGGTTTGGTTCGTATCGACGGATCGACTGTCTGTATATCGCGCCACTAGGGGTTTTTCCTCGATGATGTGGTGTCAGCTTCACTGTTTGTCGGATCCTTCCATCCTGGAAGATCTGCAAACAGAGACTTCATCGGGTTTAGCCACCCGATGAGATGTGCAGAGGTTCGAACGTCAAGGATAGGCTGGCAACGGCCTTTCAACTTGAGAGTTTGATCCTGGCTCAGAACGAACGCTGGCGGCAGGCCTAACACATGCAAGTCGAGCGAAGCCTTCGGGCTTAGCGGCGGACGGGTGAGTAACGCGTGGGAACGTGCCCTTCACTGCGGAATAGCCACTGGAAACGGTGAGTAATACCGCATACGCCCTTTGGGGGAAAGATTTATCGGTGAAGGATCGGCCCGCGTTGGATTAGGTAGTT
>NZ_CAXREX010000038.1:0-12833 GCF_964229645.1 Nioella sp. | reverse complement strand
CGGCTTGCGCAAGGCGAATTCCGTCTCGACCTCGCCCTTCAGGTTCTCCAGCCCGAATTCGTGAACCAGGATCTTGATGCGCGCCTTGTACTTGTTGTCACGCCGCCCGATCACGTTCCAGACGGCAACGGTGGCCTCCAGATAGGGCAGGAGGTCTTCGGCCGGGATGAACTCGGCCAGCACCTTGCCGATCATCGGCGTGCGGCCAAGCCCGCCGCCCACGAGCACCTGATAGCCGATCTGGCCGTCCTTCCGCACGATCCGCAAGCCGATGTCATGGGCTGCCGTCACCGCGCGGTCATTGGGGGCGCCGGTGATTGCGATCTTGAACTTGCGCGGCATGAACTGGAATTCCGGGTGGTCGGTGGACCATTGCCGCAGCAGTTCCGCCACCGGGCGGGGGTCGGCCACCTCGTCGGCGGCGGCCCCTGCGAAATGGTCGGCTGTCACGTTGCGGATCGTGTTGCCAGAGGTCTGGATCGCGTGCAGCCCAACCTCGGCCAGTGCGTCCAGCATGTCGGGCACGTCGTTCAGGCGCGGCCAGTTATACTGGATGTTCTGGCGGGTGGTGAAATGGCCATAGCCCTTGTCCCAGGTCTCGGCGAGATAGGCCAGCTGCCGCATCTGCGTGCTGTTCAGCGTGCCATAGGGAATGGCGACCCGCAGCATGTAGGCATGCAGTTGCAGGTAGAGCCCGTTCATCAGGCGCAGCGGCTTGAACTCGTCCTCGGTGAGGCTTCCGTCGCTGCGGCGTTCCACCTGCGCGCGGAACTGGCGGTTGCGCTCGGCGAGGAAATCGCGGTCGAATTCGGAGTAGCGGTACATCTTAAAGCTCCACCTGCTTGCCATGGGCGTAGTTGGACGGTCCACGGGTGCGGAAGACCTCGCGGAAATGGGTGGGTTCGGGGCCCTTGGGGCCCTCCTTGGCATCGGCCAGATAGGCACCGACGACGGTTGCGGCCTGCCGTTCGGCATCGAGCAGACGGATCGCGGCATGGGCCTCGTCCGTGATCAGCTCCGCTTCCTCGTGGTAGCGGGTCCAGCGGTCATCTGCGGTGAGGTCGACCACGTCGCCTTCCAGAAGGTGATTGGCGGTCACGACCTTGGGGGTGAAGTCACGGGGCATGGGCAAGCTCCTGAAGCTCTGGCAGTCGGGCCTCGGCCGCGCGGGGCGCGAGACCATAGAGAAGAATGGCGGGGCCGCTCAGATCGGCACTGTCGAGATCGCTGGCCAGCGTGGCTAATGTGCTGGCCAGCGTGCGGGCCTCGGCGCGCGAGGCGTTTTCCACGATGGTGACGGGCGTCGCGGCGGGGGCGCCGTGCATCAGCAGACGGCCTTGCAGGAAGCGTGCGCCCTTCTTGGCCATGTAGATGGCGGCCACCGTGCCGGGGCGGGCGAGCGCCGCCCAATCCTGTTCGGCGAACCCTTCGGTATCGTGGCCCGTCAGCACCCGCAGGGCCGAATTGCGACCCCGGCGGGTGAGGCTTTGGCCGATCCCGGCGGCGGCGGCAGATGCCGAGGTGATGCCGGGCACGATGGACCAGCCGATCCCGGCGGCCTCCAGCGCCTCGATTTCCTCGTCGAGCCGACCGTAGATGACCGGATCGCCGGACTTGAGCCGCAGCACCTGCAAGCCTTTCGCGGCGTGCTCCACCATCAGGCGGGCGATCTCGTCTTGCGGGGTGTGGCGGCCGAAACCCTGTTTGCCCACGTCCAGAAGCGTTGCTTCTCGGCGCGCGAGCTCCAGGATTTCCGGCGCAACCAGACGGTCGTGAATGATCACGTCGGCCTCGTCCAGCGCCTTGCGTGCCTTGAGAGTCAGAAGCTCCGGGTCGCCAGGGCCAGCGCCGACAAGGGCCACGTGGCCTTCGCGCGGCTTGGCGGTCAGGTGGTCGGCCAGCAGGGTGCGCAGGCCATTGTGAACAGCATCCTCGCCGCCATCGGCCAGCGCCTTTGGGCCGGTGTCGAAGTAGTAGTCGGCCCAGAAATCGCGCCGTTTGCGGCCGAAGGGCAGGGCCTCGACCGCGCCGCGGAACGCCTTGCCGATGCAGGCCAGCGTGCCGAGCGTGACGGGCAGCCTGTCTTCCAGGTCGCGCTTTATCGCGCGGGCCAGGACGGGGGCGGCCCCTTCGGTGCCGATTGCCACCGTGACCGGGTCGCGGTCCACGATCGCAGGGGTGATGAAGGCGCTGTCTTCGAGGTTGTCGACCACGTTGACCAGCACGCCCGCCGCTTCGGCCAGCCGCTTGATGCGGGCATCGGTGGCGGCGTCTTCGTCGGCGGCATAGACCAGAACCGCGCCGGGCAGGTCGCACGGGGCGAGCGAGCGCAGGCGCAGGCTCAGCCTGCCATCTGCGGCCCAGGCGGTGATTTCCGGGGCGGGCGTTTCGGCGAAAACCTCGATGCGGGCCTCGGTCTTGAGCAGCAGGCGCAGCTTGGCCAAGGCCGCATCGCCGCCGCCCGACAGCAGGATGCGCCGGTTTTCGACCGCAAGGAAGATCGGGAAATGCTTCATGACAGGGCCCGCGTTTGTTCGTTTCTGGACCAAGATATAGAATAATTTCCCATCAATTTGCCATATGGGCTTGCGAATAAGGACACATGTTCGTTATGTGGGTCCAAGAAGAACACTCGTCCCATATGAAGGATATGCGTGAAATGTCCGTCCAGATCGACGCTCTCGACCGGAAAATCCTTGCTGCGCTGCAGGAAGATGCCAGCCAGTCGCTCGATGAAATCGCCCGCGTGGTGGGCTCGTCAAAGACCCCGGTCTGGACCCGAATCCGCAAGATGCGCGAGGCGGGGATCATCGGGCGGCAGACGGTTCTGCTGGATGCCGAGGCCCTGGGGCTGGAGGCCTGTTTCTTCGTCTTGATCCGCACCAGCGAGCACGAGGCCGATTGGCAGCGCCGCTTCCTCGACACGCTGCAAAGCCGCCCCGAAGTGCTGGAGGCGCACCGCCTGGCAGGCGATATCGACTATATCCTGAAGGTGCGCGTGGCCAATGCCCGCGCCTATGACCGGTTCTACCAGTCGCTGATTTCCGAGGTGCGCATCCACAACGTGACGGCACTGCTCAGTATGGAGGAAATCAAGTCCACCACGATGCTGCCGCTTGGTGTCGAGTGACTCTCAGCGGTGCATGATATCGCGGTTGCGGCAATAGGCGGGCGCATCGTCCAGCTTGGCATTTTCATCCAGCAGGTGCCGGCAGTCACCCTGTTTGCCGCAGGCGGAACAAGACAGGACGGCGCGGCGATACTTGGTTGCCGACAGCTCCGGGTCGAGCCCGTCAAGACGGGCAAGATCGACATCCAGTCGGTCGGCCATGTCATCGACCAGCGCGGCGCTGTCGCTGAGAGATTTGAAAATACCCATGTCGCGGCCTCCTGCATGCCTGTTCAAGCGCAGATGGCCGCAATCTCGTTGCAAATGCATTGACTTGGATCAAGCAGAGGCGGAAACCAGCTCGGTTCTGACCGTGGCGCCGTGTTCCAGCGTGCGATGGACGGGGCATTTGTCGGCAATCTCCATCAGCCGCGCGCGCTGATCGGCGTCCAGCGCGCCCTCCAGCGTGATCCGGCGCAGGAAATGGTCGATCCGGCTTGTCGATCCGCCGGCGTCCTGCGCGTGCACCTTGTCATGGGTGACATCCACCGACACATGGGCCAGCGGCCATCCTTTGCGGCGGGCATACATGCGGATCGTCATCGAGGTGCAGGCGCCAAGCCCCGCGGCCAGGAACTGATACGGGGTGAAACCCCGGTTCGTGCCGCCATAGGCCGTGGGTTCATCGGCGACGGTGTGGTGAAACGGCCCGGCCTGCACGTCCTGGCGAAAGCCCTCGGGGTCGGCCTCGCTGACGCGGGTGATACCTTCGGGCGCGCCGATCGGCGGGGCAGGGGGACGCAGGTCGAGATATTTCCCGGCCCAGGCCGCGATGACCTCGGCGGCGTATTCCACATCCTCGGCGCGGCTGATCAGGTGATCGGCCTCGTCGAGGGTGACGAAGCTCTTGGGATGCTTGGCGGCCAGGAAGATGCGGGTTGCATTCTCGATCCCGACCACGCTGTCACGGGGGGCATGAAGAACCAGAAGCGCCTTTTTCATCGCCGCGATTGCAGGCCCGAGAGTCTCGGCCCGCACGTCATCGACAAACCCCTTGCCGATCTTGATGGCCCGCCCGGCGAGCGTCACCTCGGCCTGGCCATCGGCATCGATCCGTTCCAGCGCATCGCCGAAATTATGGGTGACGTGGCCGGGGTCGAATGGGGCCCCGATGGTGACCACGGCCTTGACCCGGGGCAGCCGGGTGGCGGCCTTCAGCACCGCCGCGCCGCCAAGCGAATGCCCGATCAGCAGGTCCGGGGCCATGCCGCGCCCCTCCAGCGCCTCGGCAGCTGCCTGCAAATCGTCGACGTTCGAGGTGAAGGAGGTGTTTTCGAACTCTCCGCCGGAATGGCCAAGCCCCGTGAAGTCGAAGCGCAGGACCGCGATCCCCATGCCGGCAAGCCGCCCGGCGATGCGACGGGCCGCAGCGATATCCTTGCCGCAGGTAAAGCAATGCGCCAGCAGTGCGGTCGCCAGGTGCGGTCCCTCGGGCCGGTCGAGCCGCGCGGCAAGGGCATGGCCAGCATGACCGGGGAAGGTGAAAAGTTCGGTTGGCATGGGCTGATCCTCGTGACGTGCAACACCCCGAGTCTGGGGGGCGGATCGGGGCAGGCAACCCGCCTCACGCGTACGTGTTGGCCCGTGTGCCCCGCGCGAGCGGTGCCAATTCTCTGGACCGGGCCCGAAAAGCCGCTAGGCTATTGGCAACGGCGGGTTTTTCGAAGATGGCGGGGTTGGACCAGGTGGCAGGATGCGGGCACAGACTGGGGTGGGCGCTGGCGCTTTGCGCAGGCTTTGCAACATGGGCCGTCCCCCTGCCTGCGCAAGAGACCGGGCAGCTTGGCGATGTCGATGCCTACATGGCCCATTGTCTTGGCGAAGCCTTCGCGCTGGAAAACATCTGGGAACTGGTGCTGACCGAATTGCCCCGGCTGGAACATCGGCACATCGCGGCACAGTCCTGGGCGCAATCCATGGTCTCCGTCGCGGCTGAATTCTACGTGAGCGAGGCCACGATCGACGCGTTCAGTGACCGGGTGCTGGCCGAGATCGGGTCCAGCGAAGAGGCGATCCTGGATCGCATGGCGGACCTGGGCGACGTTGTTGCCGCGATGAATGCCAGTGAAGAGCAGCACCGCACCGATTGTGCGCTCTTCCTCGATCCCGACACGCGGCCATGAGGCGTCTTTCCCGCCTTGTCGGGATCGCGTTTCTGGCCCTGTCCGCGCTCGGCCTTGTCGCAGGCTATGGCGGGGCGCTGCATCCTGCGGGGGATTCCCTGGCATTGCTGCGACTGCCCCTTGCGCTTATCTGCGCGCTGCTTGCCCTTGCGCTGCGCTGGCCCCGACGGCTTGTCTGGCCCGTGGGGGCCGTGGCGCTGGCCTCGCTGGTCGGGCTCGCCATGACCAAGCTGCCGCAGCCCGAGGGCGAAGGGATCGTGATCCAGCATCGCAACCTGTGGGTCTGGAACCCGGTCAGCGACGAGATGGAAGCCGAGCTGCGCGACAGTGGCGCCGACGTGGTGACCCTGTCCGAAGTCGCGCCTCGAAACGAAGCCCTGCTGGCGCGCCTCGGCGATCTCTACCCTTACCAGCACTATTGTCCGGGCCGGTGGGGGCAGGCGGTGTTGTCACGTTTTCCGGGCACGGGCAACACGCTCTGTTCCGAGGGGCGGGGCATCGCGGCGATGCAGGTTGATGGGCCGGAGGGGCCGTTCTGGGTGGCGGGCATCCACCTGCACTGGCCCTGGCCGCATGAACAGGCGGATCAGGTCGAGGACCTGATGCCCTACCTGGAGCAGATGGAGGGGCCGGTGATCGTGGGCGGTGATTTCAACATGGTGCCCTGGTCCCACGCGGTGCGCCGCATTGCACGCGCCACGCGGACCGCGCGGGTGGGCCCGCTCTTTCCCACGATCTATCCCGGCGGCATCCCGCTTCCTATCGACTACATCCTGGCCCCCGGTCCCGGCACCGCCTGGCGCCGGCCGCAAGTGGGGTCGGACCATTTCGGCGTGCAGGCGCGGGTGTCGCTTTCGGAGCAACAGGGATGACAACAAACCTTTTGTTTACCAGTTTTTCCTAGCATTGCGCCCCCGGTCTGCTTAGGCTCGTCTCATGGTTGTTAGTGTGATTGGAATTCTCCTTGGCTAAGCAAGAACGAAACGGGCCGGAGTCGGATCAATTCGGACTTACGCCAGCGGATTACGCGGATATTGACGCACGGGGTCTGGCTTTCCTGAACGGGGAAGATGACGGGTTCGTCGAGATCAGCCGGCACAAGCTTCAGCAAACGATGTCGGCGCTTGAATCGCATATCAATGCAGTTGGGAAAGCGGCCAGGAAACGGCGCGGATAGTATCGAGTGAAGTTCGACAGTGGTGGATGGTGAGTTCCGGTTCATAGCCGATCCAGTCTATTATCTTGCCCGCTTTGAGGATGCGTGGGATCAGTGCCGTTTGGCAGTGGAGCGCGCCACGTTCCTTGTGACTGGCGCGGAAGCGCGACTCGATGCTGCCCTTCGAAATGAAACGGCCCTTTTGCAGTATTGCGCGCGCAAGGCAGACCTGTTGCGACTTGGGGCCTATCGGCAATTGCCTACGGTCATCGAAACCACTCCCGACGACGCCCTCGTTTACCGCCAGTTACTGGTTGGGCCCTTCGAAGGAAGGTTCCTCGTCCGGGCCGATGAGCGTGTTATCCTGGGAAGCCTTTTCCTTTGGCATAAAGGGGCCGTTGCCAATGGAATCTGAGCTGTCAGACGGGCTGACTGGGCATAGAGCGCTTTTTTACCTTTCCCTCGCCCTCTGCATCGCAGGGGTTGCCATTGGAATTGCGTTGTCCATGCCGGAGATCGGCCAGTGGGGCGGGGTCATGTCGGTCGGGCTCAGCTTTTTCCTGTTGTTTCTGAGCAGGGATACGGCGAAGCGATCCCTCAAGCGTCCACTGGTCCGAGCGCATGCGCAGGCCACAGAGCCTGAAGCGGAACTGTCCCGCGCGTTAGTAGCCTTCGGTGCATCTCCAGTCATGACGCAGGAGGATTTGCGCGCTGCTGCCGTGGCGCTTCTGCAGATGAAAGATGAAGAAATGTCAGCCATTCGCGAAGGTAACGAGGCGCGAGCCAATGCTTGTGCCTCCGCTATGACGGCCGCGCTTATCACTTTGCCGGATGACCGACGCATTGCCTTGGACGCCACGTTTCGGGCCGAGCATGCCTACAGGCTTGCAGAGAACAACCGCGCCGCACTTGCTGCCCATCTCGATTGGGTGCGCAAGGAAACCGTCCCGCTTGCCGCGATCAGCATAGGCGGAACGCTTGTGGCAGGGTTTGGGGATGTTCTGGTTTCCCTGGCCTTGCCGTAACTGTCACCAGCCCAGGAGCCGCTCGTCGAAGGGGTATTGGGTCAGGTTCTCATAGCCATCCTCGGTGATCAGGACCTGGTCTTCCAGCTTGATCGAGAAGTCGCCCCCCTCGGGGCTGACCAGCGCCTCGACGCAGAGCGTCATGCCCGGTTCCAGCACGTAGTCGAAGGCCCCTTCGACCGCCATGTCGGGATAGGCGATAAGAGGCCATTCATCGCAAAGCCCCACGCCATGCATCAGGCAGCCGTATTTCTGCTTCTGATACTGCGGCTCCAGCACATGGGTGTTCTTCGTCAACTCGCTGAAATGGACGCCGGGCTTCAGCATTTCCATGTTGGTCATGATATGGTCATAGGCCACGCGCATGGCGTGAACCATGTCGGGACGCGGGTCGTCGTCGCCGACCCACCAGGTGCGCGAGATGTCCGAACAGATGCCGTAGCAGCCAATGAGGTCGGTATCGAAGGCCAGGATCTCGTTGTTTTGCAATACGCGCGGGCCGCATTCCTGGAACCAGGGGTTGGTGCGCGGCCCGGTGGACAGCAGGCGGGTTTCGATCCATTCGCCGCCGCGCCGGATATTGGCCTTGTGCAGTTCCGCCCAGATATCGTCCTCGGTCATGCCGGGTTCGGTCGCGGCTTCCATCTCGGCCACGCTCGCCTCGCAGGCCAGCATGGCGCAGCGCATGGCCAGGATCTCGTCGGGGCCCTTGATCGCACGGGCCTTCTCGGTGACTTCCTCGCCTTCCATGATCTCGAAGCCACGGGCCTCGAAGGCGCGCAGCCCGTGCAGCATGATCTTGTCGACGGCCAGCCGCTTGTTGCCGCCGGAATGGGCCTTGAGCAGGTCTTCCACCTCGCCGGTGACCTTGCGTGCGGCATCGCCCACCTTGTCGCCCCGGTCGAAATAGAAGAGGTCGAACCCCGCCCGCACTTCGCGCACCAGCGGGTTGTGGTCGGCCAGGAAGGGTGAATTCTTGTAGTCCCACAGCACCATGTAGCCATCGGCGCAGACCAGGCAGGCGCGGAACGGGTTATGCGTGTTCCACAGCTGCATGTTGGTGGAGTCGGTGGCGTAGCGGATGTTGAGCGGGTCGAACATCAAGACCCCGCCATAACCACGCTCGTTGATCTTCTCGACAAGGCGATTGAGCCGGTATTGCCGCATGACGGGCAGGTTGGGCAGGATCAGCCCCGCGGCCTCGAATTCTGCATAGGCCAGCATGGTCGGCCCGATCTCGACGCGGTCATTGTCGTTCAGCGTGCCATCGGCCAGATTGACGCCGCGCGAGGGGTCGATCTTGCGCATGGGCAGGCGATAGGCTTCATTCATCGCTGGAACCTCCCGAAGTTTGGCAAAGCTTGGGATCATGACCGCGCCCGCGCGCGCCCCTTTGCGGCATCAGAAAGGTCGTTTTTTTGGAAGTCATCTGTCAGGACCGCCTGCCTTTCGCCCCCTGGTTGCACCCCGCCACCCGACGCCTGCCAGGGATACAGCCCCTGGACATGAAAGAATGGCTGGTGCGGGACGAAGCTTTCGCAGCACAGATGGCCCTGCGTGACCGGCTGATCGCTGAGCAGCGGCAGGATGTCTTTGCCGCCTGCGAGGGGTCCGAGGATGCCGCCCGCGAGGTGCTGGCGCTTGTGCTGTCGCGGCTTGGCCCCGGCTACACGCGCGAGGGCAGTGCGGTTCTGCGCCCCGACGGCGTGCGCGTGGATCTTGATGCCGATCATCCGCTGGTGACCGCCGCACGCCTTGTGCAGGAGGACCTGTGCCTGATGGACCAGCCCGAGGGATCGGGCGAACATGTGTTGACCGCCGCCGTTCTGTGCTTTCCGGCCAGCTGGACCCTGTCGGAAAAGATCGGGCGTCCGATGACCGGCATTCACGAGCCTGTCAGCGAGTATACCGAGAACATGGCCGCCCGGGTGCAGCGGCTCTTCGATGCGATGCACGAGGATCGGCCCTTGTGGCGGGCCAATGCGCTGCTCTATCACAGCCCCGCGTTGCATCATCCCCTGAGGGAAGCGCAGCGGCGGGTGAAGCCCAAGGGAAAGGCGGAATACTTGCGCTCTGAACGCCAGAGCCTGCTGCGCCTGCCCCGGACGCGGGCGGTGCTCTTTTCCATTCACACATGGGTGGTGCCGTGGGACAAGCTCGACGCCGAGCAGGTCGCAGGGCTTGACTCTCACCCCATCGAGACCGCAGGGCAGGGCGCATGAGCCGTATCGAAGACCAGTATGACGCCTATCCCTATCCTGAACGGGATCCGGCCGATGAAAAGAAACGCCTGATCGTCGGGTCGCCCTCGCACCCTGTCGAGATCGACCATTTCGTGTTCGGGGGCAAACGCGACTGGACCAAGCCCTTCCGCGCCCTTGTGGCGGGTGGGGGCACGGGCGACGCGCTGATGCAGATGGCGCAGGTTCTGACCAACGCGGGCAGGCCCTACGAGATCACCTATCTCGACCTGTCGCGCTCGGCCCGCAAGATCGCCGAGGAACGAGCCAGGGTGCGGGGGCTTTCCGGCATCCGGTTTGAAACCGGATCGCTTCTGAATGCCGAAGCCTACGGCCCCTTCGACTACATCGACTGCTGCGGTGTGCTGCACCACCTGCCGCATCCGCAGGAAGGTTTCAACGCGTTGGCGCGCGCCCTAGCACCGGGCGGCGGGATCGGCCTGATGGTCTATGCGCCCTACGGACGGTCGGGGGTCTACCCGCTGCAAGAGGCTTTCGACCGGCTTTTGCCGGGCAGCCCGAAAGAACGGCTGAAAGCGGCCAGGCAGATTTTCGGTCGCCTGCCCGAAGGCCATCCGTTCAAGCGCAACCCCAACCTCGGGGATCACGAACAGGGGGATGCAGGGTTCTACGACCTTCTGCTGCACAGCCAGGACCGGCCCTATTCCATTCGCGAGTTGCACGACACGCTGGCCGAGGCCGGGCTGGAGGTGACGGGCTCGCCCCAGGCCTATGCCTACGACCCGACGCCGCTTCTGCCCGATCCGGGGCTTCTGGTGGGGATCGACCCGCTGACCCGGATGGAGATCGCAGAAAAACTGCGGGGCACGATCAAGACCCATGTGCTCTACGCCGCACCCAAGGGCCAGGCCGAGGGGCGCGTGGCGCAGCCGCTTCCGGCCGCCATTCCCCATTTCAAGGGCGGCAATGCCGCCAAGGTGGCGCAGGCGGTGGCCAAGAAGGGGGTTCTGCCGCTGACGCTGGAAGGCGAAAAGGCAGAGGTTCCGGTGTCTGGCGCGGTGGTGGGGCTGTTGCGCCACGTGGACGGGCGTCGCAGCCTGGCGGAAATCGCGGCCGCCGAGCGGCTCGACCAGCTTGGATTCGCGGCGCTGTGGAACGGGTTCTCGCGCGATTTGGCGAATTACGGGCTGCTCTACTACTCGACGCTTCTGCGCTGAGGGTCGCCGCCCGGCCGTGGCACGACCGCCTCGACGGTGATCAGGCGCGAAAATGCTTGGACAGTTTCAGCCCCTGGCCCTGGTAGTTCGATGCAAGGTCGGCGCCGTAAAGCACCCGTGGGGCTGCGGCCATGCGTTCATAGACCAGCCGCCCGACGACCTGCCCGTGTTCCAACACGAAGGGCGCTTCGTGGCAGCGCACTTCCAGCACGCCCCGCGCGCCCGCCCCGCCCGCCGGCCCGTAGCCGAAGCCCGGATCGAAGAAGCCCGCGTAATGCACCCTGAACTCGCCCACCATGGCCAGGTAGGGGGCCATCTCGGCGGCGCAATCGGGCGGGATCGTCACCGCCTCGCGGCTGACAAGGATATAGAAGGCCCCCGGGTCGAGGATGATGCGGCCCTCGTCGGTTTCGATCTTTTCCCAGTATTCGGCGGGGTCATACTGGCCGATCCGGTCGAGGTCGATGACGCCGGTATGCGGCTTGGCCCGGTAGCCCACCAGGTTGCCCGAACCCGGGCGCAGATCGACCGAGAAGCCAAGCCCATCGTCGATGACCGCTTCGCCGGACACGAGCGGTGCCTCGGCATGGCGCGCGCGTAGTTCAACATCGCTCAGCACGGCCTGGCCCGCGCGGAACCGGATCTGGTTCAGCCGCATCCCCGGACGCACCAGCACCGAGAAGCTGCGCGGGCAGATCTCGGCATATAGCGGCCCGGCATAGCCCGGTGCGATTCGGTCGAACTCCACCCCGTTATCGGTGATCGTGCGCGTCAGCAGGTCGAGCCGTCCGGTTGAGCTCTTGGCATTGGCGACGGCGGTGATTCCCTTTGGCAGCACCAGCGATTCCATCAGCGGCACCACGTAGACACAGCCCTTTTCCAATACCGCGCCCTGGCTCAGATCCACCTTGTGCATGGTGAATTCTTCCAGCCGCTCGGCCACGGTCCGGCCTGCACCGGCCAAGAACGAGGCGCGCACACGGTAGGCGACATGCCCAAGTCTCAGGTCGAGGCTGGCGGGCTGCACCTGGGTGTCGGCAAAGGGCTGCTCGGGCAGGATCTCGCCGCGAGCGGCCATGGCCTCGATGGCGGCATCGGGCAGAACGCCGGGGCGGGTCTGGTCGGTGGTCATCGCGGCCTCCTGATACGCGAAACCGCCCCGCCCGACAGGGCAAGAGCGGTTTCAGTGTTGGTCG
This sequence comes from Nioella sp., assembly GCF_964229645.1. Taxonomy (GTDB): domain Bacteria; phylum Pseudomonadota; class Alphaproteobacteria; order Rhodobacterales; family Rhodobacteraceae; genus Nioella. The sequence goes on along the minus strand of NZ_CAXREX010000038.1, from coordinate 746 downwards.
GGCTAGCAGGACTTGAACCTGCGACCTTCCGTCCCCCAGACGGACGCGCTACCAGGCTGCGCCATAGCCCGACGTTCGGCTGTTCTACCGATTTTGCGCGGGGGTGCAAGACGGAACTGGCCGGAAAATTGCACATCTTCAAAATAGATCAGGATGCGCTGGCGCCGCGGCGCAGGCGGGCGGCCAGGGCGTCGAGCCGGGCCACGAGCGGGGCCAGTTGTCCGCGCTGTTCTGCGCTGAGCGGAACCGAGGCCCGCAACAGAGCGTGAATCTCGGCCAGCGGAGAAGGCGCGTGGTCCCCTGTTGGCTCGACAGCCAAGTCCGCAAGGGCAGGGGCCGTGTCGGCTTGAGGTTCCGGCGCAGGATAGTCTTCGACCGCCGGGATGGGGGCCGGTTCCGGTTCGCTCGGCGCGGGCTCTTCCTCGGGGGCTGCGGCAAGCGCCTCGATATCGACGAACCCGGTCCCGGTCCCGGTGCGGGTGGTGTCTTCCTCGGCAGGTGCCGGATCTGTCGCGGTCTCTGCCGCCGTCAGTTCGAGAATCCCGGCTTGGTCCAGCTCTTCGCCGTCGATCGCAGGTGAGAGCGACGAGACATGGGCCACGCCCTCTTCGCGGATGATCTTCTGAACGCCGCGAATGGTCAGGCCCTGATCATGCAGCAGGACCTTGATCCCCCCGATCAGTGCCATGTCGGCAGGGCGGTAGTAGCGCCGCCCGCCCGCACGTTTCACCGGCTTGATCTGGCTG
>NZ_CAXREX010000037.1:0-7169 GCF_964229645.1 Nioella sp. | reverse complement strand
GCGATGGCGTTGACGGTGAGGCTGTTGCCGTTGCCCAGGTCGATGATGGTCGTGCCGCTGCTGTCGTCGGCATAGGTGTCGAGGAACTGCTGCGCCGTCAGGCCGCCTCCGAAATAGCTGTTGGCGACCCGGATCGTGTCGATGTCGTTCTCGAAATGCTGGATCACGTCGGCCCCGTTGGAAAAGACGAAGGTATCAGCCCCCGCCCCGCCAATGAGCGTGTCATTGCCCCATGCGCCATCGAGCACATTTTGGCCCGCATTGCCGGTGATCGTGTTGTGCCGCCCGTTGCCGGTGCCGTCGATATCGCCGCCGCCAAGGAGCGTCAGCGTCTCCAGGTGCTGGCTGTGATCGCGCAGCTCAAAGGAGACCGAGCTCTCCACGTGGTCCACCCCGTTGCCCGCCGTCTCGACGATCACGTCGCCCGCGTTGTCCACCCGGTAGGTGTCATTGCCCGCGCCGCCCTCCATCCGGTCGGCGCCCGTCCCGCCATCGAGCGTATCGTTCCCGCCCTCGCCGTAAAGCGTGTCATCCCCGCCGTTCCCGCGAAGGTCGTTATCCGCAGAGTTGCCCGTCAGCGTATTGGCCCCTTCATCGCCGGTGAATCCGTCCGCCTCCGGCAGCAGGACCGAACCGGTCGGATAACGGGTCATGTTGATCAGGTCCCAGGTCAGCACCTCGCCCTGCATCAGCGGCAGACCGCTCGAGGACCGGATCTGCAGCAGCTCGGTGCCGAAGCTCAGCATCGCTCCGTCCACCGTCATCTGGTAGCTCAACTGCCCCAGGTTGCGCAGCATCGGCCACGAGGTCAGGTCGATCCGGTCAACCCCCGGCGTGAAATCCTCGATCACGTCCATCTCGCCATCGGCGACGAGGAAGAACACGTCCGCCCCGGCACCGCCTCGAAGCGTGTCCTGCCCCGCCCCGTCCACCAGCACGTCATCGCCTGCCCCGGCCGACAGGCTGTCATTGCCCTGCGCCCCGTCCATGACCTCGCCCGCAGCCGTGCCGGTCAGCGTATCGCCCCAGGCGCCGCCGATCAGGGTCGTGCCCACCGGGCCGGCACTGGCAACCAGCTGCGTGACACCGGTTTCGATGCCGCTGCCCACGAAGATCTGCAACTGGCCGTTCGCATCCGTCGCCGTGATCGCCGAGACATTGGCCAGCGTGGTGGCAAAGCTGTCGGCCATGGTCTGGTGGTGCAGGAGCCGCCCGCCGGGCAGCAGTTCAAACAGGCTTATCCCGTCATCGCCACCACCCGCGATGACGAAGGCGCGGTCGCCCACCAGCGCAGTCTCCAGGGCGGTCACGTTGAAAAACCGCGTTCCCAGGTCATCGGCGATATGGTCAACCGGGGTCAGGCTGCCCGTGGGCCCCAGCTTCAGCACGCTGATCGAGGAACTGTCACGCGCGGCGACCACCACGTAATGCCCGTCAGGCAGAGTGATCTGCTCCATCACGCTGATCCCGGCCACACCCAGCCCCTGCGCGGCCCCCGCCTCGCCCCGCAGGGCCAGGCTGCCAGCGGCGGTCACCTCGTAGCTCAGCACCTGCGCGCCGCTCTGGTCGGTCACCAGCAGGAACTGGGTCTGCGGGGTCGAGGCGCGGGCCAGTCCCGACACCGGCGCCGTGGCCGCCCCGGAATCGACCGAGGTCAGCGCCCCGCCATCCATGCGGAAGGCCTCGACGCCGGTGCCACCCGCTTCGACACAGAACAGGTAGCTCTGCCCGGCCACATCGACCTGCACAAGGCTGTCCATCGGGCCCGTGTCCGGGGTCAGGGCCTGGGCCGCCCCGCTGACCTGCCCGCCCGCCGACAGGGCATAAAGCCGGGTCGTGTCGGGCTGGGGGGCCAGGGTAACGACATAATCGGTGCCACCCATCGTCAGGAAATCAATGCAATCGGTGTCGGTGCTGAAGCTGCGGTCATCCAGGAAAACGGGCGCGCCCGTGGCCAGAGAATAGACCGAGACAGCGCCAGCCGAGCGGCTGGTTGCATAAAGCACGGTTGCGCCTGTCCCCGAGACCCGAAGATCCAGGTCGGTTATCCCCGTCAACATGCTGCCGGTTGTGTGCTCCAGCACCCCGACAGTCGACAGCTGTGTCATTGTCGGCCCCAAAACCCAAGGGCCCCCACCTGGTCAGGCAGGATGATCCGACAGCGTTAACGACTGGTCAGGATTTTGTGGCAGCGGCGGGGCAAACGCGTTGAAGTTTCGTAAAAGCCCGCGCCTCGTGGCCCCTAGACGCGGTAATAGTCCCGGTACCAGGCGACGAAACGGGCCACGCCGTCGCGCACGGGCGTTGCCGGGGTCTCGCCGGTCAACCGGCGCAGCAGGCGTGTATCGGCCCAGGTCGCCGGCACGTCACCGGGTTGCATGTCCATCATGATCTTCTCGGCTCTTTGCCCCAGGGCCGCTTCGATCGCCTCGATGAACTGCATCAGCGGCACGGGCTCCGAGTTGCCGATATTGACAATGCGATAGGGGGCAACGGGCGACAGGCTGTCGCCTTCGGCGATTTCCTCTTCGCTGTGGGGCCGGACCGGGGCCGCATCTACCAGCCTGACGATCCCGGTCACCAGGTCATCGACATAGGTGAAATCGCGCTTCATGCGGCCATGGTTGTAGACGTGGATCGGCTCGCCTTCCAGCATGGCGCGGGTGAACTTGAACAGGGCCATGTCGGGCCGCCCCCAGGGCCCGTAGACCGTGAAGAACCGGAACATGGTGGTGGGCAGATCGTAGAGATGGGCATAGCTGTGGGCCATGGCCTCGTTGGCCTTCTTGGTCGCCGCATAGAAGGACATCTGCGTATCGGCCTTCTGCGTTTCCGCGTAGGGCATGTCCGTGTTGGCGCCATAGGCCGAACTGGTCGAGGCCAGCAGCATATGCGCCGGGGGATGCGACCGCGCCGCTTCCAGCAAGCGAAACGTGCCGATCAGGTTCGACTCCACGTAGCTTTCCGGGGCCTCGATCGAGTAGCGCACCCCGGCTTGCGCGGCCAGGTGGATGACCGCATCGGGGCGATGATCGGCCATCAGGCCTTCCAGAAGGCCGGGCGTCTCGATGCGCTCGGTGACCGCCCGGAAGTGGTTCGACTGCAAAAGCTGTGCCTGCCGGGCCTCCTTCAGGGCGACGTCGTAGTAATCCGTCATCGCGTCGACCCCGATGACCAGCCAGCCCTCCTCCAGCAGCCGCTGGCACAGGTGAAAGCCGATGAACCCGGCCGATCCGGTCACAAGCGCGGTGCGAAGGGGATGCTGCAAGGGGTCTCTCCGGGAACATGGGCGGTTGTCCGGTTGATACCGCCCCGCCCCGCGCCTGTCACCCCGGGGCTGGTCCGAGACCCGGAGCGTGCGGTCCGTCGAGGGGCCCGGATCGGCCTTTCGTCTGCACGGGGGGTGTACGGGGGGTGCACAGGGGGTGTACGGGTGGCACCCCCCCCAATTTCGTTAAAAAGAAAAGGGCCGCCCGAAGGCGACCCTTTCCGAAGAATTAGGAGGTGCGGCCGGTTAGACTCTGGCGGCCCACCTGGGAAGATTACGCCCCTAGGGCTGCCTAGAAGCGCCCTCCCCAGACTGTCCCGATACCTCTCTCCAAGATCCCTCTCGACACATGGCACCTCCTTTCAGCTGGTTAATTTCACCTAGAAGGGTGCCATAGATTTTGTGTATGTCAAAACCTTTTATGCAACCTGTGCCGTCAGACGGGCAGTCAGCACGCGGAACGGGACAAGTGCCACCAAGGCAAGCGAAAGTTTGACGAGCCAGTCGGCAACGGCCAGCGACACCCACAGGGGTGCCTCGGGACCCATGCCAAGCAGCGGCAGGATCTCACCCGCCCAGCTGACGTCGTTCCCCGCTTCGATGAAGGTTAACGCGCCCGAGAAGGCGATCGTGAAGAAAAGCGCGGTATCCACCGAAGATCCAACCAACGTGGACGCCAGCGGAGCCCGCCACCAAGCGCCCTCGCGCAGGCGGTTGAAGACAGCGACATCCAGCAGTTGCGCGGTCAGGAATGCCAGCCCCGAGCCCAGCGCGATCCGCAGGGTCACGAGCGGGCCGAACTCGCCCATGATCTGCGTGCCGATGAGCGAGCAGATGACGCCGACCACGAAGCCGGCAACCACAACTTTTCGAGCGGCAGCAACACCATAGACGCGATTCATCACGTCGGTGACAAGGAAGGCAATCGGGTAGGTGAAGGCCCCCCAGGTCAGCCATTGACCGAAGAGAAACTGGACGAGGATGTTCGAGGCGACGACGACGGCCGCCATGGCAAGAATGCCGGGCAGATGAATGCGTTTCATGTCTGTTGATCCGTTTTGACAAGGTAGCGGAGACTTGGCCCTGGCACGCAGGGACGGCGCGCTTTAGCGCATGCGGGGCCTGAATGGCAAGCCCCGCGTAAAAGAAGAATTTTCCGGAAAATTCTTCCGAAAACCCAAAATTCTTCGGGAAGAATTTTGTTCGGGCAGAAAAATCTTCCCGAAGGTTTTTCTAGCCCATGACCTCGGCCACGGCTTTCGCGACCAGCGGAATAGTCTCTGGCGTCAGGCCTGCGACATTCATCCGGCTGTCGAAGACGAGGTAAATTCCGTGTTGCGCCCGCAGGGTTTCCACTTGCTCCAGGCTCGCCCCCAGCAGGGAAAACATCCCCTTGTGCGAGGCCAGGAACGCAAACCGGTCTGACCCGGTGATGCGCTGGAGTTCTGCGGCCAGAGCTTCCCGGTTGGCCTGCATACCTTCACGCATCTCGCGCAATTCCCCACGCCAGAGGTCTGTCAGCCCAGGGTCGCCCAGGATCGTCTGAACAGCCCGCGCACCATGATCGGGCGGGAAAGCGAAGTTCTGACGGTTGAGCCAGGCCAGCATGCCTCCGGTGGCAATGGCCGCTTTTTCATCGCCACATAGCGCCATGGCGATCCCCACCCGGTCCCGGTAGAGGCCGAAATTCTTGGAACAGGATCCGGCAACCAGCATCTCGGGCACCATTCCCGCCAGCAGACGCATTCCGGCGGCATCCTCTTCGATCCCTTGCCCGAAGCCCAGATATGCCATGTCCACGAACGGAACCGCGCCCGATCCAAGGCACAGATCGCCCAGGGCGCGCCAATCCTCCAGCGACAGGTCAACCCCCGTGGGGTTGTGGCAGCAACCGTGAAGAAGGATGAGGTCGCCCGGCTTGACGCCCGAGAGGTCCTGCATCATGCCCGCGCGATCCAGCCCGCCGGTCCCTGCGTCGTAGTAGCGGTATTCCCGCAGGCCGAGCCCCAGGTAGGAAATGATCGCCGGATGGTTGGGCCAGGTCGGCGCACTGATCCAGACCGTGGCCTCGGGCGTCAGGCGCTTCACCATTTCCAGCACCTGGCGCACGGCCCCGGTGCCACCCGGCGTGCCTGCCGCCGCGATACGGGCATGGGGCACGGTATCTGCGAACATCAGGCCTTTCATCGCCGCCAGGTACCCGGCATCCCCGGCAAGGGCGACATAGCCCTTGCTGTCCTGGGTTTTCCAGACCAGTTCCTCCGCGGCCTTGACTGCCTTCATGACCGGCGTCTTGCCCTCGGACGTCTTGTAGACGCCGACGCCCAGATCGACCTTGTTCGCGCGCGAGTCCTCGCGGAACATCTGCATCAGCTGGATGATCTTGTCGGGTTGCGGCGGGGTCAGGGTTTCGAACATCTGTGCCTCTCCTCAGGCGGGAAACTGGGACGTATCACGGTCTCGGGTCAGGATGCGGGTGTGCTCCTCGGTGCGCACCGGAGAAAAGCCCATGCGCTTGTAAAGCTCCAAGGCTCGCGGATGATCGAGTGTGCAGGTGTTGACGGTCATCCGCCGCACGCCATCCCGTTCCCATCCCGTTGCGATAGCCGTGCGCAGCAAGGTGCCGCCAATGCCGCCGCCGATCGCTTCCGGGACGAGGCCGAAATAGGCGAGATCGCATATGCCCGGGTTGCGCCAGTCGAGCTGGAAAAACCCGGCGGGCCAACCGTGCCGATAGGCGACGAAGAGAGCCACCTCGGGATGCTGGACGAAATCGTGCAGGTCTTCGGGGTCTTCCGCAAATTTGTCGACCCATTCATACATCCGACCCACGGCATCATAGAGCGACAGGAAAAACCAGACCGGAGGCTGAACGCAGCGTTCCAGCCGAACATCGTCTGGCAAGGCCGGGGCCGTCCTGGGGGGCTCGGTCATTGCCAGGTAAGTGATCGTGTAGGCAACTTCGGTGCCCGCAGTGGTGATGGTCATCCGACCTCGACCTTCAACTGCTCGAACTGCCCCCACTCGGACCAGGAGCCGTCATAGAGCGCCCAATCCTTATGGCCGAGCAATTCGAGCCCGAGCGAAAGGATCGCCGCCGTAACCCCGGACCCGCAGGACGTGATGACCCGCTTGTCCAGATCGACGCCGCCCGCCTCGAACGCAGCGCGCAGGTCATCCCCGCGCTTCATGGTCCCGTCCGCATTAAGAAGCGTCGCGTAATGCACGTTCTTCGATCCGGGGATGCGGCCCGAGCGCAGGCCCTCGCGCGGTTCGGGTTCTTCGCCCCGGAAACGGCCCGGGCTGCGGGCATCCACGATCTGCCAGTCGCCGAGCTTTGCGGCGGCAGCAACCTGGGTCACGTCCTTGACCAGATGGGCCTGGCGCTGCGCGGTCATATGACGGTCACGCACGATCGGCGGCATGTCCTCAACCTCGCGGCCTTCGGCCTGCCATTTGCGGATACCGCCATCCAGAACGGCAATATCCGTCTTGCCCATCAGCCGGAAGAGCCACCAGACGCGAGCCGCCGAGAAGAGCCCGTTGCCGTCATAGACCACGACCTGGTGGCCGTCACCGACACCCATGGCGCGCAGGCGGCTCATGAATTTCTCGGGCGGCGGGGCCATGTGCGGCAGGTCCGACAGGGAGTCGCTGACATCGTCGATATCGAAGAAGCGGGCGCTGGGGATATGGGCGGCGTCATACTCCGCCTTCGCATCGCGGCCCATGTCGGGCAGGTAGTAGGAGGCGTCCAGGATCCGCAGATCCGGGTCTTTCATATGATCAGCCAGCCACTGGGTGGACACGAGCATCCGGGGATCATCGGCGGACATGGGCATTCTCCGTCAGGATCGGTGTTGTGATAGCCCTACGCGGGCCGGGAAAGGCTTGCAAGTGG
>NZ_CAXREX010000036.1:0-9887 GCF_964229645.1 Nioella sp. | reverse complement strand
GGCTCGCGAGCGCCTGTGCCGATTGCCATCCACTCGGTCCAGGGTCAGAATCGTCCGGGACAGGAGGAACCGATATGCAGAACACCCAAGTCATCCTTTCCAGCCGGCCGGTCGGCGTGCCGAAGCCCGAGCATTTTTCGACCCGCGAGGTGCCGGTGCCCGACCTTGATAAGAACCAGGTGCTGATCCGCGTCAGCCATTGGTCGGTCGATCCGGCGATGCGGGGATGGGCCAATGACGTGCCGAACTATTCTCCTCCGGTCGCGATCGGGGATCCCATGCGCAGCTTTGCCGTCGGCGAGGTGATGGCCAGCCGCCATCCGGGCTATACCGAGGGCGATGTCGTCGAGGGGCTCCTGGGCTGGCAGACCCACGTCGTCAGCGACGGCAGCAATATCGGGCACATCGTGACCGAGACCGATTTGCCGCGCAGCTATGCGCTCGGCATCCTGGGGCTGAATGGCACCACCGCCTATTTTGGCCTGCTCGACTCTTGCGCGGCCAAGCCGGGCGATACGGTTGTGGTCTCCACCGCCGCCGGCGCCGTGGGGTCGGCCGTCGGACAGATCGCCAAAGTGATCGGCTGCCGAACCGTCGGCATCGCGGGCGGGGCCGAGAAGGTGCACCAGTGTCGCGAGGAATTCGGCTATGACGCGGCCATAGACTACAAGTCCGAGGATGTGGCCAGCGCCGTCGCCGCCGCCTGCCCCGACGGGGTGGATTGCTATTTCGACAACACCTGCGGGCCGATTTCAGACGCCGTGATGACGCGGCTGGCCCAGGGCGCACGCATCACCATCTGCGGCACCGCAGCCATCACCGAATGGGACCCGCTGCCCGTCGGTCCGCGGGTGCACCGGCAGTTGCTGGTCGCCCGGGCCCGCATGCAGGGCTTTCTCATCTTCGACTACAAGGATCGGCTGGCAGAGGCGCGAACGGCCCTGGCGGGCTGGCTGCGCGAGGGGCGCATCACGGTGCGCGAGCATGTTCTGGACGGCCCGCAGGCAGCACCCGGCGCCATCTCCATGCTCTATCGCGGTGAAAACACCGGCAAACTCATCGTGAAGGTGGCCTAGGATGGCCTAGCCGCCAGAAAATTCGACCGGCAGGATGTCGGAGCCATATGACCCGACATTGTCGATCGCCCAGGCCTCGCCCCCATAGGGATCGTCGCCGATACGGCCCACGCCGAATTGAAGGGACTCGCTCGGGTTGGCGACCACGACCTGCACGGTATAGGTGGTCTGGGTGTTCACGTTCGACCGCGTGGCTTCGTAATTCGAATCCCCCACCTCGGCCTCGTAATAGGCGTTGGCGATGTCGAGCCGTTCTTCGGAAACGGCCCGGCTGACGCTTTCGCGCTCTATGAAGTTGTAGGACACCAGCGTATCTTCGCTGTCATCGCCGCCCACGGTAGTCGAACTGCCCCCGGCTAGGCGGGTTGCGTCGATCATGACCCCGTTGACGAACATCCGCATGTGGTCCGCCGCCTCCCAGTTGCCGATCGTGGTAAGGTCGAACTCGATCATGGCATAGCCGGTATCAGGATCGAAACTGTAGGTGTTCAGCACGACCGGGTTGCCGCTTTGGTCAAAGAACGGGCCGAGCATGCCGTCCAGAAGCGGGTCATCATGCTCATCGGCAATGGTGATCCATCCATCGTCACCATTGGTGAAATCGTCGAAGTCGAGTTGCACCAGCCCGTTGCTGCCCTCATCCTGCCCAGCATTGCCGGATGAGCCGGACCCACCCTCGCCCGCAATATCGGCGTTGAGCGCATCGCGGATATCGCGCGCCAGATCCGAGACACCGCCTGTGACCACGCCGGTCACCGCAAGGCCAAGCCCCACGACCATGCCCATCAGGGGCACCATGTCCACTGTCACGGCGCCGTCTTCTTCAGTCAGGAATTGGGAACACACAACAGCACGCGACATGGGCACAAAACCTCATAAGTCACTTCCGTCCCTAGCCCTAGGCCGCGATAGCGCCCGATTTATGGAGAATTTGCAGCAGCTTCGCCACAATTTACCCAAAGGGCTGAATCCCGGACACGACGTGACGCAAGGCGCCACGCGTGCGCGGGGCCGGTCATCGACCGGACAGATTCGGTCCATTTCATACGCTCAGGCGGCGCGCCGGATCAGGCGTTGAACAGGAAGTGCAGGACATCGCCATCCTTGACGATATAGGTCTTGCCCTCGACACGCATCTTGCCCGCTTCCTTGGCCCCCACCTCGCCATTGCAGGCGAGGTAGTCGTCATAGGCGATGGTCTCGGCCCGGATGAAGCCGCGCTCGAAATCGCCATGAATGACGCCTGCGGCCTGCGGCGCGGCGGTGCCCCTGCGAATGGTCCAGGCGCGCGCCTCTTTCGGGCCGACGGTGAAATAGGTTTCAAGATTCAGCAGGCCATAGCCCGCCCGGATCAGCCGGTCGAGCCCGGCCTCTTCCAGTCCCATCTCGCCAAGGAACATCTCGGATTCCTCGGCGTCGAGCTGGCTGATTTCTTCTTCGATCTGGGCCGAGATGACGACCGTTGCCGCACCCTGCGCTTTCGCCATGGCCTCGACCTTGGCGGAGAATTCATTGCCCGTCGCGGCCGATCCCTCATCGACGTTGCAGACATAAAGGACCGGCTTGGTGGTCAGCAGTTGCAGCATCTTCCACGCCTTGGCGTCCTCGGCAGAGACCTCGACCATGCGGGCCGGTTTCCCGTCCTCCAGCATCTTCTGGGCTTCGGCCAGCAACCGGTCCTGCTGCAGCGCTTCCTTGTCGTTGCCCTTGAGCTTGCGCACAAGGTTCGCGCGGCGCTTCTCGATGCTTTCAAGATCGGCCAGCATCAGCTCGGTCTCGATGGTCTCGGCATCCGCAATCGGGTCGATGCGGCCATCGACATGGGTGATGTCGTCGTCTTCGAAGCAGCGAAGCACCTGCGCGATCGCGTCGGTTTCGCGGATATTGGCGAGGAACTGGTTGCCAAGCCCTTCACCCTTCGACGCGCCCTTCACCAGCCCCGCGATATCCACGAAGGTCATGCGCGCGGGGATGATCTGCTTGGAACCGGCAATGGCCGCCAGTTTATCCAGACGCGGGTCCGGCACGGCCACGTCGCCCACATTGGGCTCGATGGTGCAGAACGGGAAGTTGGCAGCCTGTGCCGCCGCCGTCTTGGTCAACGCGTTGAACAGGGTGGACTTGCCCACGTTCGGCAGCCCAACGATACCCATCTTGAAGCCCATCTGGCCCTCCGCATCCTCGTGTGTCGGCGCCTTCTATGCGCAAGGCGTCCATACTGCAACGGAGTCTTCGTCCTGACGCGGGCGGTTTGCTGTGCAAAAATCGATCCAAGATCTGCGCCGGATTTTGGCTGCGCACCTGCCCCTGCGCGCGCAGCCGTTTTCCGCGTCGGAAAACGGACCGAAATCCGCGCCGGATTTCGCCCGCGCAAACCAATCCGTTTGACCATTGATTTCCGGGCCTACATTCGCCAAACCAAGCCGGACAGAAGACGAGGAACCGCCATGACCCGGATCGACGCCAAATTCGCCGCCCTCAAGGCCGAGGGGAAAAAAGCCTTCGTGGCCTATATCATGGGCGGGGATCCGGACTATGCCACCTCGCTGGAGATCATGAAGGGGCTGCCGGTCGCAGGTGTCGACCTCATCGAGCTGGGCATGCCCTTCACCGATCCGATGGCAGATGGGCCGACCATCCAACTTGCCGGCCAGCGCGCGCGGGAAGGCGGACAGACCCTGCAAAAGACGCTCGACATGGCCGCCGAATTCCGCAAGGCCGACGATACCACCCCCATCGTGATGATGGGCTACTACAACCCGATCTAGAGCCGCGGCGTTGACAGGTTCCTGGCCGACGCCAAGGCCGCTGGCGTTGACGGTCTGATCGTGGTGGACCTGCCGCCCGAGGAGGATGCAGAACTTTGCATTCCCGCGCAGGCCGCCGGTCTCAACTTCATCCGACTGGCCACCCCCACCACCGATGACAAGCGCCTGCCCAAGGTGCTGCAAAACACCTCCGGCTTCGTCTACTACGTCTCGATCACCGGCATCACCGGGGCCGCTGCTGCGCAATCGGCGGACGTGGGCCCTGAAGTGGCACACATCAAGGCGCAGACCGACCTGCCCGTCATCGTGGGCTTCGGCATCCGCACGCCGGAAACGGCCGAGCAGATCGCCTCGGTTGCAGATGGGGCCGTCGTGGGCTCGGCCATCGTGTCCGAAATCGCGGCAGGCAAGCCCGTGGCCGATGTACTGGGCTTCGTGAAGGGCCTCGCAGACGGGGCGCATCGCGCGTGATCGCGCTGTCGCTTGGCAGCCTGGCGCCCTTGCTGGTCGCCGCGGCCCCGGGAACCCTGGCCCTCACCGCCACGACGGCCCCCGGCGCGCCCGTGCTTCTGGTTGGGCTTCTGACGATCCTGTCGTCCTTGGGTTAACCCGTCTTGCGCCGCAGGATATGGGTGGCGCGGTAGCTGGCCACCTCTTCCCCCACCTGGTTGTAAACGCGGTATTGAATAACTGTCCGCCCCCTGTCAGGCCGCGACTGCGACGGGCTGGAGCTCAGCACCTCCGCCTCCGTGTGCAGCGTATCGCCCGGATAGACCGGCTTCAGCCAGCGCAGCTCGTCCATGCCGGGCGAGCCCATCGAGGCCTCGGTCCACACATTCGCTTCCAGCGTCAGCACGAAGGCCGTCAGGATCGTCTGGAAGCCGCTTGCGATGATCCCGCCATAGGGTGAGTCCCTGGCGGCCTCGGGGTCGGTATGGAACGGCTGCGGATCCCACCGCCGGGCGAAGCCCACGATCTCGGCCAAGGGCAGAGTCCGTGCCTCGGTCTTGAACCGGTAACCCACGGGCAAATCGTCAAAAAACATGGCGTCCCTCCTGTGGCCATCCCCTGCGGCAGAGTAACCGGAAAAAGCCCATTGTGAAAATCGCGCGACATTGGTAAGAATTTCTCACCAATCTTGGAGGAGAGCCCATGCCCGTCATTACCAATATCGACGACCTCAAGCGCATCTATAAGCGGCGCACCCCCAAGATGTTCTACGATTACGCGGAATCGGGCAGCTGGACGGAACAGACCTTCCGAGAAAACACCAGCGATTTCGAGAAGTTGTACCTGCGCCAGCGCATCGCCGTCGACATGACCGACCGCAGCACGAAAAGCCAGCTGGTTGGTCAGGACGTATCCATGCCCGTGGCGCTCGCCCCGGTCGGGCTGACTGGCATGCAATGCGCCGATGGCGAAATCAAGGCCGCCCGCGCGGCGGAAAAATTCGGCGTGCCCTTCACGCTGTCGACCATGTCGATCTGCTCGATCGAGGACGTGGCCGAGAACACGGAAAAGCCCTTCTGGTTCCAGGTCTACACCCTCAAGGACGACGACTTCATGCGCCGGCTCTTCGACCGGGCAAAGGCCGCGAAATGCTCGGCCCTTGTCATCACCGTTGACCTTCAGATCATGGGCCAGCGTCACAAGGACATCCGCAACGGGCTATCGGCCCCGCCGAAGCTGACCCCCGCCTCGATCATGGATATGATGACCCGGGTGCAGTGGGGCCTTGGCATGCTCGGCACCAAGAGGCGCACCTTCGGCAACGTCGTGGGCCACGCCAAGGGCGTGGATGCCACCGGGTCACTCTCTGCCTGGACCAGCCAAGCGTTCGATCACTCGCTGGACTGGGACCGGATCAAGGAATTCCGCAAATGGTGGGATGGCCCGGTGATCCTGAAGGGCATTCTCGATGCTGACGACGCCCGCAAGGCGCTCGATGTGGGCGCCGACGCGATCGTGGTGTCGAACCACGGCGGGCGGCAGCTCGACGGGGCCATTTCCTCGATCCGCGCCCTGCCCTCGATCCTCGACGCCGTGGGCGACAAGATCGAGGTCCATCTCGATAGCGGTATCCGCTCGGGCCAGGACGTGCTCAAGGCCGTGGCCATGGGGGCCAAGGGCTGCATGATCGGGCGCGCCTTCGTCTATGGGCTCGGCGCCATGGGCGAGGCAGGTGTGACCAAGGCGCTTGAGGTCATTCACAAGGAACTGGACACGTCGATGGCGCTCTGCGGCGAACGGGACGTCAACAATCTCGGGCGGCACAACCTGCTTGTGCCCAAGGGGTTCGCGGGCGAGTGGGAATAAGCAAAAGGGCGGTCATCAGGACCGCCCTTCTCGTTATGCGGCGCTGTCCAGCCCACGCCCCTTGAGCAACGCCTCCACCCCCGGCATGCGTCCCCGGAAGGCGGTGTAGAGTGCATCGGCCTCTGCGCTACCACCCGCAGACAGGATGAAACGTTCCAGCTTTGCCGCCGTTGCCGGGTCGAAAACGTCTCCGGTTTCCTCGAAGGCCTGGAACGCATCGGCATCCATTACCTCGGACCACATGTAGCTGTAATAGCCTGACGAATACCCGTCGCCCGAGAAGACATGCGCAAATTGCGGCGTGGCGTGGCGCATGACGATGGCGCGCGGCATGCCGATGCGCGCCAGAGTCTCGGCCTGCGCCGCCATCGGGTCGGCAGGCGCGGGGCCATCGTGGAAATCGAGATCGACCAGCGCCGAGGCCACGTATTCCACCGTCTGGAATCCCATGTCATAGGTCCGCGCCGCCAGAAGCCGGTCCAGCAGGTCCCGGGGCATCGGCTGGCCGGTCCGCGCATGCAGCGCATGTTGTTCCAGCACTTCGGGCACGTCGAGCCAGTGTTCGTAGAGCTGGCTTGGCAGTTCCACGAAATCGCGCGCCACGGAGGTGCCCGAGATCGAGCCATAGGTCACGTCCGACAGCATCTGGTGGAGCGCATGGCCGAACTCGTGAAACAACGTGCGCGCATCATCGTAACTCAGCAGCGCGGGCGCGCCCTCGGCGGGCTTGGCGAAGTTGCAGACATTGACCACGATGGGCCGTTCCTCGCCATCGAGCTTGGACTGGCTGCGCATCGCCGAACACCATGCGCCCGACCGCTTGGAGCCACGGGCGAAATAGTCGCCGAAGAACACCGCCATGTGGCGGCCCTTGCGCGTGACCTCCCATGCGCGGACATCGGGGTGATACATCGGCACGTCCAGTGGCGCGAAGTCGAGACCGAACAGGCGATGCGCGCAATCGAAGGCCGCCGCGATCATCCGGTCGAGCTGAAAATATGGCTTGAGTTCCGATTCATCGAGATCGTGCTCGGCCACCCGGCGCTTTTCCGAGTAATAGCGCCAATCCCAGGGCTCCAGTTCGCCATTGAGGCCCTCGGCCCGCATCATCTCGGTCAGGCGCTCTGCATCGCGCTCGGCCTGCGCCTTGGCGGGCTCCCACACCTGCATCAGAAGATCGCGCACGTTGTCCGGCTTGCCCGCCATTTCCGTATCCAGCTTGAAAGCGGCGAAGCTCTCGTAGCCCAGGAGCCGCGCGCGTTCCTCGCGCAGGGCCAGCGTTTCGGCAGCTATCGCCCGGTTGTCGGTTTCACCCCCGTTCGCGCCGCGTGCTGACCAGGCCTGCATGGCCTTCTCGCGCAGCTCACGGCGAGGGGAGAATTGCAGGAACGGCACGATCAGCGACCGCGAGAGCGTCACCACCGGACCATCTGCACCCTTTTCCTTGCCGGCCGCGCGGGCCGCATCAACGACGAAATCCGGCAGGCCCTCCAGGTCAGCCTCGGAAAGCTCCATGAACCAGCTACGCTCATCGGCCAGCAGGTTCTGCGTGAACTGCGTGCCCAGCACCGCCAGGCGCGATTTCACCTCGGTCAGCCGGTCGCGGTCCGCCC
The DNA here is from genome assembly GCF_964229645.1 of Nioella sp. Lineage (GTDB taxonomy): Bacteria > Pseudomonadota > Alphaproteobacteria > Rhodobacterales > Rhodobacteraceae > Nioella. Next base: position 2,114 of record NZ_CAXREX010000036.1, on the reverse strand, counting down.
CCTCCAGCGCGGCGCCCGCGCGGGTAAAGCTGCGATGGGTCAGGTAGAGCACGCGCTCCTGCTCCGGGCTCAGGCCCAGGCTTTCGCGGTTCTGCCACAGTGCGTCGATCCGCTGCCACAGCGCCCGGTTGTTGGTGATTTCGGAGGAGTAGGCCGACAGCTTCGGCGCCATCTCTCGCTGCAATGCCTCGCGCGCCGGGTTCGCATCGGCGCCCGCGAGGTTATAAAATACGCCTGCCACCCGGTCGAGCAACCGGTCGGCACGTTCCAGCGCCTCGATCGTGTTGGCGAAAGTGGGCGGCTCTGGATTGTCGGCGATCGCCTGGATCGCGGCGCGGCCCTGGTCCAGTGCCTGATCCAGCGCCGGGGCGAAATGGGCATCTTCGATCAGGTCGAAAGGCGGCAGGGCGAAGGGGGTTTCCCAGTCCTGGAGAAGCGGGTTCGTCATCATGTGTCTCCTTGTCGGGACAAGATAGGGGCGGCAGGCGCGAGTGGCGAGGGCAGGACGCCTCCGGCGGGGGTATTTCTGCCAAGAAGACGGGGCAAGCGCGCGTTTAGGTTAACGGGGGTCGGTTAAGCCCTTGTTCAGGCTTTGCCGGGCGTGCCGGACCCGCAGACGGCGCAATCGGCATTCCGGCCAAGGGTGATCGTGCGGGTTTCCGCGTAGAGCGCGTCGAAGATCAGCATTCGGCCCCGCAAGGGATCGCCTGCCCCCGTCAGCGTCTTGACGGTTTCGCTTGCCATCATTGCGCCAATCACGCCCGGAAGGGCCCCGATCACCCCGGTTTCAGAACAGGTAGCCGCCATGCCCGGGGCGGGCGCTTGCGGAAAGACACACGCCATGCAGGGCGCGCCGTGGGACGGGTCGTAAATCGTCACCTGCCCTTCCCATGCCGATATGGCCCCCGACACGACAGGCCTTCCCGTTGCCACCGCGGCGCGATTGATAAGCTCGCGGATCGACCAGGCATCGGTGCCATCGACGATGAGATCATAGTCGGCAAAGAGCGTCTCTGCGATCTCCTCGGTCAGCTTGCGGTGATAGGGGCGCACATCCACATGGGGGTTCAGCGCCAGCATCCGTTCCCGAGCCGAGAAAACCTTGGGCATGCCCTGCGACTGATCGGTGTGAATGATCTGCCGCTGAAGGTTGGTCAGGTCCACCTCGTCATGGTCGATGACCCCGATCCGCCCCACGCCCGCCGCCGCAAGGTAGAGCAGCACGGGCGAGCCAAGCCCCCCGGCCCCCACCACCAGAACCTTGGCCTGCTTGAGCTTCTTCTGCCCTGTCCCGCCCACTTCGCGCAGGGTGATGTGGCGCGCATAGCGTTCCAGTTCTTCGGCGGAAAACGTGCCGGTCTTCTGCGTCGTGTCGGTCTCTCGCGCGGTTTCGCTTGCCACGGCCCGCGTCCGAAGCCGCCGCAGCGCCTCTCGATAGGCCAGGACCAGTGCCACCGCCCCCCCGAGCAAGAGCCATGGTGCCGCTGATCCCCCGGTGTTTTCGCGCAGGGGATGTCCCTCGGGCAGCGTCACCTGCACCGCCAGAACCGCCACATAGAGCAACAGGAGCATCACCAGACGCGCCCGGACCGGTGCTTTCATAAGCCAGCCAACGCCCCAAAGCGCCGCCGCCATCGCCAGCACCACCCCCATCAGCCGCGCCCCGTCGAGCCGAACCCACCCTCGCCCCGGTGACTGTCGGACAGGGCCGTCGCAGGCTCGAACACGGCCTGGACAACGGGGGCGACGACTGCCTGCGCGATGCGGTCGCCATGGGCGATGGTGAAGGGCTCGGCGCCCAGGTTGATCAGCAGAACGCCCAAGGGGCCTCGGTAATCGCTGTCGATGGTTCCGGGCGTGTTGGGCAGGGAAATCCCGTGTTTCAGCGCAAGTCCCGACCTGGGCCTGATCTGCATCTCGAAGCCTTCCGGGATTTCCACGCGCAGGCCCGTCGGCACGATGCGCCGTTCCATTGGCGCCAGCACCAGCCCCGCCGCCCGGTCCTCGGGCCTGAGATTCGCACGCAGATCGGCCCCTGCCGCACCTGCCGTCTCATAGCTTGGCAGGGCCACGTCGGGATCGGCCCAGTCTTCCCGCAGCACCCGGATCGTCAG
>NZ_CAXREX010000035.1:0-2600 GCF_964229645.1 Nioella sp. | reverse complement strand
TCCGTCAGAAGTTCCACAAGGACGTCGTGATCGACATCTTCTGCTATCGCCGCTTCGGTCACAACGAAGGCGATGAGCCGATGTTCACCAACCCGATCATGTACAAGACGATCAAGGGCCATAAGACGACCCTGTCGCTGTACACCGAGCGCCTGGTCAAGGACGGTCTGATCCCCGAGGGCGAGATCGAGGACATGAAGGCCGCCTTCCAGGCGCACCTGAACGACGAATTCGAGGCCGGCAAGGACTACAAGCCCAACAAGGCCGACTGGCTGGACGGCAAATGGTCCGGTCTCGACCGCGAAAAGGATGAATACCAGCGCGGCGAAACCGCCATCGCGCCGGAGACCATGCAGCAGATCGGCGATGCGCTGACCCGCCTGCCCGAAGGTTTCCCGACCCACAAGACGGTCGAACGCCTGATGGACTCGAAGAAGAAGATGTTCGAATCCGGCACCGGCTTCGACTGGGCCACGGGTGAGGCGCTGGCCTTCGGGTCCCTGCTGACCGAAGGCTACCCGGTTCGCCTCGCAGGTCAGGATTCGACCCGCGGCACCTTCTCTCAGCGGCATTCGGGCATCGTCGATCAGAACACCGAAGAACGCTACTATCCGCTGAACAACATCCGCGAAGGCCAAAGCCGCTATGAAGTCATCGACTCCATGCTGTCGGAATACGCGGTGCTGGGTTTCGAATACGGCTATTCGCTGGCCGAACCGAACGCGCTGACCCTGTGGGAAGCCCAGTTCGGCGACTTCGCCAACGGCGCGCAGATCATGTTCGACCAGTTCATCAGCTCGGGTGAATCCAAGTGGCTGCGGATGTCCGGCCTCGTCTGCCTGCTGCCGCATGGCTACGAAGGCCAGGGCCCGGAACACTCCTCGGCCCGTCTGGAACGCTTCCTGCAGATGTGCGGTCAGGACAACTGGATCGTGGCGAACTGCACGACGCCGGCGAACTACTTCCACATCCTGCGCCGTCAGCTGCACCGGTCGTTCCGGAAGCCGCTGGTGATGATGACGCCGAAATCCCTGCTGCGCCACAAGCTGGCCGTGTCGGATGCGGACGAATTCACCACCGGGTCGTCCTTCCACCGCGTGCTGTGGGACGATGCGGACCGCCAGTACGGCAAGGGCCGGTCCACCGCGCAGCTGGTCGACGACAGCAAGATCAAGCGCGTCGTGATGTGTTCCGGCAAGGTCTACTACGACCTGCTCGAGGCGCGCGACGAGGCCGGGTTGAACGACGTCTACATCCTGCGTCTGGAACAGTTCTATCCCTTCCCCGCGATCTCGCTGGTCAAGGAACTGGAACGCTTCAAGGGCGCGGAAATGATCTGGTGCCAGGAAGAACCCAAGAACCAGGGGGCCTGGACCTTTGTCGAGCCCAACATCGAATGGGTTCTGACCCGCATCGGCGCCAAGCATGAACGCCCCGTCTATGCCGGCCGCGTCGCCACCGCCTCGCCCGCGACGGGTCTGGCCGCCCAGCACAAGGCCCAGCAGGCCGCGCTGGTCGCCGACGCGCTCGGGCTCGACAGCTAAAGCCTATGGGCGGGCTCCCCTCCTGGGCCCGCCTCTCCAAACGGACAACCGATTAGATCTGAAGGAAAGCCACCGATGACCACCGAAATCCGCGTGCCCACCCTGGGCGAAAGCGTCACCGAGGCCACCGTCGCCACCTGGTTCAAGAAGCCCGGCGACACCGTCGCCGTGGACGAAATGCTCTGCGAACTGGAAACCGACAAAGTCACGGTCGAAGTCCCCTCGCCCGCCGCAGGTGTCCTGTCGGACATCGTCGCCGCCGAAGGCGAAACCGTGGGTGTCGACGCGCTGCTGGGCAATATCTCGGAATCCGGCAACGCCGGCCCGGAGGAAACCAAGCCCCGCGCCGCCGAAACCAAGGCGACAGAAGCGGACGACGCCGCCGGCGGTGAAACCATCGCCGTCATGGTCCCCACCCTGGGTGAATCCGTGACCGAGGCGACCGTCGCCACCTGGCTGAAGAAGGAAGGCGACACCGTCGAGGCCGACGAGATGCTGTGCGAGCTGGAAACCGACAAGGTTTCGGTCGAAGTGCCCGCCCCCGCCGCCGGTGTCCTGGGCAAGATCCTGGCCGCCGAAGGCGAAACCGTCGCCGCCGGTGCCCAGCTGGCCGAAATGACCTCCGGCTCCGGCGCAGCCGCGCCCAAGGTCCAGACCGAAGGCTCCAAGGGCGAGGCCTACCAGACCCCCGCCGCCGGTCAGGGCAGCCGTTCGGACGTCGAAGACGCGCCCTCTGCCAAGAAGGCCATGGCCGAGGCCGGCCTGTCCCGTGACCAGGTCACCGGCACCGGCCGCGACGGCCGCATCATGAAGGACGACGTGGCCAAGGCCCTTTCCGCAGCGCCCAAGGCGGCCGCCCCGGCCGCAGCCCCCCGCGCCCCCGTGCCGGCCGATGACGCCGCGCGCGAGGAACGTGTGAAGATGACCCGCCTGCGCCAGACCATCGCCCGCCGCCTGAAGGACGCGCAGAACACCGCGGCCATGCTGACGACCTACAACGAGGTCGACATGACCGAGGTCATGGCCCTGCGGAACCAGTACAAGGACGCCTTCGAA
>NZ_CAXREX010000034.1:0-5718 GCF_964229645.1 Nioella sp. | reverse complement strand
TTCATCCCCGTCATCGGGGAATGGGCGGCGCGGATCGCGGCGGAAATCCAGGGCGGGGCGGATTAATCGCTCAGGGTCGCGACAGGTCTTGCGGTTCGGTGCAGGGATAGTCGGTGCCATCGGGCAGACGACAGAGGCTCGACAGGAATTCCGGCGGAAGCAACTGGTATTGCGGCAGGGCGTGGGCTTCGTCCTGCCGGTCAAGGTAGTCGCTGCACGCGGCGATGTAGTAGCTTTCCCGCCGCCAGTCGGACCCATACCACTGGTAGAACGCGGCCGCGCTGGCCCCGGTTTCGTCAGCCCCCCGGTCGATCGCCTGCTGGAAGGCGTCGGGAATGTCCCGGTAGAGCCCCCAGTCGGTCAGCGCCTGCCAAGCCTCGGGCTGATCCTCTTGCAGAAGCGTCCAGGCCACGAGCGTGGTGACCGCCATCGCGTCGGCCTCAAGCGCGAAAACGGCGCGCGCGTTCTCGGCCATCGACAGGGTGGCGGCGGGGCAGAAGCCTTCGCCGATCTGTTGCAGGTGGCGCAATTCATGCAGGAAGATCACCATCTGCTCGGGCCGGGTCAGGCCCGCGCTGATCACAATGCGATTGCCATCCACGTCAAGGTATCCGCGCGCGCCGAAGGGTTCGTCGTCGAGGCAGAACTCGGGCCGGGCGGAGGCCATGGAGGCAGGATAGTAGGGAAAGCGCTGAAGGGCCGGGGCGGCCATGTCCAGCACCTCGCGCATCGCGGGCGGGGCGGCATCGAACGGGTAGGGCAGGCAGGTCTCGGCCGCCGCCAGCGGCAGGGCGAGGAACGGGATGGCCGGGAGAGAAAGAAGCACGGGGCGGGGACGCATGGCGTCAACTATAGACACGATCAAAAACTTTTGTCCTGAGATTTCCCGTGCGGCGAGCGGTGCCATTGCGCGGATGGCGGGATGGGGTAGGGTCACATGCAGAACGTTGCATTTGAAACGGAGACCTGCCATGCGCCGCGTCCTTGCCGCCCTTGCCCTTGCCGCCCTTGCCCTGCCTGCCGCCGCGCAGGAGCCTGTGGGCATTACCCGTGACGTGATGTCGGTCACGGTCGAGACGGCCTCTGGCCCGCGCGAAATCGCCCGCATCCAGGACAATGCCAATATCATCGAGGATGAATGGGGCCAGACCTCGCGCCCATGTCCGGCCTTCTGTATCCAGCCCATGATCCCGGCCCCCGGCGTGACCCCGGTGGGCGAGCTGGAGCTGCTGGAATTCCTGCAAGATCCCGAGGTCACCGTCGTCGACAGCCGCACCCCCAACTGGTTCGAGGCAGGCACCATCCCCGGCGCGGTCAACATGCCCTACACGGAAATGGTTGATCGCCTGGGCGAGTTGGGCTGCGAGATCGACTTCGACGGCTGGGACTGCACCGCCGCCGTTCCGGTGGCGCTCTTTTGCAACGGGCCATGGTGCGGCCAGTCGCCCACGGCGATCCGGCGCATGATCGAGGCAGGCTACCCTGCCGAACGCATCCACTACTACCGCCCTGGCATGCAGGGCTGGCGGATGCTGGGGCTGACGGTCGCAGGCGGCTGAACCCGATAAAAATCGTCAGGATGCACATTGTTTCGCGGGCGGGCCTACCTATCTGAAGATCTACAGACCCCAGACAGGAGAGCCCGCCAGATGCAATGCCCCATTGATGGAACCCAACTCGTGATCGCCGAGCGCAGCGGTGTCGAAATCGACTACTGCCCGACCTGCCGGGGCGTCTGGCTGGACCGCGGGGAATTGGACAAGATCATCGAGCGGAGCGCCCTGGTAGACAACCGTGAGGGGCACTGGCGCGAGGCCCCGGCCAAGGGCTATGGCGAGAAGCGCAAGAAGAAGGAAAGCATCGGCTCCTTCCTGGGCGATATCTTCGATTTCTGACGAAACGGGCGGCAGACAGCCGCCCTTTTCTTTGTCACACTCCCGGTGCAGCCAAAGGGAGGCCCCATGTCCGATCTGCCCATCGTCGGCGCGCAGCTGAGCGTGCTGGATCTCGACCGCCACCGCGACTGGCTGTTCGAGAAGAACCGCGATCTTGAACTGCCGGAATTCTGCATGGCCGATATCCTGGCCAATGCCGGGCCCTTCATCGACATGGCCAAGGCCAAGCTTGACGGCTGGACCGGGCGGCTTGGCATTCACGGGCCGTTCGGCGGGTTCGAGCTGGACGTGAAAGACCGCGATATCCGCGCCGTGGTGCAGAAGCGGCTCGACCAGGCGCTCGATGTCTGCGCGGCGCTCGATGCGCGGCAGATGGTCATTCACTCGCCCTATGACGGCTGGGATGCCTGCAACCTCGATAACGCCCCCAAGGATCGCGCGCGCCGGGTCTCTGCGGTGCTGGAGACGCTGAAGCCCGCGATTGCGCGCGCCGAGGAGCTGGGCGTGATGATGGTGATGGAAAACATCAAGGACACCGACCCGCGCGACCGGGCCGAGGTGATCGCCGCCGCCGACAGCCCCGCGCTGCGCCTGTCGGTCGATACCGGCCATGCCCATTGGGCGCATTGGGTCTGCGATGCCCCGCCCGCCGACCGCTACATTTCAGCCGCGGGCGAGATGCTGGGCCATGTCCATTTGCAGGACACTGATGGCTATGCCGACCGGCACTGGCCGATCGGGCGCGGCAATATCGTGTGGGAGGCGATCTTCCAGGCGCTTGGCAACATCAAGTCGGCCCCGCATCTGATCGTCGAGATCAACGATTTCGACCGGGTGGAGGAAAGCGTGAAGCATCTCGAACGGCTCGGCTTGGCGCAGTAGCCGCCAGCCCGGCTGCGCGCCGGGAAGGCTCAGTTCAGGTAGAGCGACACGCCAAGGAACCCGGCCATTGGCAGCAGGGCCAGGGCCATGCCGTAGTGCTGGTGCAACCGCGAATGGGCGAAAGCGATGGCCGGTGTCAGGAACGCCGCCGCAAGGATGCCCGCCCCGGTCAGGATACCCAGCATCTGGCCCCGCTCGGTGCTGGCAAGAAAGGACTGCTGGGTCAGGATCACCGCCAGGGCCAGGAGGCCGATTTGCAGAATGGCCAGCGTGTAGATCACCAGCCGCATGGAACGGCTGTAGACAGGCAGCGGGGCGGCGGGGGTAACACGGGTCATGGGCGGGCCTCAGTCAGTGAGGGGGCAGAGCAGGATTTCGCGGGTTTCGCAGCTGGTATCGAGGCAGGTGACCTGCTCGACCATCAACGGGTTGGCCGGAGCATGCCCTGCCTCGAAGACACGGGTGTGACAGGCAGGTGCAGCCTCGGCCACGGCGGGCAGGGCACGCTGGAGGCCCACAGGCGTATCCGGCGCGATCACCGGACCCGCGACATGGGCCAGGCCCGGGCTGGCGAACCCGAACAGAATCACGGTGCAGCAGGTGGCAAATTGGCGGTGCATGGCGCGGTCCCCTTGATGATACCCGTGGGTCGGCCGAAACCGGGCAAAGGTTCAAATCCGGAGTGTCGAGGTCTCAAGGACAGCACACGGGCATCAGCCGATAGCTGAAGGGGGACCAGATGCATTGGAACCCTATCCTTCTGAGATATCGCGCCGGGTTAATTGACGCTGTTACATTTCTCCCGTTTTTACAGCTTAAGGAGCGATCCAATGAGACTCGGCGATCACATGCCGAACTTGACCGTCACGTCGCAGAACGGGCAGTTTTCCCTGTCCGAGGCGACTTTTTCATCTTGGTCTGTGGTGATGTTCCACCCCTGCGCCTTCACATCGGTCTGTAGCACCGAGATGCGCAGTATCGCACAGTTGCAGGCAGAGGAGCGCATGCCCTCGATCCGCTTCTTCAGCGTGATGCCCAACGGGGCTGACCGAATCGCGGCCTTGGTGAAGGAACTGACGGCGGACTCGCTGTTTCCCGTGCTTCACGACTGTATCTCGGACCCGGCCGGCGAACTGACCCGCGCCTTCGGACTGCCTGTCGCGAAGGAAGACGAGATTGGCCCGAGGGGATACTTCATCTTCGGCCCTGCCGGGGTTCTCAAGTCTTACCAGATCCTGCCGACGGTGGTGGGTTTCTCGTCCACGGAACTGCTGCGCCTCGTCTCGGCGCTGCAACTGGTGCGCCACGGCGAGATGTATGCACCTGCCGACTGGCAGCCGGGCCACGAACTTCTGTCGGTCTGAGGTTCAGGCAGAGGGGCTTTCGGTGCAGGCGCGGAACGCCGCGACCTCGGCCGCTGCCCCCTGCAACTGGATCAGCACCGCCGCGTGACCTGCGAAGGCCGTGGCGGTGCGGTTGAATTCCAACCCGTCCAGGACGTTGGAAAACCCGCTATCCGTTACCGTGATCTCGTAGCCCCCGCCGCCGAGCTGGTGTCGGGTGGTTGTGATATTGGCGGGTCGGTCGCCCTCGAACCAAAGCCCGAAGATGGGCGCCTCGGGCCACGGGTCGGGCGCGCGCACGGTGATGGAGTAAAGCGGCCCCGCCGGATCGTAGGTGAGGTGAACCGACAGTCCGGGCTCGGCATGATCGAGCCGGCAAATCCGCCCCTCCTGATCTGCCTGCCAGGCATGAGCGGGAGAGGTGAGAAGGGCGAGAAGGAGAAGGGTGCGCATGGGGGAATGGTAGCAGGTTTTGGGGCACTGTGAACGGGGGATCATGTGATGCCGGGGGCGGACTACCCCCTCCGCCTCTTCCCGCCTCTCTGCCCGGGCCGTCCTGCCGTTGACCGGCCGGATGCCTTCGCGGCCCCCTCGACGGCGGCGTCCACCGCCGCCTGGCGGGCGAGCGGGTCGTCGGAGACCACGAGGTCCACGGTTTCCAGCCGCTTGATCTCGTCCCGCAGGCGGGCGGCCTCCTCGAATTCGAGGTTCTCGGCGGCCTTGCGCATGGCGTCGCGCAGCCCGTCGAGATGCGCCTCCAGGTTGGCGCCGTGCATGGGCTTGTCGATTTTGGCGGTGACGCGGTTCATGTCCACGTCGCCTTCGTAGAGACCGGCGAGAATATCCTCGACGTTCTTCTTGACCGTCGCGGGCGTGATCCCGTGTGCCTCGTTATAGGCCATCTGCTTTTCGCGGCGGCGGTTGGTTTCGCCAATGGCGCGTTCCATGCTGCCGGTCATGCGGTCGGCATACATGATCACGCGGCCCTCGGCGTTTCGCGCCGCGCGTCCGATGGTCTGCACCAGCGAGGTTTCCGAGCGCAGGAAGCCTTCCTTGTCGGCATCCAGAATGGCCACCAGCCCGCATTCGGGGATGTCCAAACCTTCCCGCAGCAGGTTGATGCCGACCAGCACGTCGAAGGCACCCAATCGCAGGTCGCGCAGGATCTCAATCCGCTCGATCGTGTCGATGTCGGAATGCATGTAGCGCACCTTGATGCCCTGTTCGTGCAGGTATTCGGTCAGGTCCTCGGCCATGCGTTTCGTCAGCGTCGTGACCAGCGTGCGGAAGCCCTTGGCGCTGACCTTGCGGATTTCGTCCAGCAGGTCATCGACCTGCGTGGTGACGGGACGGATTTCGACCTCCGGGTCCAGAAGGCCCGTGGGCCGGATCACCTGTTCGGTGAAGATGCCGCCGGTCTGCTCCAGTTCCCACGCCGCAGGGGTGGCGGAGACGAAGACCGACTGGGGCCGCATCGCGTCCCATTCCTCGAATTTGAGGGGCCGGTTATCCATGCAGGAGGGCAGGCGGAAGCCATGTTCGGCCAGCGTGAACTTGCGCCGGTAGTCGCCCCGGTACATGCCGCCGATCTGGGGCAC
>NZ_CAXREX010000033.1:0-25665 GCF_964229645.1 Nioella sp. | reverse complement strand
GATTCACCTTGCGAGTCTCGCGGTCTTCGGGGCAGGTCACGCTGTCGGTGCCCGATTTCGCCCGGGAAGACGACGCGCTCCGTTTTCTTGACACGCGGGCCGACTGGGTGCGCAGGCACCTGGCCGCCAGCCCGGAGCCCGTGAGGCCCAGGATTGGCGGGGTGATTCCCATCGAAGGCGAGGCGCGGCCCATCGTGGCCGGGCAGGGTCGCGCGGCCCGGCTGGTGGACGGTAGGGTCGAACTGCCCGAGGGCCAGGAAGGGCCACGACTGGCGGCGCTGCTCAAGCAGATGGCGCGGGACCGGCTGGCCGCGCGCTCTGCCCATCACGCGGACCGCCTTGGCCGCAGCTATGGCCGCCTCAGCCTGCGCGACACGCGCAGCCGGTGGGGCAGCTGTTCCTCGAAAGGGGACCTGATGTTTTCCTGGCGGCTGATCATGGCGCCGCCCGCCGTGCTGGATTACGTCGCCGCACACGAGGTGGCGCACCTTGTGGACATGAACCATTCCCCTCCCTTCTGGGCGGTCTGCGCCAAGCTCTGCCCCGACTACAAGCACCACCGCGCCTGGCTTCGCAGCGAGGGGGCCAGCCTGCTGGCCTGGCGCTTTGAGCGCTTGCCCTGATGGCGGGCATGTGATCGGGTGGCCCCATGCTTCTGAGCCAGCGTTCCCCCGAAGCGGCGACCTCTGCCGCCCATGACCGGATCTACCGCACGATCCGCAGCCGGATCATGCATGGCCAGATGATGCCCGGCGAGGCCCTGACCTTGCGGGGAATCGGCAAGGAGTTCGACGTGTCGATGACCCCCGCGCGCGAGGCGCTGCGGCGGCTGGTGAGCGAGGGGGCGTTGTCCTTGTCGTCGTCGGGGCGGGTGTCGACTCCGGAGCTGTCGAATGACCGGATCGAGGAGCTGGCGGCGATCCGGGCGCTGCTGGAGCCGGAACTGTCGGCGCGGGCCCTGCCGCGGGCGCATCCGGCGCTTATCGACCGGATGGAAGCGATCAACGCAACCGTCGCCGAAGCCGTCGCCCATCGGGACCCGGTGGCGTATATCCGCGCCAACCTGGACTTCCACAGAACCCTTTATTTGCGGGCGCAAGCGCCCGCGATGCTGGCCCTGGCCGAAACCGTCTGGTTGCAGCTCGGCCCCACCATGCGGGCGCTTTACGGGCGGCTTCGCCGCACCGATCCGCCGCGCCATCACAAGCTGATCATCGCGGCGCTGAAGGCGGGGGACGAGCCGGGATTGCGGCTGGCAGTGCGGGCCGATGTGACGCAAGGGCTGCGGCTGCTGGCAGGCTGAAAGAGGGGGGTGCCCCCCGTACACCCCCCGTGCACCCCCCATACACCCCCCGTGCAGACAAAACCGGGTTTCGCCGCGCCTTGCGCGTCGACCGGGGGCGGCCCTCGTCACCCCCCGGCTTGCGCCGGGGACCTCCTCGGGCCGCAGCCGCAAGGGGGTAAGCGGGGCCGCGCCGTGCCGGGCCGCAGGACGCGGGCCGAGGGGGCGGGATGCCTCCGGCGGGAGTATTTGGGCCAAGAAGAAGGGGCGGGTCAGGCGGCGGGGGCGATGCAGCTGTCGGGCAGCCAGCCCGTCCGTCCGTCTTCGGTGCGGCAGAGGGTCCAGCCGAGGCGTCGTGCGATCGGGGCGAGGCAATCGCCTTCGGCAATTGTCAGCTCGGCTGTGTCGAATGTTTCGGTGACCGTGTCGCCCGCGAGGATCGCGGCGGGGATCCAGCCGCCGAGGTCGGTTTCGTCCACCACCCATTTCCAGCCGGGGTGGTCTTCGTCGATCCGGCCGGGGGTGACCCGCTGGCCCGCGGTGACGGCGAGCGCGGGGGAGTAGGTTGCGCGCCAGGACCTGACGGCGCGCAACCGGGGATGATCAGGCGTGGATCGCGCCATCGCCACAGGCGAGCGCCGCTTCGCGCACCGCCTCGGAGAAGGTGGGGTGGGCGTGGCAGGTCAGCGCCACGTCCTGCGCCGAGGCGCCGAATTCCATTGCCACGCAGATTTCGTGGATCAGGTCACCTGCGCCGGGGCCGATGATGTGGCAGCCGAGGATGCGGTCGGTTTCCTTGTCGACGATCATCTTGACGAAGCCTTCGCCCTGGAACACGGCCTTGGCGCGGCCATTGCCCATGAAGGAGAACTCGCCAACCTTGTAGGCGCGGCCCGAGGCCTTGACCTCTTCCTCGGTCTGGCCGACGGCGGCCACTTCGGGGGCCGTGTAGATCACGCCGGGGATGACCGAGTAGTTCACGTGGCCATGCTTGCCCGCGATCTGTTCAGCCACGGCCATGCCCTCATCCTCGGCCTTGTGGGCCAGCATCGGGCCTTCGATCACGTCACCGATGGCGTAGATGCCGGGCACGCTGGTGGCCCAGTGGGCGTCGGTCTTGATCTGGCCGCGGGGGGTCACCTCGATCCCGAGCTTGTCGAGCCCGAGCCCCTCGGTATAGGGGCGGCGGCCGGTGGCCACGAGCACGACGTCGGCGTCGACCTGGTGCTCGCTGTCATCCTTGCGAAGCTTGTAGTTGACCTTGGCCTTGGTCTTGAGCGCCTCGACCGATTGCACGGCGGCGCCCATGACGAAGTTCAGACCCTGCTTCTTGAGGATGCGCTGGAAGGTCTTGGCGACCTTGCCGTCCATGCCGGGAGTGATCTGGTCGAGGAATTCGATCACCGTGACCTCGGCGCCGAGCCGGGCATAGACCGACCCCAGTTCCAGCCCGATCACGCCCGCGCCGATCACCACCATCTTCTTGGGCGTCTTGGACAGGGCCAGCGCACCGGTGGAGGTGACCACGACCTTTTCGTCCACCTCGACGCCGGGCAGGGTGGAGGGTTCGGACCCGGAGGCGATGACGATGTTCCTGGCTTCGTGCACCTCGTCGCCGACCTTGACCTTGCCGGCCTCGGGGATGGTGGCCCAGCCCTTGATCCAGTCGACCTTGTTCTTCTTGAACAGGAACTCGATGCCCTTGGTGTTCTGGCCGATCACGTCATCCTTGTAGGCCAGCATCTGCGGCCAGTCGACGGAGGGCGTCTTGCCCTTGAGGCCCATCTTGGCGAAGTTGTGCTCGGCTTCGTGCAGCTGGTGCGAGGCATGCAGCAGCGCCTTGGAGGGAATGCAGCCGACATTGAGGCAGGTGCCGCCGAGCGTGTCGCGGCCTTCGACGCAGGCGGTCTTCAGACCCAGTTGCGCGCAGCGGATGGCCGAGACGTAGCCGCCGGGGCCGCCGCCGATGATGATGACGTCATAGCTTGCCATTTTGGACCTCCTTGGTCGTCGTTCCGGGCGTGTTCATGGGGGGTATGCGGGGCCAAATCCCCTTGCGTCAACCGCTAATGAAAAATCACCCCAAAAAATGGGATGATTTTTTGCCTCCGTTTTGGGGAGCCCTCATTTTTGTGATCACAAAACGGGTTGAGGGGTCATTCCGCCGCATCGAGCAGGGCCGGATCCATCGGCGGCGCGGTCCATTCGGCGATTTTCTCGGGCGTGAGAATCCGGTCTCGCCGCTCGTAGAACCAGTGCAGGGCGGCCTGTTCGAGATGGTAGAGGATCAGGTCTTCGCGCAACTCTTCCAGTTCTTCCCGGATCTTGGGCAAAAGGCGGTGGATCGAGGCATCTTCCACCTCGTTGCGGTTGCAGCGCTGGTAGAAGATCGAGTCCTTGAAATACTTGCCCAGACCTTGGGTATTCGCCGCGCCGCGATCGTTCTTCATCAGGAAGGTGTCGTCCGATCGGATCGCGTAGTGATTGATCTGGGCGTTGTCCCAGGTCAGTTCCGCCCGGTCCATCTTGCGATGTCGTTCATGGGGCGGCTTGAAGAGCGAATCCGACGTGATCTGCACCCCGCGCGTGTTGTGATTGCGCACCTTGGGATGGGTCGGGTGTTTGGGCATGTGGATCGAGACGGCGGAGAACTTGCGCGCCTTGAACATGGCCTTGTGCAGGCAGGAATTCCATGCAGGCTCTGCCTTGGCCATGGTGAAATGCTCCGTCACCAGGCCGCCGGGCCATGTCTGATGCCCGGAATTGCCGAAGAGCCGCCAGGCGATGGCGATGCTTTCCGTGGGCGGCATGAGGTCGAGGAGATCGTCCACGTGGCCCTCGCCGCAGGTGACATTGAGAAACTCGTCGCTGTCGACATGCAGGCACCATTCGGCGAGCACGAGATCGTCGACATCCTCGCGCGCGATGCGGAGGCTTTCCATCTGCGGGCGGCCCGCGCCGCGCCAGTCATTGCGCAGGTGACGGACGTAGCCCATCTGCTCCAGCCTATCGAGCATCAGGTCAGTGCCGTCGGTGCAGTTGTTGGTGACGATGACGGCCTTGTCGAAACCGATCACGCGGTAATAGGCGATCCATTCCAGCAGGAACATGCCCTCGTTACGCATGCAGGACAGAACGACCTTGTCCCCGTGGCGGCTGGTCATGCGGCGGTTTCCTCCGTCTCGGTGGGAAGGGTCCATTCGGCGATGCGCTCGGGCGTCAGAACACGGGCGCGGCGGTTGTCCCACCACAGGTTGGACGCGCGTTCCAGCGTGGCCAGCAGGGGATCGGCGCGTAGCTCGGCCAGGCGGTCCTGAAGCTCGGGCAGGTGGCGCAGGATCGACCTGTCTTCGCGCCGGTTGGTGTTGTAGCGGCGGTGGAAGGTGGAGTTCAGGTAGCGCTTGGTGCCGCCCCGGTCGGCGCCATCGCCGCGGTCGTTCTTGAGCAGGAAGATATCCTGCGACTTGACCGTGTAGTGGTTCACGCAGGCGCCGTCCCAGGTGAGCTTTTCTCGATCCATTCCCCGGTGGCGTTCGTGCAGCATGTTGTAAAGCGCGGCGGGGTCGATCTCATCACCTTGGGCGTTGCACTGGCGCGCGTCGGGCCGGTAGGGATGCTTGGGCATGTGCACGGTGATGGCCTGGAACTTGCGGGGCTGGAACAGGGCCTTGTGAAAGGCGGTGGACCAGAAGGGTTTCTTGTCACAGGCGGTGAAGGCCTCGATCACGTTGCCGCCGGGCCAGGATTGGTGACCATTGTCGCCGAAGGGACGCCAAGCGATGGCGCAGGCATCGAAGCCCTGGGCCACCTCGATCAGGTCATCGAGCCGGTTCTGCCCGTGGATGATGTTGAGAAACTCGTCGCTGTCCACATGCAAGAGCCAATCGGCCTGCCCGACGATGTCGAGCTCTTCGCGCACGCGCGCGAGGCCATGGATCTGCGGGCTCTCGCGTCCGTAGTCGTTGTTGCGCAGGTGGGTGACATGGCCCAGTTCCTGCAGCCGGTCGAGCATCAGGTCGGTGCCATCCGCGCAGTCATTGGTGAGAACGACGATGTGATCGGCTCCGAGCAGGCGGTAATAGGCCACCCATTCGAGAAGGAAGATCCCCTCGTTCTTCATGCAGGACAGGACGGTGCGGGTTCCAAAGCGGCTGCTCATCGGCGGGCCCCCGGGGTTGACTGCTCACGATAGCGTTCTGGCGACGCGTTGCGCGAAAGTATGCCGCGTGGGTCAAGAAAGGGCAAATGAAAGCGCGGAAGAAAAATCTTCCAGAAGATTTTTCCGTCGGATCCGGGAAGAATTTTCCGGAAAATTCTTCCCGGGCCGGGGGGTCAGATGAGGGCGGCCAGCAGCATGAGCACGGTCGCGCCAAGCCCCACGGCCCATATGAGAGAACGCCAGGGCACCCAGGCAAAGGCATAGGCGGGCACGTAGAGAATGCGCGCGGCAAGGTAGACCCATGCGCAGGTGGTGGTGAGGGGGGAGGAGGCCCCGCCCAATGTCACCACCACCACGGCGATGGTGAAGAGGATGAGCCCCTCGAAATGATTGCTCATCGCCCGGTGCAGACGACCCGTGCGGGGGCTGACCTGGTCCATCAGCGGTTTTTGCAGGCGGTCCGGGTCGCGGGGGGAGAGCGTCTTGGCGGTGCCAAGCTCCCTGTTCGCGGGGATGGCCATGAGGGTGATCTGGATGACCTGCCAAAGGGCCGCGAGAGCGAGGACGGTGAGTTCGGGGGTCATCGGCAGAGCTTCCATAAGAAAACGGGCGGGGAATGTCCCCGCCCGTCTTATCTTGGGTGTAAACTGATTAAGTCCAGCCCCGGATCACAGATCCATCAGCAGGCGGCGCGGATCTTCCAGCGCTTCCTTGACGCGCACGAGGAAGGTCACGGCGCCTTTGCCGTCGACGATGCGGTGATCGTAGGAGAGCGCAAGGTACATCATCGGGCGGATCTTGATCTCGCCGTTGATGACCATGGGACGGTCCTGGATCTTGTGCATGCCGAGGATGCCCGACTGCGGGGGGTTCAGGATGGGCGAGGACATGAGCGAGCCATAGACGCCGCCGTTCGAGATGGTGAAGGTGCCGCCCTGCATTTCCGCCATGGAGAGCTTGCCGTCACGGGCGCGCTTGCCCTTTTCGGCGATGGCCTTCTCGATATCGGCAAAGCTCATCTGGTCGGCGTCGCGGATCACGGGGACCACCAGACCCTGCGGGGTGCCGGCGGCGACGCCCATATGAACGAAGTTCTTGTAGACGATGTCGGTGCCGTCGATCTCGGCATTGACCTCGGGCACCTCTTTCAGCGCGTGGCAGCAGGCCTTGGTGAAGAAGGACATGAAGCCAAGGCGCACGCCGTGCTTCTTCTCGAACTGGTCCTTGTACTGATTGCGCAGCGCCATGACCTCGGTCATGTCCACCTCGTTATAGGTGGTCAGGATCGCGGCGGTGTTCTGTGCGTCCTTCAGGCGGCGGGCGATGGTCTGGCGCAGGCGGGTCATCTTGACCCGTTCCTCGCGCGCGGCGTCATCGGCGCTGACCGGCGCGCGGGGCGCGGCAACCGGGGCCGGGGCGGCCGCGGCAGGGGCCGGGGCGACGACGGCCTTCAGCACGTCTTCCTTCATGATGCGGCCATCGCGGCCGGTGCCCTGAACCTGGCCCGCCGAGAGACCCTTTTCGGCCATCAGCTTTTCGGCCGAGGGGGCGTTCTTGACGTCGGCGGCAGCAGCAGCGGGGGCTGCGGCCGGGGCGGCTGCGGCGGCAGGGGCCGGCGCGGCCCCGGCAGCGGCGCCACCGATCACGGCCAGCTTGGCCGAGGCTTCGACGGTCGAGCCCTCGGGGGCGAGGATTTCCGACAGCACGCCAGCGGCGGGGGCGGGCACCTCGACCGACACCTTGTCGGTTTCCAGTTCGCACAGCATTTCGTCCTGCGCGACGGTGTCACCCACCTTCTTGAACCAGGTCGAGACGGTGGCCTCGGTCACGCTTTCGCCAAGCGTCGGGACCATCACGTCAACCGCGTCGCCCCCTGCGGCGGCGGGCGCTGCGGCGGCAGCCGGGGCTGCTGCTGCGGCTGGGGCCGGGGCGGCGGCATCGCCTGCATTGAGCGTGGCCAAAAGCGCATCGACACCCACGGTTTCCCCTTCCGCGGCGACGATCTCGGCCAGGGTGCCTGCTGCGGGCGAGGGCACTTCGACGGTCACCTTGTCGGTTTCCAGCTCGCACAGCATCTCGTCCACCGCGACGGCATCGCCGGGCTTCTTGAACCAGGTGGCCACCGTGGCCTCGGTCACACTTTCGCCCAGAGTGGGCACTCGGACTTCTACGGACATCTTATTTCCCCTCAATGGTGAGCGCGTCGTTCACGAGCGCGGCTTGCTGTGCTTTGTGCTGGCTGGCCAGGCCCGTGGCGGGCGAGGCAGAGGCAGCGCGGCCTGCGTAGACGGGCCGGGTATGCTTGGCCCCGATGCGGTTCAGGACCCATTCGATATTGGGTTCGATGAAGCTCCAGGCACCCTGGTTCTTGGGTTCTTCCTGGCACCACACCATTTCGGCCCCCTTGAAGCGTTCCAGTTCCTTCATCAGGCTGAGCGCCGGGAAGGGATAGAACTGTTCAAGCCGCATCAGGTAGACATCGTCGATGCCGCGGGCGTCGCGCTCTTCCAGCAGGTCGTAGTAGACCTTGCCCGAGCACATGACGACGCGCTTGATCTTGTCGTCGGCCACCAGCTGCGTGTCGGAGTTGCCATACTGGGCGTCGTCCCACAGCACGCGGTGGAAGCTCGACCCGGTGGTCATTTCCTCGGCCTTGGAGACCGCCATCTTGTGACGCAGCAGCGATTTCGGCGTCATCAGCACCAGCGGCTTGCGGTAGTCGCGGTGGATCTGGCGGCGCAGGATATGGAAATAGTTCGCAGGCGTCGTGCAGTTGGCGACGATCCAGTTGTCCTCGGCGCAAAGCTGAAGGAAGCGTTCCAGGCGGGCCGAGCTGTGTTCCGGGCCCTGTCCCTCGAAGCCGTGGGGCAGAAGCATCACCAGGCCCGACATGCGCAGCCACTTGCGTTCGCCCGAGCTGATGAACTGGTCGAACATGATCTGCGCGCCGTTTGCGAAGTCGCCGAACTGCGCTTCCCACATCACCAGGGCATTGGGTTCGGCCAGCGAGTAGCCGTATTCGAAACCGAGCACCGCGTATTCCGAGAGCATCGAGTCGATGACCTCGTATTGCGCCTGGCCCTCGCGGATGTGGTTCAGCGGGTAGTAGCGTTCCTCGGTTTCCTGGTCGATCAGGCCCGAATGGCGCTGCGAGAAGGTGCCGCGGGTGGCGTCCTGGCCGGCCAGGCGCACCGGGTAGCCTTCGGTCATCAGGCTGCCGAAAGCGAGCGCCTCGGCGGTGGCCCAATCGAAACCTTCGCCGGTGTCGAACATCTGCTTCTTGGTCTCCAGAAGGCGGCCCACGGTCTTGTGCAGGTTGAAGCCTTCGGGCGCCGTGCTGAGCGCGCGGCCGATTTCCTGAAGCGTCTCGGGCTTGATGGCGGTTTCACCGCGCTGGTATTCTTCGCCCTGCTTGTCCAGGTGAGACCAGCGCCCGTCCAGCCAGTCGGCCTTGTTGGGCTTGAATTCCTTGCCGGCCTCGAACTCTTCATTGAGATGCGCCTGGAAGGCGGCCTTCATGTCCTCGATCTCGCCTTCGGGGATCAGGCCGTCCTTGACCAGACGCTCGGTGTAGAGCTGAAGCGTGGTCTTATGGCCCTTGATCCGCTTGTACATGATCGGGTTGGTGAACATGGGCTCATCGCCCTCGTTATGCCCGAAGCGGCGGTAGCAGAAGATGTCGATGACGACGTCTTTCTGGAATTTCTGGCGGAACTCGGTGGCGACGCGGGCGGCGTGCACCACGGCCTCGGGATCGTCGCCGTTCACGTGGAAGATCGGCGCTTCCACCATCAGGGCGATATCCGTGGGATAGGGCGAGGAGCGCGAGAAATGCGGCGCGGTGGTGAAGCCGATCTGGTTGTTCACCACGATATGCATGGTGCCGCCGGTCTTGTGGCCGCGCAGGCCCGACAGGCCGAAGCCTTCGGCAACGACACCCTGGCCCGCGAAGGCCGCGTCCCCGTGCAGCAGCACGGGCAGAACGGCGGTGCGGTTCACATCGTTCAGCTGGTCCTGCTTGGCGCGGACCTTGCCCAGAACCACCGGGTTTACCGCTTCGAGGTGCGAGGGGTTCGCGGTCAGCGAGAGGTGCACCGAATTGCCGTCGAATTCGCGGTCGGAGGAGGCGCCGAGGTGATATTTCACGTCGCCCGAGCCATCCACGTCCTCGGGCTTGAAGCTGCCGCCCTGGAAGTCGTTGAAGATCGCGCGGTAGGGCTTGCCCATCACGTTGGCCAGAACCGACAGGCGGCCGCGGTGCGGCATGCCGATGACGATTTCCTTGAGGCCGAGCTGGCCGCCGCGCTTGATGACCTGCTCCATCGCCGGGATCAGCGCTTCGCCGCCATCAAGGCCGAACCGCTTGGTGCCCATGTATTTCACATGCAGGAATTTCTCGAAGCCCTCGGCCTCGACCAGCTTGTTCAGGATCGCCTTGCGGCCTTCGCGGGTGAACGCGATTTCCTTGCCGTAGCCTTCGATCCGCTCTTTCAGCCAGCCGGCTTCCTCGGGGTTCGAGATGTGCATGTATTGCAGCGCGAAGGTGCCGCAATAGGTGCGCTTCACGATGTCGATGATCTGGCGCATCGAGGCAAAGTCGAGCCCAAGCACCTTGTCGATGAAAATCGGGCGGTCCATGTCGGCCTCGGTGAAGCCGTAGGACTTGGGGTCCAGTTCCGGGTGCGGGGTCTGGTCACGCATCCCGAGCGGGTCGAGATCGGCCACCAGGTGGCCCCGGATCCGGTAGGCGCGGATGATCATGAGCGCGCGGATGGAATCGAGCACGGCCCGCTTGATGGCGTCTTCGGAAAGCTCGACGCCCTTCTCGGCGGCCTTGGCCTTGATCTTCTTCTCGGCACCCTTCGCCTCGTCGGCGGCCGGGGCCCATTCGCCGGTCAGCGCGGCGGTCAGGTCATCATTGGGGGTGGGCGGCCAGTCGCGGCGCATCCACGAGGGGCCCGCGGCCTCGGCCTTTACATCGGTTTCCGCGTCGCCAAGCGCCTGGAAGAACTCGACCCAGGCCGCGTCGACCGCGCTGGGGTCGTTGGCGTACTGGGCGTAGAGCTGTTCGAGATACTCCGCGTTGGCGCCTTGCATGAAGCTGGAGGCGTGGAAGAGATCGTTGGGGCTCTGATCGGTCATGATGTCACCTCTGCCGGGTTGGGACCGTTGGGATGGCCGTTTGAGGGCTTGAAGCAAGAGACGAGGCGCATCCAGTCATCTTCTCACCGTGGTCTTTCCTGTGCGTAAGGCGGGGACTGGCCCCGCCGCTGCGAATGGGGGCAGGGCAGGGATCATCCCCGCCCTGCCAGTCATGTCAGCCTTTGATCGCTTCCAGAACGGCCTCGCCGAGGGTCGCGGGGCTTTCGGCCACCACGATGCCAGCCGAGCGCATGGCTTCGATCTTGTCCTCGGCGCCGCCCTTGCCACCGGCGACGATGGCACCGGCATGGCCCATGCGGCGGCCCGGAGGCGCCGTGCGGCCGGCGATGAAGCCCGCGACCGGCTTGGAGCGGCCCTTCTTGGCTTCGTCCTTGAGGAACTGGGCGGCTTCTTCTTCGGCCGAGCCACCGATTTCACCGATCATGATGATCGACTCGGTTTCGTCATCGGCCAGGAACCATTCCAGCACGTCGATATGCTCGGTGCCCTTGATCGGGTCGCCGCCGATGCCAACGCAGGTGGACTGGCCGAGGCCCACGTCCGAGGTCTGCTTCACGGCTTCGTAGGTGAGCGTGCCCGAACGGGACACGACGCCAACCGAACCGCGGCGGTGGATATGGCCGGGCATGATGCCGATCTTGCAGGCGTCCGGGGTGATGATGCCGGGGCAGTTGGGGCCGATCAGGCGCGAGGAGGAGCCTTCCAGCGCCCGCTTGACGCGCATCATGTCGAGCACCGGGATGCCTTCGGTGATGCAGACGATCAGTTCCATTTCGGCGTCGATCGCTTCGAGGATCGAGTCGGCCGCGAAGGGGGGCGGCACGTAGATCACCGAAGCGTTCGCTTCGGTCACGTGCTTGGCTTCGTGGACCGAGTTGAACACGGGCAGGTCCAGATGGGTCTGGCCACCTTTGCCCGGGGTCACGCCGCCAACCATCTTGGTGCCGTATGCGATGGCCTGTTCAGAGTGGAAAGTGCCTTGGCTGCCGGTAAAACCCTGGCAGATCACCTTGGTGTTTTCGTCGACGAGGACTGCCATCGTGGCGAACTCCTTATGGTTATACTGTCCGCGCGGGGGCGGCATTGGTGTTGTGTGGCGTCACCCCCGGCACGAGACCGGAATGACGGAGCTGAACGGGCCGCCTTGCTGCCGACCCTGATGTTGTGTGCCGCGGCAGGACTGCCGGCAGCGCCGTGGGCGTAGATGAACAGGCGAAGGCAGCCATGCGCCTCAGCCCTCTTTCAGCCCGAAGAGCACATCCTGCTTCCACCGCTTGACGATGCGATGGTGCGGCAGGTTGGCCGCGATCTGGTCCAGGCCCCACTGGCCTTCGTACATCTCTCGGTTGTCGTACTCGGTATAGAAGTAGCGGGTCTTGGCCAGCGTCTCGGCCGCGCCACGGATCAGGTCCTTCTCGGCCCCCTGCACATCGGCCCAGAGGAAGTCGATCCGGTCGATCCCTGTCTCGGCTGCCCAGCTGTCGAGCGTCCGGATCGGCACGTCGATCGTGTTCTCGAACTTGATATGCGGGTGGCGTTCGAGATGCTGCTTGGGCGCGCGGATCGACCCGGACAGGTCCCATCCGGTGCCGGGGCCGTCCTGCACCTCGCCATCGCTTTGATGGAAGGTGATGGTCCCGTTCTCGTTTCCGATGGCCGTTTCCACCAGCGTCACATGCTTTGCCGTGACGGTGGCTTTCCAACGCGCGATGGCGCGGGGATCGGGCTCGAAAGAAAAGATGCGACCGCGCGGGAAGGTTTCGGCAAAACGCTGGGAGTCGGACCCGTCATTGGCCCCGATCTCCAGGATCACGGCATCGTCGCGGCCAACCAGCCCCTTGATCTCGTCAAAGGACATGCGGCCGGAATGAATGCCGAAGGCACGTCTGAGCAGATTGACTACCATGCGAACGCCTTTCCCTGGAGCCAGCGCCGGGCCGCGGGTGCAGCCCGGCCGTGCCGTCCCTTAGCCCTTCACCGCTTTCACGATCTTCTGCGCGCCGTCCTTGAGGTCGTCGGCAGCGATCACGTTGAGGCCGGAGGTGTTGATGATCTCCTTGCCCTTCTCGACGTTGGTGCCTTCGAGACGCACCACCAGCGGAACCTGGAGCCCGACCTCCTTGACTGCGGCCACCACGCCTTCGGCGATGATGTCACAGCGCATGATGCCGCCGAAGATGTTCACCAGGATGCCCTTCACCTGCGGGTCGGAGGTGATGATCTTGAAGGCTTCGGTCACCTTTTCCTTGGTCGCGCCGCCACCCACGTCGAGGAAGTTGGCCGGTTCCGCGCCGTAGAGCTTGATGATGTCCATCGTCGCCATGGCCAGGCCCGCGCCGTTGACCATGCAGCCGATTTCCCCATCGAGCGCGATGTAGTTCAGGTCGAACTTGGAGGCCTGGAGTTCCTTGGGGTCTTCCTCGGTCTCGTCGCGCAGGTTGGCGATGTCGGGGTGACGGTAGACCGCGTTGCCGTCGAAGCCGAGCTTGGCGTCGAGCAACTTGAGGTTGCCGTCGTTCATGACGATCAGCGGGTTGATTTCCAGCATCTCCATGTCCTTCTCGACGAAGGCACGGTAGAGGTTGCCCAGCAGGGCCACGCACTGCTTGACCTGGCCGCCTTCCAGCCCGAGGGCGAAGGCAACGCGGCGGCCGTGATAGGGCATGTAGCCGGTGGCCGGGTCGATGGCGAAGCTCAGGATCTTTTCGGGCGTGCTGGCGGCCACTTCCTCGATGTCCATGCCGCCTTCGGTCGAGGCGACGATCGAGATGCGGCTGGTGCCACGGTCCACCAGGAAGGCGAGGTACAATTCACGCGAAATGTCCGAGCCGTCCTCGATGTAGATGCGGTTGACCTGCTTGCCGGCGGGGCCGGTCTGGTGCGTGACCAGGGTCTTGCCCAGCATCTTCTTGGCTTCCTCGGCGGCTTCCGCGACCGATTTGGCGAGGCGGACACCGCCCTTTTCGCCGGCTTCGGCTTCCTTGAAGCTGCCCTTGCCGCGGCCACCTGCGTGGATCTGCGCCTTCACCACCCAGAGCGGGCCGTCGAGCTCACCAGCGGCGGTTTTCGCATCTTCTGCCTTCAGGACCACTCGGCCATCGCTGACCGGGGCACCGTATTCGCGAAGCAATGCCTTCGCCTGGTATTCATGAATGTTCATGAAACTGTCCCGTGTTGCTGTTGGTCGGGATCGTATAAGCACAAGTTCTGCGTGCAAAGAAACGCCATTGTGCCGCATCCGCAGGCTTTCGGCGAAAAAACCGCTTTTTGTGATCACAGTCTGAAAAAGTGTGATCACAAAATAGCTTTCCCTTGTTCTCAAGGGGCTGGCACGGGCGAATCACTCGGGCAGGGGCCGAGGGTGACCCAAGGGCAGGTCATGAACGGCAAAAGGCAGCCCGAAGGCTGCCTTTCGTCTAACGTGTATCGAGTCTGGCTCAGGCCAGGCTGGGATCGATGCCCTTGCAGGCGTCGACGAGGCCTTTGACGGCGTCGACCGACTTGGTGAACATGGCCTGCTCTTCCTTGGAGAGCTTGATGTCCACGATCTTCTCGATGCCGTTCGCGCCGATGATGGTGGGCACGCCCACATACATCCCGTCGAGGCCGAACTCACCATCGCAGTAGGCCGCACAAGGCAGCAGGCGCTTCTGGTCCTTGAGATAGGCTTCGGCCATTTCGATCGCCGAGGTGGCGGGGGCGTAATAGGCCGAACCGGTCTTGAGCAGGCCCACGATCTCGGCGCCGCCATCACGGGTGCGCTGCACGATCGCGTCGAGCTTCTCCTGCGTGGTCCAGCCCATGTCCACGAGGTCGGGCAGCGGGATGCCGCCAACGGTGGAGTAGCGCACCGACGGCACCATCGTGTCGCCATGGCCACCCAGAACGAAGGCGGTCACGTCGCGCATGGACACGCCGAATTCGACGGCCAGGAAGTGGCGGAAGCGGGCAGAGTCGAGCACGCCAGCCATGCCCACCACCTTGTTGTGCGGCAGGCCCGAGAATTCGCGCAGGGCCCAGACCATCGCGTCGAGCGGGTTGGTAATGCAGATCACGAAGGCGTTGGGAGCGTTGGCAGCGATGCCTTCACCCACGGATTTCATGACCTTGAGGTTGATGCCCAGAAGGTCGTCGCGGCTCATGCCCGGCTTGCGCGGCACGCCAGCGGTCACGATAATCACGTCTGCGCCGGCAATGTCGGCGTAGTCGTTGGTGCCCTTCATGTCGGCGTCGAAGCCTTCCGAGGGGCCGGATTCGGCGATGTCGAGTGCCTTGCCCTGCGGGATACCTTCGGCAATGTCGAACATGACGACGTCACCGAGTTCCTTGATGGCTGCGAGATGGGCGAGAGTGCCGCCGATCTGGCCTGCGCCGATGAGGGCAATCTTGGGTCTGGCCATGAGAATTCGTCTCCGAGCTCAGTTGAAGTTGGCCCGTGGGGTAGCGATAGCGAGAGAGTCGCGCAAGCCCGTTGCGGCGCGGCGGAAAGCCCCATTTGCGGAAAATTCGCAGGTGCAGCGAGATAACCTTATGAAATCAGGCAAAAAACGCCGTATGACCCTGCGTCACTATTGTATGCCGATGTATGCGAAAACCTGTCTCCGGAGGCATGGCGCGGCGGAAAACGCCTGAAATAGCGGCGATCGGACGGGGTTACATCGCCTCTCCGGCGGGATCCTGCGCGAGGTCTTCCCAATAGAGGCCGGATGCAACGAGGCAGGTCGTGCCGTCGGGGGCAGTGACGGTGATGGTCCAGCTGCCGGTCTCGGAGGATGCGAAAACCTCGATGATCCGGTTGTTCGGCCCCAGGCCCCAGCTGCGCGCGGTTTCACCGAAGCGGTCGGTTAGGGTGCCGACGATCCTGTCGCGCGTTCCGCAGATCGTGCGGGCTGTCTGGGCGTCCGCCCAACTGGGAAGGAAAGCAAGGGCGCACAGCCCGGTCAGGAGAGATTTCATCATGCTCGGCCTTTCGATGCGGCGGCGGAAAGGCCCGGGGACGAGGCCCGGGACTGACCCGACGCCTCGTTGAGGGAAAGCCGCCCGTTTGTGGACGACCGTCCTTAGCCTGCCTGCAAAGCCTCAAGATCGGGTTAACGGGCTGGCGATGTGTGGAATCGGCCGCGCAACAAAGTTTCGCTACGATGCGGCATAAAGCAACTTGCATTCGCAGCATTCTTTGTGTTTGGTGCCGCCGATCTTGCCCGAAAGGACGGTTTTCATGACCCAGACCGCACGCCCCTTCCGTTCCGTTCTCTATATTCCCGGCTCGAAGGAGCGGGCGCTGGAGAAGGCAAAGACCCTGCCCGTGGACGCGATCATCTTTGATCTGGAAGATGCCGTCGCTGTGGAGGAAAAGGTAAACGCGCGCGCCACGTTGGCGGCGGCGCTGGCTGCCGGGGGGTATGGCAACCGGATGCGGATCGTCCGGATTAACGGGCTTGATACCCAGTGGGGCACCGACGATGCGCAGGCAGTGGCCGCGATGGATTGCGACGCCGTGCTGCTGCCCAAGGTGGAAAGCGCGGCCCAGGTGCAGGCGCTGGCCACGCTGGTGGGCGACAAGCCGATCTGGGCGATGATGGAAACCCCGCGCGGCATGATCAACGCACCCCAGATCGCGGCCCATCCGCAGATGCAGGGCTTCGTCATGGGCACCAATGACCTCGCGAAAGAACTCAACACCCGGTTCCGCGCAGACCGTCTGCCGATGATGCCGGGCCTTGGGCTGTGCCTGCTGGCCGCCAAGGCAGAGGGCATCGTGATCGTCGATGGGGTCTACAACGCCTTCAAGGATGATGAGGGCCTGCGTGCCGAGTGCGAGCAGGGCCGTGACATGGGCTTTGACGGCAAGACGCTGATCCATCCCGCGCAGGTCGATATCGCCAATGCCGCCTTCGCCCCCTCCGAGGCCGAGGTCGACCTGGCGCGCCGCCAGATTGCCGCTTTCGAGGAGGCCGAAGCCAGCGGGCAGGGCGTGGCCGTCGTGGATGGAAAGATCGTCGAGAACTTGCATGTGGCCACCGCCAAGGCCACCTTGGCCAAAGCGGAAGCCATCGCCGCCCTTCAGGCTGGCTGACGCACGCGTTATCGCCAGCCAGCGGGAGAGACCCACATGTACCTTGTCCTCATGATCGTCGGGGTGGCCCTTTGGGCCGTGGCCCATCTGTTTAAACGTATCGCGCCCGATGCGCGCGCCAGTATGGGCGACGGGGGCAAGGGGGCGGTGGCCCTGGTGCTGCTGGTCAGCATCATCCTGATGGTCATCGGTTTTCGCGGCGCCGATGTCGGGCAGGTCTGGTATCCGCCGGTCTGGGCGACGCATCTCAATAACCTGCTGGTGCTGATCGCGATCTTCATGATGAGCCCCGCGCCGCGGAAGGGCAAATTGCTCAATTCCATGCGCCACCCGATGCTGACGGGCTTCGGGCTCTGGGCGCTGGCGCATCTGCTGGTCAATGGCGACCTTGCGTCGGTGATCCTGTTCTGCGGCCTGCTTCTGTGGGCCGTGGCCGAGGTCGTCGCGATCAACCGGGCCGAGCCACGCTGGCAGCCCAGCGAATTCGGAACCTACGCCAAGGACGGCATGTTCCTTGTCGCCTCGATCGTGCTGATGGGCGTGATCGGCTACATCCATTCCTGGCTGGGCTACTGGCCCTTCGGCTAGCCCCGAGACGAGAGAGACCCCGCATATGGCAAAGACCAACCCCGGCAATTTCTTCGAGGACTACACGCTCGGACAGCGGATCGAACACGCGGTGCCGCGCACCGTGTCGGGGGGGGAGCGGGCGCTTTACCATGCGCTTTACCCTGCGCGCCACGCGCTGCATTCCTCGGATGAATTCGCGCGGGCCTGCGGGCTGCCGGGCGCACCGCTGGATGACCTTGCGGCCTTCCACGTGGTCTTTGGCAAGACGGTGCCGGACGTGTCGCTGAATGCCGTTGCCAACCTTGGCTATGCCGAGGGACGCTTCCGCAAACCGGTCTATCCCGGCGATACGCTGCGGTCGGTCTCCGAAGTGATCGGGCTCAAGCAGAACTCGAACGGCAAGTCGGGCGTGGTCTATGTCCGTACCGAGGGACTGAACCAGCGGGACGAGGTCGTGCTGGACTACGTGCGCTGGGTGATGGTGCGTAAGCGCGACCTCGACGCTGCGGCCCCCGAAACGGTGATCCCCGCGCTTTCCAAGGTTGTCCCTGCCGCCAGCCTCGTGATCCCGGCGGGGCTCGATTTCACCAACTACGATTTCACCCTGGCGGGCGAGCCGCATCGCTGGAGCGACTACCGGGTGGGCGAGATCATCGACCACGTGGATGGTGTCACCATCGAGGAAGCCGAGCACATGATGGCGACGCGGCTTTGGCAAAACACCGCCAAGGTGCATTTCGACGCTACCTTCCGCCCCGACGGTCAGCGGCTGATCTATGGCGGGCATGTGATCTCGATGGCCCGCGCGCTCAGCTTCAACGGGCTGGCCAATGCCCAGGTGAT
Organism: Nioella sp.; assembly: GCF_964229645.1. GTDB lineage: Bacteria > Pseudomonadota > Alphaproteobacteria > Rhodobacterales > Rhodobacteraceae > Nioella. Next base: position 7,572 of record NZ_CAXREX010000033.1, on the reverse strand, counting down.
CGCGGGCATCAACGCGGGCGCCCATGCCAACCCCTGTTTCGCGGGCGACACTGTGAAAGCCTGGACCGAGGTGCTGGACAAGGCCGAGACCGCCGCGCCCGGCGTGGGGGCTCTGCGGCTGCGGCTGGTGGCCACCAAGGGGGGCGTTGCGGGCGATCTGCGCGGCGAGGACGGGAAATACCTGCCCGACGTGCTGCTCGACCTGGATTACTGGGCCTTGATGCCGACCTGATCGGCGATTTCCCGAACGGCATCTGTATTGCCGTGGTGAGGGCATTGTGCGCGGAGGGTGCGCAATGCCCGGATCGGCGGGTGCGAATGTGGCCGGAATAAGGAATTTCCCCGCAAATCCCGTGGGTTCCCGGCGATTTGGCCAATAAGATTGTTTCTTGCCGCTACGGGAAATGGCCCCCATTCGCCTTTGACCCGCGAAACTATTTCGTTAACCTGTCCAAAAGGATAGGTTCGCGAAAGGCGGGACATGTATTCGGTATCTTTGGCTCTGTATTACCTGGCAGCGCTTGGCTGCATCTTCATGGCGGCGCGCTACCTTTTCGGGTCCCTGCCCACCAATTATCACAAGGACATGGTCCAGAAGGCGGGCATCGAGATGCCCGAGATCTTCGAAACCATCCTGATGGCGCATGGCCGCGCGCTTGGGGCGGCGCTGCTGGCGTCGGGCGTGTCGATCTACCTCTTCGCGGACATGATCGAGCTCGACTCCAATTTCATCGTTCGGCTGCGCCCGGTTCTTGTCGGCCTGATCATCGGCATGCCGATCACCGTCTATACCAAGCGGCTCGAAGAGCAGACGGGCGTTCAGACGCCCTGGCGGGTCTCCGTTGTTTTGCTGGCGGTTCTGATGGCGGGATTCGGTTTTTCCTTTATGTGATCACACACGGAAATTATGTGATCACAAATCGGGCGTCTGCGGCGATTAGACCCAAGATTCTGCAGTTTTTACCCCCCCTTTCAGCTTCTGGACAGGTGACTCCTTGAAAAAACCCGCTATGGATGTGGGATAACAAGCATTCACCGCTCAAGAACCTGAAAGGGTGTTCGCCATGGCTGACGTGAACCGGGGTAACCGTCCCCTGTCTCCCTTCATGATCGGACCGTACTACCGTCCGCAGCTCAACTCGATTACCTCGATCGTGAACCGGATCGCCGGTATCGCGCTTCTCGGTGGGGCCATGCTGGTGGTCTGGTGGCTGATGGCTGCCGCGACTTCCGAGGCCTATTTCAACATGGTCGATGGCCTGCTGACCTCGATCCTGGGGGATCTGGTCATGACGCTCTCGGTCCTGGCGCTGTGGTATCACGCGCTGGCGGGTGTCCGGCACCTGGTGTGGGACCTGGGCTACGGGCTCGATCCGGCCGATGCCGACAAGATGGGCTGGGGCATGATCATCGGTGCGCCCGCGCTCACCTTCCTGACCATCATCTCGATCTGAGGAGTCCGTTCCATGGCACTCATGACTGACCGCAAACGCGTGATTGGCCTCGGGTCCGCCAAGTCGGGCACCGATCACTTCTGGAAGACGACCGTCACCTCGGTGGCGCTGCTCGTCATCGTTCCGATGTTCCTTTTCAGCTTCGGCCCCCTCCTGGGCGAGCCCTACGCCGAGGTTCAGGCCGCGCTGGCGCGTCCGTTCCCGGCGGTGTCTGCCGCGCTGATGCTGATCGTCGGCTTCTACCACTTCCGCCTGGGCATCCAGATGGTGATCGAGGACTACGTCCACGGGCTGGCCCGCAAGATTTCCATCATCGCCGTTGCCTGCCTCAGCTACGGGCTGATGGCGCTTGGCCTCGTTTCGCTCGCCCAGATCGCGCTCTGATCCAGGGACAGGAGATCAAAGAATATGACCGCGTCCTACGAACTCAATCATCACACCTATGACGTCGTGGTTGTCGGCGCTGGCGGCTCTGGCCTGCGTGCAACCCTCGGCATGGCCGAGCAGGGGCTCAAGACCGCCTGTATCTCGAAGGTGTTCCCGACCCGCAGCCACACCGTGGCCGCCCAGGGCGGCATTGCCGCTTCGCTGTCCAACATGGGGCCTGACCACTGGCAGTGGCACATGTATGACACCGTGAAGGGCTCTGACTGGCTCGGCGATACCGACGCGATGGAATATCTCGCCCGCGAAGCGCCCAAGGCGGTGTATGAACTGGAACATTACGGCGTGCCCTTCTCCCGCACCGAAGAGGGCAAGATCTACCAACGCCCCTTCGGCGGCCATACCACCGAATTCGGTGAAGGCCCCCCGGTGCAGCGCACCTGTGCCGCCGCAGACCGCACCGGCCACGCCATCCTGCACACGCTCTATGGCCAGTCGCTGAAGCATAACGCGGAATTCTACATCGAGTATTTCGCGACCGACCTGATCATGTCCGAAGACGGGCAGTGCCAGGGCGTCGTGGCCTGGAAGCTCGACGATGGCACCTTGCATGTCTTCAACGCCAAGATGGTGGTGCTGGCGACCGGCGGCTATGGCCGCGCCTATTTCTCGGCCACCTCGGCCCACACCTGCACCGGCGACGGTGGCGGCATGGTGGCCCGCGCGGGCCTACCGCTTCAGGACATGGAATTCGTGCAGTTCCATCCCACCGGCATCTACGGCTCGGGCTGCCTGATCACCGAGGGTGCCCGCGGCGAAGGCGGCTACCTGACCAACTCCGAAGGCGAGCGCTTCATGGAACGCTACGCGCCGACCTACAAGGATCTCGCCTCGCGCGATGTGGTCAGCCGCTGCATGACCATGGAAATCCGCGAGGGCCGGGGCGTGGGCAAGGATGGCGATCACATCCACCTGCACCTCAACCACCTGCCGCCGGAAACCCTGGCCGAACGTCTGCCGGGCATTTCCGAAAGCGCGCGCATCTTCGCAGGTGTGGACCTGACCAAGGAACCGATCCCGGTTCTGCCCACCGTGCATTACAACATGGGCGGCATCCCGACGAACTACTGGGGCGAAGTGCTCGACCCCACGTCGAAGGATCCCGATGCCGTGGTGCCGGGCCTCATGGCCGTGGGCGAAGCAGGCTGTGCCTCGGTGCACGGGGCGAACCGTCTCGGCTCCAACTCGCTTATCGACCTCGTGGTGTTCGGTCGTGCTGCCGCGATCCGTGCTGGTCAGGTCGTCGATGCCGAGGCGTCGAACCCGGCGCTGAACCAGGCGTCGGTCGACAAGGCGCTCGGCCGCTTCGACGGGCTGCGCTATGCCAACGGCGCTGTGCCGACTGCCGAGTTGCGCCTTGAGATGCAGAAGACCATGCAGGCTGACGCCGCTGTCTTCCGCACCGACAAGACGCTGGCCGAAGGCGTCGAGAAGATGACCGCCGTTGCCGCCAAGATGGACGACCTGCAAGTGACCGACCGGTCGCTGGTCTGGAACTCCGACCTCATGGAAACGCTGGAACTGACCAACCTGATGCCCAATGCCCTGGCCACCATCGTGGGGGCCGAGGCGCGCAAGGAATCCCGCGGGGCGCATGCCCACGAGGATTACCCCGATCGCGACGACAAGAAATGGCGCGTCCACACGATCAGCCGCGTCGAGGGCAACAAGGTCGATCTCAGCTATCGCCCGGTGCACCTCGATCCGCTGACCACGGCGGACGAAGGCGGCATCGACCTGAAGAAAATCGCGCCCAAGGCGCGGGTCTACTAAGGAGACGAGGACATGGTTCAGTTTACCCTCCCCCGTAACTCCACCATCATCACTGGCAAGACCTGGCCCAAGCCGGAAGGCGCCACCAATGTCCGCAAGTTCCAGATCTACCGCTGGAACCCGGATGACGGGAAAAACCCGCAGGTCGACACCTATTTCGTCGACATGGACACCTGCGGGCCGATGGTTCTGGATGCACTCATCAAGATCAAGAACGAGATCGACCCGACGCTGACCTTCCGGCGTTCCTGCCGCGAAGGCATCTGCGGTTCTTGCGCGATGAATATCGACGGGATCAACACGCTGGCCTGCATCTACGGCATGGACGAAATCAAGGGCGACGTGAAGATCTACCCGCTGCCGCACATGCCGGTGGTCAAGGACCTGATCCCCGACCTGACGCATTTCTACGCGCAGCACGCGTCGATCATGCCCTGGCTGGAAACCAAGACGCAGCGCCCCGAAAAGGAATGGCGCCAGTCGATCGAGGATCGCAAGAAGCTCGACGGTCTTTATGAATGCGTGATGTGTGCCAGCTGCTCCACCTCCTGCCCCAGCTACTGGTGGAACGGCGACCGCTACCTCGGCCCCGCCGCGCTGCTCCATGCCTATCGCTGGCTGATCGACAGCCGCGACGAGGCCACCGGCGAGCGTCTGGATGAGCTGGAAGATCCCTTCAAGCTCTACCGCTGCCACACGATCATGAACTGCGCCAAGACCTGCCCCAAGGGCCTCAACCCGGCCAAGGCGATCGCGTCGATCAAGAAAATGATGGTCGAGCGCCAGCTCTGAGAGCGGTTCAGCGTCAAGACAAAGCCCCCCGGTGCGTGATGCCCCGGGGGGCTTTCTTTTGTGCGTTCCCTGTTTTCCCATGGGCGTCGCGTAAAAGCTGATATGCTGGATGCCGTTCCACTTTCAGGCGAGTCCTTTCCCATGACCCAATCCATTTCCGTCCTCGTCGGCACCACCAAGGGGGCCTTTCTTGTCTCTGGCGACACATCGCGCGCCGACTGGCAGGTATCCGGCCCCCATTGCGGCGGCTGGCCGATCAATCACATGCTTGGCGATCCCGATACAGGCACGATCTGGGCCGGAGGCGGTGGCGACTGGCATGGGGCGGGTGTCTGGCGGTCCGAGGACGGCGGCGCCACGTGGGAGCTTGCCAAGCTATCGTCGGGCCAGATGGATGAATGGGCCGCCAATGACGCCGATTTCGCGGCCATGATCGGCTGGACCGACACGCCACCCCCCTTCGGCAAGGATCTCCATTCGGTCTGGTCGCTGCACCAGGCCCACGGGGTGCTTTACGCCGGCGTGAAACCCGGCACGCTTCTGGAAAGCCGTGACGGCGGGCGCACATGGGCACGCAACGAAGGCTTCGCCAACCACGAAAGCCGCGACAGTTGGGGGCCGGGTGCGGCGGGGCTCACGCTCCATACCATCGTCTCAGACCCGTCCGACCCGTCGAAGCTGTGGCTGGCCATGTCTGCCGCAGGCGTCTTTGCCAGCGAGGATGGCGGGCAAAGCTGGGACCGCCGGAACCGGCTGTCGAACGCGGAAGGCTGCGCCCATCACGACCATCCCGCCGCGCCGCGCGACGGGCAGACGGGGCTTTGCGTGCACAACATGGCCCGCGCCTCGGATGGCACGCTTTACCAGCAGAACCATCACGGCGTCTTTCGCAGCCGCGACGGGGGCCGGTCCTGGGATGACATCACCGAGGGCCTGCCCTCCACCTTCGGCTTTCCCATCGCGGTCAACCCGCATGACCCGGCGATGATCTGGACGGTGCCCCTCAACGGTGACATGCAGGGCCGCTTCCCGCCCGATGCCGCCGCCGCTGTCTGGCGGTCCTCCGACGCGGGCGAAAGCTGGCAGGCGATGCGCGCGGGCCTGCCGCAAACGGCCTGTTTCTTCACCGTTCTGCGCCAATCCATGTCGACCGACAGCTGCGACAGTGCGGGGGTCTATTTCGGCACCAATACCGGGTCGGTCTTCGCCAGCTTCGACGCGGGCGGAACCTGGTCCGAGATCGCCCGCCACCTGCCCACCGTCCTGGGGCTGGAGGTGCTGCATCGCGCCTGACGCAAGGGCGGGTTTGGCGAAGCCCCTGTCACGGGCTAGGCTGACCGGGTGGGAGGAGATGGCATGGACGCGGATGTGATCGTCGTAGGCGCGGGGCTGGCCGGGATGGTGGCCGCTTTTCACGCGGCGGTGCGCGGACGCAAGGTGCTGCTTCTCGACCAGGAAGGGCCGCAGTCGCTTGGCGGGCAGGCCTGGTGGAGCCTGGGTGGACTCTTCATGGTGAACACGCCCGAACAGCGCCGCCTTGGTCTGAAGGACAGCCGCGCCCTGGCCCTGTCCGACTGGATGGGCTCGGCGCAGTTCGACCGCGACCAGGACGAAATCCCGCGCCAATGGGCCGAAGCCTACCTGGATTTCGCCGCCGGGCCGATGCGCGCCTACCTGCATGGGCTGGGGATGCGCTGGTTTCCCGTGGTGGGTTGGGCCGAGCGCGGCGGTGCGCTGGCGGGCGGGCACGGCAATTCCATCCCCCGCTTTCACATCACCTGGGGCACCGGGACAGGCGTGGTCCGGCCCTTCGCGGACCGGGTGCGCGCGCATGGCAACATCACGCTTGGATTTCGCCACCGGGTGAGCGGGCTGGTGATCGAGGGCGACGAGGTAAAGGGCGTGCACGGGGTGATCCTGGCCCCCGACGATGCCCCAAGGGGCGCGTCGACCAGCCGCGAAGCGGTGGAGGATTTCACGCTGCGCGCCGGGGCAGTGGTGCTGACCACGGGCGGCATTGGCGGCAATCATGACATGGTGCGCGACTACTGGCCCCGCGACCGCCTTGGCATGCCGCCAGGGCAGATGGTGTCGGGCGTGCCGGACTACGTGGACGGGCAAATGCAGCTGGTGGCCGAGCGCGCCGGCGCGTCGGTCATCAATACCGATCGCATGTGGCACTATTGCGAAGGGCTTCGAAACTGGGACCCGATCTGGCCCAACCACGGCATCCGAATCCTGCCGGGGCCGTCCTCGCTGTGGTTCGATGCCGATGGCAACCGGCTGGAGCCGCCCTTCTTCCCCGGCTTCGACACGCTCGGCACGCTGAAGCGCATCCTTGCGACCGGCCACAGCCACAGCTGGTTCATCCTGACCCAGAAGATCATCGAGAAGGAGTTCGCCCTCTCGGGATCCGAACAGAACCCCGACCTGACCTCGGGCCGCTGGTCCGCTGTGCTGAAGGAACGACTCGGCAAGGGGGCGACGGCGGCGGTGGAAGCCTTCAAGGAAAAGGGCGCGGATTTCGTCGTCGCCCCCGATCTGCGCCAGCTTGTCGAGGGCATGAACCGGATCAATCCGGGCCCGGAACTGCGGTTTGATCATATCAAGGCGCAGATCGAGGCGCGTGACGGGCAGGTTTTGAACAAGGTTGCCAAGGACGCGCAGGTGACTGCGATCCGGGCCGCGCGGGCCTATCTGGGTGACAAGCTCATCCGCACGGCGAAACCTCACCCTATCCTCGACCCGAAGGCCGGGCCTCTCATCGGTGTTCGTCTCAATGTTCTGACACGCAAGTCGCTCGGCGGCATTCACACCGACCTGCAAGGTCGGGTGCTGCGCTCGGACGGGCAGGTCTTTCCCGGCCTTTACGCCGCCGGCGAGGTCGCCGGTTTCGGAGGAGGCGGCTACCACGGCTACAACGCGCTGGAAGGCACTTTCCTGGGGGGGTGCATCTTTTCGGGCAAGGTGGTGGGCGAGGCGCTGTAGGCCACCGGGATTTCGCCGCCTTCGGCGTCGACCCGCGCGGCCCTTGCGGGCCGCGACAGGGGGCTCTGCCCCCGTCGCCTGCGGCGACTCCCCCGAGGTATTTCAGACCAAGATGAAAGGG
>NZ_CAXREX010000032.1:0-5632 GCF_964229645.1 Nioella sp. | reverse complement strand
GCCGGGCTACTGGCAGTGGATCGGCTCGATCTTCTCGACCTTCGAGGTGGTCCCCTTCTTCGCAATGATGTCCTTCGCCTTCGTGATGGTCTGGAAGGGCCGTAAGAACCACCCGAACAAGGCCGCGCTTCTGTGGTCGCTCGGGTCCTCCACCGTGGCCTTCTTCGGCGCGGGCGTCTGGGGCTTCCTGCACACGCTGCACGGGGTGAACTTCTACACCCATGGCACGCAGATCACCGCCGCCCACGGGCACCTTGCCTTCTACGGCGCCTACGTGGCCCTCAACCTCGCGATGTTCAGCTATGCGATGCCGCTGCTGCGGAACCGCGCGCCTTACAACCAGGTGCTCAACATGGCGAGCTTCTGGCTGATGACCGGCGGGATGGCCTTCATGACCTTCACGCTGACCTTCGCAGGAACGATCCAGACGCATATGCAGCGGATCGTGGGCGACTACTACATGGACGTCCAGGACCAGCTTGGCCTCTTCTACCTGATGCGCTTCGGCTCGGGTGTGGCGGTGGTGCTGGGGGCGCTCCTCTTCATCTACTCCATGCTCGTGGTGCGCCGCGAGGTGGTCAAACCCGGCCCCGTGATCAAAGACGCGGCCGTTCCGGGAGAGTGATCCGATGAAAGACTTCAACACAGCCGACCTGCCGTTCTACCAGTCCGTCGCAGATGAATGCACGGTGTTCGAAACGGCCCATGCCAACGCTCTGCCCCTTCTTCTGAAGGGGCCGACCGGATGCGGCAAGACGCGCTTCGTCGAACACATGGCGGCTCGTCTGGACCTGCCGCTCCACACCGTGGCCTGCCATGACGACCTCAGCGCCGCCGACCTGATCGGGCGCTACCTGTTGAAAGGGGGCGAAACCGTCTGGGTCGACGGGCCGCTTACCCGGGCGGTGCGCGAAGGCGGCATCTGCTACCTCGACGAGGTGGTGGAGGCCCGCAAGGATGTCACCGTCGTCCTGCACCCGCTGACCGATGACCGACGTCGGCTGGTCATCGACAAGACGGGCGAGGAACTGGTGGCGCCCGACAGCTTCATGCTCGTGGCCAGCTACAACCCCGGCTACCAGAACATCCTGAAAAAGCTGAAGCCCTCGACCCGGCAGCGCTTCGTCTCCGTCGGGTTCGACTTCCCGACGCCTGAGGTCGAGGTGCCAGTGGTCATGCGCGAAAGCGGGCTGGACGAGGGCCGCGCGAAGGCGCTGGTCCGACTGGCGGGCGGCATCCGCAACCTCTCGGGCATGGACCTTGAGGAAGGGGTATCCACCCGCCTGCTGATCTACGCCGGCACGATGATTGCCAAGGGGATGCCCGTCGACCGGGCGCTTCAGGCCGCGATCATCGAACCGCTCAGCGATGAGCCGGACGTTCAACAGGCCCTGCGCGATATTGCCAGCGCCGTATTCGGGTGATTCCATGATCCACGTTCTCGACCTCATGGAACCGGAGGAAACCGTCGGTAACCTCTGGCACGACATGGCCACGCGCAGGGCGGCTTCAGACGCCGACCGCGCCGTCACCTTCGACGCCATGCGCCCCAGCCTTGCCGCGCTCTTCCGGGCGCTCGGCGGCCCGGCGGGGGTCGAGATCGTGGCGTCCCCACTCGCCTCCTCCGACCACCGGCCCAGCCTGTTCCGCCGGGTCGGCACCCCGCGCGAAATGGTGCATGTGGCAGATTTCGACGGTGACCGCCTGCGCCTGCCGCCGGTGATGGACTGCTTTTCCACACGGGAGCTGAACCGCGCCGCCTATCTCTGGCTCGCCTCTATCGCAGCCTTTGCCCAGGTGCCCGCGCGGCTGGCCGACCCTTACCGCAACGACCTCGCCCAGATCGCGGCTAACGAAAGTGCCATGGACCGCGCCTTCCGCGCCTGCCCCGGTCTTCAGGAAGATTACCGGGTGCTCTGCCTCGAAACCTGCGCCCTTCGCAAACGCGGCGCCCTGCCCCGGCACGAGGCCTCGGTCGAGCTGATGATCCTCGACCAGATCGGCTGTCAGCGTGGCGGGATCGAAGAAATCGACACCCCCGCCCCGCGTGGCTACCGCAGCTATGCCCCGGTGCCGATCTGGCTGCGGTTCCTGCCGCGCACCACCGGCAAGGGAGCGGCGGATGCAGCGGAGGACCCCGATCAGACCCCCGCCTTCGCGGTTCCCAGCCGGAAAGAGGCGAAACGCGAAGATCGCGATCAGGCGAACCGCAACGACGGGTTCATCATCCATCGGTTCGAAACGATCATGTCCTGGGCCGAAAGCCTGAACATCAACCGCATGGTCGATGACGACGATCAGGACAACGCCGCAAAGGCGGCCGAGGATCAGGACCATCTGACATTCTCGGAGAACATGAAGCGCGCCGCGACCCGTCTGCGCCTGTCGCTGGACCTGTCGCCACAGGATGCCGATCACGAGATGCTGGCAGGCAAGTTCACCTACCCGGAATGGAACCGCCGCACCGCTGCCTACATGCCCGACCACACCCGCGTGCTGGAAGCCCCCGCGAAACCGCGCACCGAATACGCCCCCGACCCGCGCCTCGTCGCCCGGGTCAAACGCCAGTTCGCGCCGCTGCATCCGCGCCGCGTCGTCCTGCCCCGCCAGATTGACGGGGAGGACCTCGACCTTGACGCCATCGTCACCTCGCGCACCGATATCGCCTGCGGACAGGAAGGGTCGGACCGGGTCTGGCAGGCGGGTCGTCCCGTGGCACGGGACCTGTCGGTGGCGATCCTGATGGACTGCTCCCGCTCGACCGAGGCCGCGATCGGCGAGACCTCGGTCATCGAGGTCGCCCGCGAAGCCCTGTCTTCGCTGGCCGAAGGGATCGACACCGCCGGCGACCGGCTTGGCATCTGGGGGTTCTCCTCCCTGCGCCGCGACAGTGTCTTCCTGCACCGGGCGAAGACCTTCGAGGAACCGATGTCGCCAGACGTCACCGCCCGGATCGGCGGCCTGACCCCCGGCCACTACACCCGGCTCGGCGCGGCGATCCGCCATGTGTCGGCGCAGCTGGGCGAGGAAGGCGCGACCCGCCGCCTGCTGCTTGTCCTGACCGATGGCAAGCCCAATGACCTCGACCATTACGAGGGTCAGCACGGGATCGAAGACAGCCGCATGGCCGTCCGAGAGGCCCGCGCCCTCGGCCAGGCCGTGCATGGCGTCATCGTCGATCTGGACGGGCAGGACTGGTTCGCCCGCATCTTCGGTCGCGCCGGGTTTACCCTGCTGCCGCATCCCGAGCGACTGCCGCGTGCCCTGCCCGAAATCTATCAAACCCTGACCATGGAGAACTGAGATGAAACGCATCCTCACCATCGCCCCGTATCTGACGACGATCCTGCCCACGACCGCCCTTGCGGAGGCCTTCGACAGACCCATCCCGCAGCCCCAGACCGAAGCGGCGGAGTTCTGGTTCTTCGTCGGCTCTGTCGCATTGCTGCTGTCGCTGGTCGCCGTACAGATGCTGGTGAGCCGGAGATGAGACCTTCGCGGAAGCTCTTTGCGGCGCTCTACCCGTTTGGCGCCGGGGCCATGGGGGTGAACCTCTTCTTCGCCTCGCTCATCGGGTCATGGATGGGCTGGCCGGTGCTGACGCCCTGGCAATCCGCAACCGGGGGGCTGGTCATCGGCCTTCCCGCGACCTACGCCTTTGCCTGTCACATCGTGCGACTGATGGAGAAGGCCGAAAGCTGATGACCGGATGGACGGAATACACGCTCGCACTGACGATCTTCGTTGCCAGCCACTTTCTGCCGCGCATCGGCGGCCTGCGCGACAGGCTGATTGGCGCGGTCGGGCGGCGCTTGTATTTCTCGGCCTACGGGTTCTTGTCCCTCACCCTGCTCGTCTGGGTCATCGTCGCGGCAGGTCGGGCACCCTATGTCGAACTCTGGCCACAGGCACCTTGGACGAGGTGGATGCCCAATATCGCGATGCCCATTGCCACCGTGCTGGTTTTCTGCGGATTCGGTCTGCGGAACCCCTACACGCTTGGCGGCAAGCGCGACGCCATCATCGATCCCGACCATCCGGGTTTCGCAGCCGTCTCCCGACACCCGCTGTTCCTTGCGCTGGCGCTTTGGGCCGGGGCGCATCTCGTGCCCAACGGAGATCTCGCCCATGTGATCCTATTCGGCAGCTTCACGATCATGGCGCTGGTCGCCATGCCCGCATTTGACACAAAAGCCCGCCGGACACTCGGCCCCGAAGCCACGGCGTTTTTCAAGGACACTGCGATCCTCTCGCTATCCCCCTTTTTCGACCAGACCTGGGTTCTCGAAAACGCGCGGCTTCTTGCAATCCGCACCATCATCGGCTTGCTGATCTGGGCCGCCGCCCTGCACTTGCACGACCTAATGATCGGCGTATCGCCCTTTCCCTTCTGAGCTTGATCCTACGCAAAGTTCACGACCCGGAAAAGGCGCATACGGGACGTATGAAACAGATCGACCGCCTCAGATCCCTCGGCCTCTTCGACGCCCGGGTGCCCCGCTACACCTCCTATCCGACAGCCCCCATCTTCTCGCCTGAGGTGGGAGCCAGGCACCAGGCCAATGCGCTCGCCGTGCTGAACCCGGACGAACCCGTCTCGGTTTACCTGCACATACCCTTCTGCGAGCGGTTGTGCTGGTTCTGCGCCTGCCGGACGCAGGGCACAAAGACCCTTTCCCCCGTTGAAAGCTACATCGGCACGCTGGAGCAGGAGCTGGCGCTGCTGAAAGATATCCTGCCCGCCGGGCTGCGGATGGGCCGGATGCACTGGGGCGGCGGCACGCCGACGATCCTCCCGCCGCCTCTCATCCACCGGCTGGCACAGGCCGTTCGTGCCGTCATCCCCCCAACCGAGGACCACGAGTTCTCGGTCGAGATCGATCCCACGATGGTCGATCCCGACAAGATCGCAGCGCTGGCCCAGGAGGGCATGAACCGCGCCAGCATCGGCATCCAGGATTTCGACCCGAAGGTGCAACAAGCCATCGGCCGCATGCAGCCCTTCGACGTGACACGGGCCTGTGTCGAAGACCTGCGCGCAGCGGGGGTTCACTCGCTGAACGCAGACCTCGTCTACGGGCTGCCCCATCAGGGCATCGCGCGGATGGATGACACGATCTCGAAAGTGCTCGAGCTGGAGCCGGATCGGCTGGCCCTTTTCGGATACGCCCATGTGCCGTGGGTGTCGAAACGCCAGCGGCTCATCGACGAGGAGGCGCTGCCGAAAGAATTCGAGCGATATGAACTCGCAAAACTGGCAGCGCAGCGGTTCAAGGATGAGGGCTTCGATGCGATCGGGATCGACCATTTCGCGCGATCCGGCGATACTCTGGCGCGGGCAGCCCGCACCGGCCACCTGCGGCGCAACTTCCAGGGCTATACTGACGACACCTGCCCGACGCTGATCGGCCTCGGGGCCTCCTCAATCTCGCGTCTGCCCTTGGGCTACGTCCAGAACGCGCCGGCCACCGCCGCTTATATCCAGCGCATTGAGAGCGGGACATTGGCAGGATCGCGCGGTCACGTAATGACAGAGGAAGACCTGCTCAGGGCTCGCGTCATCGAGATGCTGATGTGCGATTTCCGCCTCAACCGACCTGCACTTCGTCAGGCGTTCGGCGACAAATCAAAC
>NZ_CAXREX010000031.1:0-5884 GCF_964229645.1 Nioella sp. | reverse complement strand
GCCGGGGCGGTAGAAGCCGAAGTCGGGCACGGTCTTTTCGCCCACCACCGGCCCCGCGTAGAGCCCGCCTGCCAGCGCCAGTTGCGCCAGCGCCGCGTGGGCGGCCACCGCCCCGCCCGCGTCGCACAGGTGCTGCAGGCGGCGCAGGGTGGAGACGGGCAGGGTGGAAAGCTCGTCAAGGCGCGGATCGGGCCGGCCATCTGCGGGCAGGATCGCAAGCGCCATCCCCGTTCGTTCGGCCAGTTCCCGCAAGGTGGCGAGGCCATAGGGCCAGTAGCTTTCGCCGCCGATCAGCTTGACCAGAACCGCGCGCGTGCCGATCAGTGTCTGTTCCGCATAGGTGTCGACCGACAGGGGATGTTTCAGCGCCACCAGATTGGCAAGGCGGACGCTCGGCTCGAACCCATGGGCCTTTGCCCTGCCGTAGCCTGCCGCGAAGGCCCCGAGGTCGGAATCGGAAAAGGACAGCACGACCAGGTCCGCGGGGCTTTGCCCGAGATCCATGGGGGTGTCGGTTTCCTCCAACCCGTGGCTTTCGCGGAAGACGACATGCATCGGCCCTGATTATCCCTCCAGCACCGCGCGGATGGCGGCGGCGTCCACGTGGTCATGCTCACCGATCACGACGAGCTGCGACCGGCGGGGCAGATCGCCCCACGGGCGGTCGAACTGGGTGCGCAGGCGCTCGCCCACGGCCTGAACCAGCAGTCGCATCGGTTTGCCCTTCACGGCGATATACCCTTTCACGCGCAGTGCGTTCTGTTCCCGCGCCAACCGCAGCACGGCGGCTTCCAGCGCTTTGACGTCTTCTACCTCGTCCAGTTCGATCACCACGCTGTCAAAATCGTCATGTTCGTGGTCATCCGCGCCGTCATGGTGGCTGGGACGGGCATCGAGATCGTCCTCGGCGGCCGCTTCCAGCCCCAGCACCACGCGCGGGTCGATCACGCCTTCGGTCATCGGCAGGATCGACACCGGGCGGGGCATCTCGGCCTCGATCACCGCGCGCGCCTTTGCCAGCCCCTCTTCGCCCGCCAGGTCGGCCTTGGACAGAAGGATGATGTCGGCGCAGCTGATCTGGTCTTCGAAGACCTCGCCAAGCGGCGTGTCGTGGTCGAGGCTGTCATCGGCCTCGCGCTGTGTCTGAACGGCATCCACGTCGGGGGCGAAGCGGCCCGCCGCCACGGCCTCGGCATCGGCCAAGGCAATCACGCCATCGACGGTGATGCGCGAGCGGATCGCGGGCCAGTCGAAGGCCTTGAGCAAGGGCTTGGGCAGCGCCAGGCCCGAGGTTTCGATGAGGATATGCTCGGGCGTCTCGGGCAGCGCCATCAGCGCCTCGATGGTGGGGATGAAATCATCGGCCACGGTGCAGCAGATGCAGCCATTGGCCAGTTCCACGATGTTTTCCGCCGGGCAATTCTCGTCCGCGCAGGTCTTGAGGATGTCGCCATCCACGCCGGCGGTGCCGAACTCGTTGACCAGGACGGCCAGGCGCTTGCCCTGGTTGTTTTCCATCAGGTGCCGGATCAGCGTGGTTTTGCCCGCACCGAGAAAGCCGGTGATGACGGTGACGGGGATCTTGGAGAGCGATTGCATGGATCAGTCCTTGAGCGGAGGGATGCGGGCGATGGATTGCTTGCGGAAGACCTCGGGCCGTTCACGCCAGGGCACCAGCCCGTCGGACGTGGCGGCATAGGCACGGATGCCGGCGAGGATCTGGTCGAGGTGATCTTCGGGGTCGAGGCGGCCATAGATATAGGTCCAGCGCTCGGGCCCGCCCGAAAGCGCCAGCGAGCAGCCGTTGGAGCAGGCGGACAGGCATTCATTGCCACGCAGGCGAACGCCCTCGGGCAACTCGGCTCCCTGCAACGCTTCGTGCAGGCGAAAACCGGGGCGCGGCTCCTCCTGCACCCGTTCGCCATCGACCGTCTTGCGGCAGGTCGTGCAGACCGTGACTGTCACCTCGCCCATGCGCGGCCTTTCCTCGGTTCGGCGGATGGGGGGAATGACCAGCCGGGGGCGCGAAGGCCCGTCTTGGCCGGCACGGCACACCCCGGCCGCCCGTTACGCGTTTGCGCTGGCAGGTCTCCCGGCTTGCGGATATCGGGGCCCCTGATCGGGCCCCGGCGGCGTCTGGTCCTTCCCGGCGCGCTGCCAGTGGTTCCAGGGCCTTCTCCGGTCACGGTCGCGGGGGCGGCTGCGCTTCGGCGATGGACCGCAGGTGGTCGCAAAGCCTGTCGCATTCCCTCTTCGCCTGTTCTAGGAACAGGAACCAGCAGACCCGCACCTGCGGCATGCGCCGCCCCGATGTCAAGCGAAGGATGAGGAAATGGCCGATACGCCGCTGTCCGAGGAAGACCGCCACGCCCAGAAGATGGCCAAGAAGAAGGCCGCCCGCGACAAGATCATGGCCACAAAGGAGGGCGAGAAGAGGCTGATCATCGTCCATACCGGTCCCGGCAAGGGGAAATCCTCTTCCGGCTTCGGGATGATTCTGCGCTGTATCGCCCACGAGATGCCCTGCGCGGTGGTCCAGTTCATCAAGGGGGCCTGGGACACCGGCGAGCGGCGGCTGCTGGAAGGCAATTTCAGCAACCTGTGCCAGTTCCACGCCATGGGCGAGGGCTTTACCTGGGAGACCCAGGACCGCAGCCGAGACATCGCCATGGCCCAGAAGGGCTGGGACAAGGCGAAAGAGCTGATCCGCGACCCCTCGATCCGCATGGTGCTGCTTGACGAGATCAATATCGCGCTACGCTACGATTACCTCGATATCGCCGAGGTCGTGCGGTTCCTGAGCGAGGAGAAGCCGCCGATGACCCACGTGGTGCTGACCGGGCGCAACGCGAAGGAAGACCTGATCGAGATCGCCGACCTGGTGACCGAGATGACGCTGGTCAAGCATCCGTTCCGGTCGGGGATCAAGGGTCAGATGGGGGTCGCGTTCTGAGAGGGGTTTCGCCGCGCGTTCCGCGCGTCGACCCGCGGGGGGCGCTGCCCCCCGGACCCCCCGGGATATTTTCGGAACAATGAGATCACCAAGCGAAGGAGCGGCGCGATCATGACAAGGCGGCGGATGCTGACGGAATTCGGGCAAGGCACCAGCCTGCGCCGGCAGGATTACACCGAGGCGGCCTGCCGGGCGGTGCGTGACGCGCTTTGGCACAATTCGATCAACCTTGCCGAGCTGTTCGGGCGCGACAAGTCCGAGATGCTGATCGACGTGGAGATCGGCGTGGCGGCGCCCGAACGGGTTGACCTGGCCACCGTGGCGGCCGTGTTTCCCTACGGGCAGGTTTCGGTGCGGGCGATCAAGGGCGGGCTCGACGTGCCGCGCAGCGATGGCAAGGCGCCCACGGTGATCGCGGTGGCTGCGCTCTCGGTGTCCTTCGAGATGGAGGGCGCATGATGGCGGAGCAGCGGTTCATCATCGAGATGGGAATGGGCAATGATCTCTACGGGCAGGATTACACCAAGGCCGCAGCGCGTGCGATCGAGGATGCGATCCGGCACAGCTCGATCCCGATGTTCGAGGTTCTGGGGGTGGATCACGCCCGGATGCGGGTGCTGGTGACTGTGGGTGTGCAGGAGCCAGACAAGCTGGACTGTGCCGCGCTGGCCAATGTCCTTGCGCACGGGCAGGTTGAGGTGCGGGCCGTTCACGGGGGGCTCAACGTGGTCAACCCCGACAGCGGCAGGGTGACGGTGATCGCCAGCGCGGCGGTCGAGGCCTTTCTCGACCCGGCCCTGGTCGCGGGGCTGTAGGAGGCGGGGATGGGCAAGGCGCTGATGATCCAGGGGGCGGGGTCCAACGTGGGCAAGTCGCTGCTGGTCGCGGGGCTGTGCCGGGCGGCACGGGCGCGGGGGCTGTCGGTGGCGCCGTTCAAGCCGCAGAACATGTCGAACAATGCTGCCGTGACAGTGGACGGGGGAGAGATCGGGCGCGCGCAGGCCTTGCAGGCCATGGCCTGCGGGCTGGAGCCTATCGTGGACATGAACCCGGTGCTTCTGAAGCCCGAGACGGATGTGGGCGCGCAGGTGGTGGTGCTGGGCAAGCGGGTCGCGACGGTGAAGGCGCGGGACTATGCCAAGCTGAAGCCGCAACTGATGGCACCGGTGCTGGAAAGCTTTAGTCGATTGAAGGCGAGCCATGACCTGGTGATCGTCGAAGGCGCGGGCAGCCCGGCGGAGGTCAACCTGCGGGCGGGCGATATCGCCAATATGGGCTTTGCCGCGGCGGCGGATGTGCCGGTGGTCTTGGCTGGCGATATCGATCGGGGGGGCGTGATCGCGCAGATGGTGGGGACGCAGGCGGTTCTGGACCCGGCCGACGAGGCCTTGATAAAAGGGTTTCTCATCAACAAGTTCCGCGGCGATGTGCGGCTGTTCGACGATGGCTACGCCCTGATCGCGGCGCGGACCGGCTGGCAGGGTTTCGGTGTTCTGCCCTTCTTCGCGGGGGCCGCGCGCCTGCCGGCCGAGGATGCGCTGGACCTGCCCGTGGGAACGGGGGGTGAGGGGCTTCGGGTGGCTTGCCTGGTCCTCAGCCGGATCGCCAATTTCGACGATCTCGACCCTCTGGCACAGGAACCGGGGGTTTCGCTGCACATGGTGCGGGCCGGAGAGGCGATCCCCGGCGACACCGACCTCGTGATCCTGCCCGGCAGCAAATCCACGCGCGGGGACCTGGCCTATCTGCGCGGGCAGGGCTGGGATGTGGACCTGATGGCGCATTGGCGGCGTGGCGGGCGCATTCTGGGAATTTGCGGCGGATATCAGATGCTTGGCCGATGGGTGCATGACCCTGACGGGATCGAGGGTGCAGCCGGGTCGACCGAAGGGCTTGGGCTTCTGGATGTCGAGACCGTGATGACCGGCGACAAGAGCCTGACGCGGGTTGCCGCGCGGCACGCGGCCACGGGAAAGGCGATGCAGGGCTACGAGATCCATATCGGGCGCACCGATGGCGCGGACCGGGCGCGACCCTTCGCGCAGGTAGGCGATGCGCCTGAGGGCGCCTGTTCCGCCGATGGCCGGGTGCAGGGAAGCTACCTGCATGGCATGTTCGTGGAAGACGGGTTCCGGCGTGCCTACCTGGAGGCGTTCGGCGTGGAGGCGGGGCCGTTGTCCTATGGGCGTGTGGTGGAGGAAACGCTCGATGAGCTGGCCGCCCATATGGACGCGCATCTGGACGTGGACGGGCTCTTGGCGCTGGCCCGGTAAGCCCCTGAAACAGGGGGGTGCCGGGCGTGCACCCCCCGTGCACCCCCCGTGCACCCCCCGTGCAGACGAAACGCGGGTCTCGCCGCGCCTTTGGCGCGCCGACCCGCGCGCGATCCGCCGCGGATCGCGGGCATTTTCCGTCACGGAAAATGTCTGCCTGCCGGACCGGCAGGCGCTACTCGGCGGCGTCGCGGGGAAGGTCGAGCCGGGACCGGGGGCGGGCCTTGGGGTCGGCATCGAGAACCTTGTGCAGTTTTTCCATGATCTGCACGAGCGTGATCTGCTCGGCGGGCGTCAGCCCCGACATCAGGCGATCCTCGTAGGCCCTGGCCCGGGGCAGGATGTGGCCCAGAAGGGCGTGCCCCTCATCGGTCAGGGAAATCGACAGGAGCCGCTGGTCGGTGGCGCTGCCGGTCTTGGCCACGAGGCTGGCCTCGGTCAGGCGGGTGACCGCCCGGCTGACGCGCGGCTTGTCGAGGTTCACGCAGTCATGGATTTCACGCACGGATACCTGGTGGCAGCTCGCCAGGTGCACAAGCACCCGCCATTCGGCCACCGTGATCCCGGCCTCGGCCCCGTAGATCAGCGACAGGCGGCGGCTCACGCGTTCGGACAGGACCGCGATTCGGTAGGGCAGGAAGTCTGCCAGTTCAAACGC
>NZ_CAXREX010000030.1:0-46931 GCF_964229645.1 Nioella sp. | reverse complement strand
ATCTACCAGTGTGACTGGAGTTCAGACGTGTGCTCTTCCGATCTCTCGATATCCGAGCTCTTCTGGCTGTGGTTGAGGCGCTTGTAGTGGTTGTGCACCACGACCGAGAGCACACGCTTGGCCATCGCCTGGCCGATCACGTAATCGTCCAGCACGTTGCAGATGTCCTGCGGGGTCGGAACCCCGTCAGAGCTTTTCAGCCCCGTCGACTTGGTTTCCTCGCGGATGATGTCCATGCAGAGTTCGACGCATTCGTCGCAGATGAAGACGGTCGGTCCGGCGATGAGTTTACGCACCTCATGCTGGCTCTTGCCGCAGAAGCTGCAGTAAAGCGTGTTCTTGGAATCGCCGCCGGATGAATTCGCCATATCGTCCTACCTAAACAGGTTTTCGCGCTGCGCCGGGGGGCTGACCCCTGTGTCCCGGCCCTGTCGCCCTAAGCCTAGAGCAGCCCTACCTGCTCCACAATGTCAAAATGCACGGCAAATTTCACCCTGCGGTTAACGCCCGCGCGGCCCGTTTTGGCGGCACGCGGGCGCGGTTTGCTTAGCTTTCGGTCGCCGCGCGGTTGGCGACGATCTCGTCGATCAGGCCCCAGTCCTTGGCCTGTTCGGCATCCATGAAATTGTCGCGCTCCAGCGCGTCAACCACGGTTTCAAGCTTCTGGCCGGTGTGCTTGACATAGATTTCGTTCAGCCGGTTCTTGAGCTTCTGGGTTTCCTGGGCGTGGATCATGATGTCGGTCGCCTGGCCCTGGTAGCCGCCCGAGGGCTGGTGCACCATGATGCGGCTGTTGGGCAGCGAGAAGCGCATGCCCGGTTCGCCCGCCGTCAGCAAGAGCGAGCCCATCGAGGCCGCCTGCCCCACCACGAGGGTCGAGACCTTGGGCTTGATGTATTGCATCGTGTCGTAGATCGACAGGCCGCTGGTCACCACGCCGCCGGGGCTGTTGATGTACATGCTGATTTCCTTGGACGGGTTTTCCGCCTCAAGGTGCAGCAGCTGCGCCACGATGAGCGAGCTCATCCCGTCATGCACGGGGCCGGACAGGAAGATGATCCGCTCCTTCAGCAGGCGCGAGAAGATGTCATAGGCGCGCTCGCCCCGGCTGGTCTGTTCGACCACCATCGGAACCAGCGTGTTCATGTAAACGTCATAGGGATCTTTCATCGGGCCTGCCTCGGGTAAGGATACATGCGTTGTCGACGGGATGTTATGGCCGCCCTAGGGGGGCTGCAAGGGGGGCACGGGGCAGAAATATGCCCCCACGGGCGCAATTCAATCCCGGCGCGGGCGGCTCAGCGTCCGGCCAGCCACATCGTCAGGCCCCACCTGGGGTTCAGCAACACGCTTTCACAGGGGTCCTGGCCCTCGGGCACGGGCAGTGCGGTCGCGTCGGGGTTGCCCTCCGGATCGGTCAGGTCGCGCACCCCGTCCTGGAAGGGCAACAGCCGGCAGGCGGTCTGGAACAGGTCGCCCGATAGCGGCTGGATCGCCCAGACCCGGCGCTCGCCATTGCTGTCCCAGGACACGACGTGATTGCCCGAAGGCGTGAAATCGGCCCCCAGGAAGGGCACCAGCGCATCGCGCGAATGGCCAAAGGTATAAAGCAGCAGCCCGGTCTGCGTGTCCCAGACCCGGACCTGCCCGTCATCGGCCCCGGTCGCCAGCAGCCTTTCGTCCGGGCTCAGCGCCATGGCCGTCACCAGCCCTTCATGCACCAGCCGGTCGTCGTAGAAGGGCGGCGCGTCGTCGGTGGTGTGGGCCAGCGCTAGCACGTTTTCCTGGTTGGGCAGGATCGAGATGCGCAGGCCCGTCGCAAGAAGCTGCATGGACGACGCGTTTTCGCCCGCTCGGGTGGTGGAAATCACCGCATCGGTCATTTCGTCGGGGATATCGGCGGCCAGCAGGCCCGTAGACACGTCGAACAACCGCATCACCCCGTCCGTGTCATGGGTCATCACCGCGTCTCCGCGTGGCGAGAAGCGGACCGCGCGCACCGGGCTGCGGTGGCCCAGAAGCGTCATCAGCGACTTGCCGGTCAGCACGTCGTGGATACGGGCACGCTTGTCCGAGGCCCCCACGGCCAGCCGCAACCCGTCTGGTGAGAGACCGAGGCTCAGGATCTCGACCCCGTCGAGATAGAGCGCCGAAGGCGGCAGGATCGCGTCGAAGGTGGTCAGGTCCCACACCGCCGCGACATTGCCCGTGGCCGCCGCAACCGTGGTGCCGTCATCCGACACATCCATCGCGATGATCGGTCCCGGCACCTCCAGCGTGCGCATCAGGCCCGCCGGGCGGCCATCGAGCGCGGGCAAGAGATCCATCACCCGCAGGATGCTGCCCGAGGCTACGATCAGCCGGGCGCTGCCGGACACGAAGGCCAGCGCGCTCACATCGGCGCCGAGCTCGATCGCCTCGCGCAGTTCGCGCCCGGAAGCCAGCGAGTGAAAGTGCAGCCGGTTGCCCTCGGTCGCCACGACCAGCGTATCGCCCTCGGGCGACAGAGCCGCCGACAGGACACGCCCCTCGCCCTGGTAGGGCAGGCCCACCACCTCGCCACGGCGCGGGTTCCAGACGGTGACGCGCCTGTCGCGGATCAGCAAGAAGCGCCCCTGGTCATACAGAACCATCGGCGCAACGTCGGCGGCGGGCATGGACAGTTCACCCTCGATCGGCTCGCCCGTGACCGGGTCGAACACCGCGCCGCTTCCGTCGGCGGCAATCGTGACCACGTGGCCCGAGCCGGGGAGGAAATCGACGAAATGGGCGGGGGCATCGGGTAACGTGACCGCGGCGCGCAGACGCTGGCCCTGGATCGACTGGCCAAGCGTTTCCAGCACTTCCAGCCAGGCGTCGGGCGCGCGGCAGAAGCTGAAGGCCGAAAGCGGCAGGATCGACTGGATCGCCTGCACGGGCTCCAGCGTCTGCGCTTCGCGGGCGCGGCTGCGCAGCTCTTCGCACTGGCCGTTGCTGATCCAGATCACGCTGGCCACGGCGGCCACGCAGGCCGCCAGGGTCGAGGCCACGGCGGTGATGATCTGCACCCATTTTCTCCGGCGCATCCCGGCCTTGAAATATCGCCAGTGATCCCACGGGCGCACCGCGGGGGTGACGTTCGATCCAGCGACGCATGTGGCGCAGTTCCTGTCCTCGCGGCGGCGCCCCGACCCCGCCGAGGAAGCGCGCGGCCTGTTCGCCAAAGCGCGTATGGTCGCGGATCCAGTCGATATCGCGGTCAAGCGCCCCGTCGAGCCGCTCGATCGCCTCGTCCCACGCCCCGTCTTCCCCGTAGAACCGGACGTAGTTGATTTCCTTGATCTCCGAGGGCAGGTCCGCCCCCACGTCCTCGAAGGCGGCAGGCAGGATGCGCTTGTTCAGCTCCAGCGCGAAATGCATCTCCATCCGGCAGGCCGGCGAGGTGATCCAGTTCGGCCCAAGAACCAGCAGCACCACATCCGAGCCTTGGATCATGTCGCGGATACGCTTGGTGATCAGTTCCGTTTCGAGGATGCCTTCGCGGTCGATGAACACCTCGTGATCACGTGCGCGCAGGCTTTCATACAGGAAATCCGCCCGGTCCCTGTCCTTGTGCGAATAGGAGATGAAGATTCTGGAACGGTCTGTCATCTGAGGCCATCAAGCCGCGCGGGCGGGAAAAAATCCAGCCCCGCCAGCCGTGATTCCCGATCCTGGAGGGAAAGACATGCCCACACACAGCAAGCCCAGGCATAACTGCGCGGCATCCAACCCGTGCGACGAAAATTCTTCCCCCCAAAAATCAATGACTTACCTCGTGAGGCCCGGAAAAAGGCACGCATGCTCAAATAAATGTATTTACAACACCAACTGATAGTGTCATACAGACACCACAAGATGACGCCACCCAAGGCTAACACAGGAAAGACCAGCTTAAGACCTTAAACACCAGACCTTTTTCCTCTCTCCCTTTTCTCCTCCCAGACGACGATCCAAGATTTCCCTGTCCCCATCTCTCAGGATCGTCCGGCCGGCCCCTCGCGTCCCAGGGGGCCGGCCAATTTGCTTGACGGGGCGGCTTCTATGTGTGACGGTTACACGATCAACAAGAATGCCCCGGGACGGGACCTTCAATGAAAGGGCCGGGTTCAGGCCGGCTGACGGGCACATGAGCTACACCTACGACTATCCCCATCCGGCGGTCACCGCCGACATCTGCATTTTCTCGATCCGTGAAGGCAAACTGCATGTGCTGCTGATCCAGCGCCTTGTGGAGCCTTACAAGGACAGCTGGGCGATCCCCGGCGGCTTCATCAAGATGGATGAAGACCTCGAAACCGGCGCCCGACGCGAGTTGGAGGAAGAAACCGGTGTCGCCGATGTGCCCCTGGAACAGCTCGGCGCCTATGGCGCCCCCGACCGCGACCCGCGCGAACGGGTGATAACCGTGGCCTTCATGGCGCTCGTGCCATCGGACCAGATGGTCCTCGCGGCCTCCACCGATGCTGCCGATGCGCGCTGGTTCGACATGGACGACCTGCCCGCGCTGGCCTTCGATCACGCGACGATCCTGGCCGATGCCCGCGCGCGCCTGGCCGACAAGGTCACCAACCGCGTGACCGAAACCGCCCGCGCAGCCTTCCAGTTCCTGCCGCAGAAATTCACCCTCGCCCAGGCCCAGGCCGTGTTCGAGACGCTGCGCGGCGAAGAACTGGACAAGCGCAATTTCCGCAAGTGGATCGCCGCGACCTGGGATCTGGTGGATCTCAAGGAAAAGACCTCGGGCGGCCGCCATCGGCCCGCCGCGCTCTATTCCGTCGATTTCTGATCGCCACCCCCCCAAAAAGACGGGCCCCGGCGAGGACAGCCGGGGCCAAATTGCGCGTGGGCCGGGAGAGAGGAGCCCCGCGAAGAATTGGGTGAAACCCGATTCTGATGTTCATGTTAAGCAAATCATCCAGTGCCCCACTCTGACATAGATCAAAGTAACGGGCGGATATTTCGCTACACGGTGTGCGCAGAAAAGGAATATTCCACATGCGTCTGACCGTTCGAACCAATATCGCGATGCGTGCGCTCATGACCTGCGCCGTCAATCCCGACAAGATCGTCCGCAAGGCCGAGATCGCCGAAGCGACCGGCGCGTCCGAGGCGCATCTGGGCGTCGTCATCAACCAGCTGGCGCAAACCGGGTTCATCGAAACGATCCGGGGCCGTCATGGTGGCATCCGGCTCAAGCTTGCGCCCGAGCTGATCAGCGTGGGCCGGGTCTTTCGGACCTTCGAGGCGAACACGCCCTTCACCGAATGCTTCTCGGCGCGGGACAATCACTGCCCCATCGCCCCGGTCTGCAAGCTGCGCACCTCGATCGACGATGCGCTGGACGCATTCTATTCCTCGCTCGACAAGGTCACGCTGGCCGATCTGACCTGTGACAATGCCGGGCTGGCGCGTCTGCTGGCGGTCAAACCCGCCACCTGCTGATCAGGCGGCGGTCTCGGCCCCCTGCCCGACGACGGGCCCCAGCTCCATCATCGCGGCGTATTGCGACAGGAAAACCTTGCCGGTCAGCTCGTCGAGCAAGTGGGCCCTCTTGAGGCGGTCCATCACCGGGCCCTTCACCTCCGAGAGGTGCAGCGCAATGCCCATGGAGGCGAGCCGGTGGTTGATGGCTTCCAGCGATTCCAGCGCCGACATGTCGACCTCGTTCACCGCCGAGAACATCAGCACCACGTGCTTGATCCCCTTCGACCCCACCACGCGGTCGAGGATGTAATCCTCCAGGTAGCGGGCATTGGCGAAATAGAGGCTCTCGTCGATGCGCAGCGTGACCATCGCGGGATGGGTCAGCACCTCGTAGCGGCGGATGTTGCGGAAATGCTCGGACCCGTCCTGCATCAGGCCGACCTCGGCGATATGCGGGCGCGAGGTCTTGTAGAGATAGAGCGCGATGGACAGCATCACGCCCGCCGACACGCCCAGTTCGACGCCCGCCAGAAGGGTCAGCAGGATCGTGGCGGCAACGGCGGTGAAATCGGCCTTCGAATAGCCCCAGGTCTTCTTCAGGATCGAGAAGTCGACAAGGCTCAGCACCGCCACGATGATCGTGGCCGCGAGGGTGGCCTTGGGCAGGAAGAAGATCAGCGGGGTCAGCGCCAGCGCAGCAATCGCCAGGCCCACGGCGGTATAGGCCCCCGCAGCTGGCGTTTCGGCGCCCGCGTCATAGTTCACGACGGAACGCGAGAAGCCGCCGGTCACCGGGAAGCCGCCGGTGAACGCCGCGCCGATATTGGCGGCACCTAGCCCGATCAGTTCCTGGTCGGGGTCGATGCGCTGGCGCTTCTTGGCCGCCAGCGTCTGCGCGACCGAGATCGATTCCACGAAACCGATGACCGAGATCAGCAGCGCGGGCACCGCCAGCGCACGGATCAGGTCGAGATTGAGCGACGGCAGGGTCAGGGGCGGCAGGCTCTGCGGCACCTCACCCACGATCGACACGCCCAGGTCATTGAGCCCGAACAGCCAGACGACGCCGGTCGTGACGACGACGGCAGCCACCGGGCCCGCCTTGGCGGCGATATCGGACATCCCCGCCGACAGGCCCATCTTGCGCAGCGCAGGCTTCAGCCCCTTGCGCACCCAGAACAGGAAGGCGGTGGCCGCAACGCCGATGACCAGCGTGTAGGGGTTTGTCTCGGGCAGGTGGTGCCAAAGCGATTCCACCAGTTCCAGCAGGTTGTGACCCTCGGCGCGCACGCCGAGGATGTGCTTGAGCTGGCTGGCGGCAATGATCACGCCCGAGGCTGTGATGAAGCCCGCGATGACGGGATGCGAGAGGAAATTGGCCAGGAAGCCGAGCCGGAAGACGCCCATGGCCAGCAGGATCGCGCCCGAAAGCCCGGCCAGCGTCAGGGCGGCGATGGCATAGCCCGCGGTGCCTGCCTCGGCGATCTGGCCGATGGAGGCCGCGGTCATCAGCGACACCACCGCGACCGGCCCCACAGCGAGCGCGCGCGAGGTCCCGAAGATCGCGTAAAGGATGATCGGCGCGATCGAGGCATAAAGCCCCATCTCGGGCGGAAGCCCCGCAAGCAGCGCATAGGCCAGCGATTGCGGGATCAGCATGATGGTGACGATCACCGCGGCGATCAGGTCATTGGACAGTGCCTGCCGGTCATAGCGGCGGCCCCAGTCAAGGATAGGCAGGTAACGGGCGAGCATGGCTCACACCTTTCTCGGCAATAGGTCAGGTAGGATCGCGGCGCGCAGCGCCGCGATCCGGTCGCGCCCCTGCGGGGCGCGATCCTCAGGGTGTCAGGCGGTCAGCGAACGGTGACCTTCTCGGGCTTCACCATCCACTCGCGGCCGCGCAGCATGGCCTTCCAGTAGACCGGCGGCAGCAGCTTTTCCTTCAGAAGCCACGACAGGCTCGACGGCTTGGTGCCGTCGATCAGCCATTTCGGGAAGGACGGCAGCAGCGTGCCGCCATAGCCGAACTCGGCCAGGACGATCTTGCCGCGCTCCACGGTCAGCGGGCAGGACCCGTAGCCGTTATAGAGCGAGGTGGGCGAGCGTCCGTCGATGTCGTCGGCCACGTTCTGCGCCACCACGGCCGCCTGCATGCGCGCCGCCGATGCCGTCGTGGCATTGGGGGCGTTCATCACGTCGCCGAGCGACCAGATGTTTTCATAGGTCTTGTGACGCAGGGTGGCCTGGTCCACGTCGACCCAACCGGCGGCATCGGCCAGCGGCGAGACGCGGATGAAATCGGGCGCGGTCTGCGGCGGGCAGACATGCATCATGTCGAACTCGACCGTCACCTCGGTGGGGTCGGTATCGGGCTTTGCGACCTTGAACGTGGCCTTCTTGGCTTCACCATCCACCGCCACGAGGTTGTGGAAGAAGTTGAGCTTGGCCTGGTATTTCTCGACGTATTTCTCCAGCGCCGGGACATAGTCCTTCACGCCGAACAGAACCCCGCCCGCGTTCATGAACTCGATGTCGATATCCTTCAGGCGGCCATTGCGGAACCAGTGGTCGCCGGACAGGTAGAGCGCCTTCTGCGGCGCGCCGGCGCATTTGATCGGCATCGGCGGCTGCGTGAAGATCGCCCGGCCTTCCTTCATCTGCTGGACAAGCTGCCAGGTATAGGGGGCAAGGTCATAGCGGTAGTTCGAGGTCACGCCGTTCTTGCCGAGCGTGTCTACCAGCCCTTCGACCTTGTGCCAGTCGAGCTTGAGCCCCGGGCACACGATCAAGCGCTTGTAGCCCACCACGCGGCAGCCATCGAGCAGGATCGCGTTGTCCTTGGGCTCGAAGGCGGCGACGGCGGACTTGATCCAGTGCACGCCGCGCGGAATGAGGCTGCCCATCGTCTTGGCGGTGTCGGCCGCCTCGAAGATGCCGCCGCCCACCATGGTCCAGCCGGGCTGGTAATAGTGGATGTCGGCCGGGTCGATGATGGCGATCTCGGTATCGGGCTTGCGCGCCTTGAGCGAGGCCGCCGTGGCGATGCCCGCGGCCCCGCCGCCGACGATCACCACGTCATAGGTGGCATCCGCCCGGTCGGTGGGCGTCTTGCCCCCGTTCACGATGCGGCGCACCACGCCCGCCATGTCGTAGCCGGCCGCCTTGGTCGAGGCCAGGATGTCGGCCACGGGCAGCTTTTCGGCCTGGCTGAGCGACCACAGGGTCGCGCAGCGCGTGCCGGTCCGGCAATAGGCGAAGACGGGCTTGGGAAGCTCCTCCATCGCCTTGCCGAACGCCTCCGAGTCCTCGTCCGTGACGCGGCCGGACACGACCGGCAGGTAGCGGAATTCGAGACCCGCGGCCTTGGCCGCCGCTTCGATTTCGTCATGGTTGGGCTGGTCGGCGCCTTCACCGTCCGGCCGGTTGCAGATTACCGACCGGAAGCCCTGGTCCGCGATGCGGCGCATTTCTTCGGCCGAGACCTGCGGGCTGACCGAGATCGAGGCATTGATGGTTTTGATTTCCATGGGTCTGTGTCCTTCCTGACCGCGTGGCTCAGAGCCCGTTGAGCGGGACTTTCAGCATCGGCTTGCCGTCCTTGTCGGTCGGGATTTCGCCCGCGCGCATGTTCACCTGCAAGGAGGGGATGATCAGCTTGGGCATGTCAAGCTGCGCATCGCGCTCGGTGCGGAACTTGACGAACTCCTCCTTCGTCTTGCCGCCGCCCACGTGGATGTTGTGCGCCTTTTCCTCGCCCACGGTGGTTTCCCACTGGATGTCGCGACCGTTGGGGCCGTAGTCGTGGCACATGAAGAGCCGCATGTCGTCGGGCAGCGCCAGGACCTTCTGGATCGAGTCGTACAGCGTGCCCGCGTCACCGCCGGGGAAGTCGGCCCGGGCCGAGCCGCCATCGGGCATGAACAGGGTGTCGCCCACGAATGCGGCATTGCCCATCACGTGCACCATGCAGGCCGGGGTGTGGCCGGGGGTGTAGATCGCCACGGCTTCCATGTTGCCGATCTTATAAGTGTCGCCATCGACGAAGAGCTTGTCGAACTGGCTGCCGTCGCGCTGGAACTCGGTGCCTTCGTTGAAGACCTTGCCGAAGGTGTCCTGCACGACCATGATCTTGTCGCCGACGCCGATCTTGCCGCCAAGGCGTTCCTGGATATAGGGCGCGGCAGACAGGTGGTCGGCATGGACATGGGTCTCGATGATCCATTCCAGTTTCAGGCCGTTCTTCTCGATGAAGGCGATCAGCTCGTCGGCATGTTCGTAGGTGATGCGGCCGGCGGCGTAGTCGATATCCATGACCGAGTCGACGATGGCACAGCTGGTCGAGCTCGGATCCTTCACGATGTAGCTGATCGTGTTGGTGGCCGGGTCGAAGAAGGCGTGGACTTCGGGTTTGATGTCCATGTTCACGGGATAGTCAGACATAGGTATATCCTCCAGGGATCAGATGTTTGGGGAGCCAGGCGTCAGGCCTGGGTCGGCGCCGTGGGACGCCGGAAGTGCATCATGGCCCGCGCCGCGAAGATGCCCGCGACAAGGGCGACAGTGAAGAGAACGACCTCGATCCGGCCGGTGCCGAGCGCGGGCAGAGCCCCGCCCGGGCAAAAGCCCGCGATGCCCCAGCCGATGCCGAACACGGCAGATCCGCCCAGGAGCTTGAGATCGATGACGTTGGAGCCGGGCAGCAGGAACTGCCGATCGAAGAGCGGCATGGGGCGCTTCAGCACGAAGCGGTAGCCCAGGAAGGTCACCACGACGGCCCCGCCCATCACGAAGATTAGGCTCGGGTCCCATGTTCCCGCCACGTCGAAGAAATTCAGCACCTTGGCGGGGTTGGCCATGCCGGAGATGGAGATCCCGAGGCCGAAGACGATCCCGATGATATAGGCAACGATGATACGCATTGGCTCAGGCTCCGATCACGTGGCGAAGGACGAAGACGGTCAGTCCGGTGAAGACCATGAAGGTGGCAACAGCCGAGATTGACCGCGGCGACAGGCGCGCCATGCCGCAGACGCCGTGGCCCGAGGTGCAGCCCGACCCGAAGGTCACGCCGATCCCGACGATGAAGCCGCCAACGATCAGCATGGGGGTCGAGACCGGCACCTCAACGGCGGGCATCTGCCCCATGAGGATGAAGTAGGCCAGCGGACCGGTGACCATGCCCAAAAGGATGGCGGCACGCCAGTAGAAGTCTTCACGCGAGGCGGGGCTGAAGAAGCCCGCCAGGATGCCGGTGGCGCCCATGATGCGACCGAGCGTCAGCATCAAAAGCACCGAGGCCGTGCCAATGAGGACACCGCCGATGGTGCTGGCCAGAGGTGTGAATTCGGTTTCCATGTCGTCCTGTTCTCCTTCGGGCCTTCGGGCGAATCGCGCATCCACCCCTTGTTTTGCAGGCCCTGTTGGCTGTTTCCTGTGAACTTCACGTATGAAGCTTGATGTCTGTCTACAACGCAGGCTGCCCCGCTTCAGTGACGATGTCACCAAAGCGGATTGGCAAACCAACAGGTGGATGGAAGACCGTCTAGGCCGCTTCCGACTGCGCCAGTTTCGCGATGCTGCCAGGGTCGGTCAGCTCGATCGCCCCGCGCGACTGCTTGATCCAGTCGCGGCGCTGGAACTCCGACAACTGGCGCGAGATCACTTCGCGCGCGGTGCCCAGTTCCGCGGCCATCTGCTGATGCGTGGCCTTGACGGTGTCGCCCTGCTTGAGGTCGAGCAGCTTCTGCGCCAGCCGGATATCCATGCGCTGGAACGCGATCTCCTCGATCACGTGGAAAAGGTCGGTGATCCGCCGCGAATAGGCCGAGAAGACGAAATTGCGAAACTCCTTGGACTGCGCGATGAGGTCGTCGAAGACCACGCGCGGCACCATCGCCGCCCGGATCGCCGTTTCCGCCACCCCTTCTGCGCTGTAATCCTCGTAGGCCAGAAGGCAGGCCGTGGTCAGCACGCAGCTTTCACCCGCCTGCACCCGGTAGAGCACGATCTCGCGCCCGTTCTCGGCCAGCTGCTGCACCCGCACCGTGCCATCGAGCAGGAACAGAAGGTTCTCGGGCGATTTGCCGGGGCCGAAGATCACCGTGCCCTTGGGCAGGTCGATCACCGTCGAACGGCTTTCGAGAATGCCCCGGATCCGCTCAGGCAGCTTCGAGAGACCCTGGAACCGGGAAATCCAGTCAACGCTCATCGTCGGCATCCTCATAATTGACGTCGCCAAGTCTGCCCGCCGG
This sequence comes from Nioella sp., assembly GCF_964229645.1. Lineage (GTDB taxonomy): Bacteria > Pseudomonadota > Alphaproteobacteria > Rhodobacterales > Rhodobacteraceae > Nioella. Next base: position 35,232 of record NZ_CAXREX010000030.1, on the reverse strand, counting down.
GGCCGTCGCGTCAAGCCATTCCTCTTTGCTGGCGCCGCCGCCTGATCTTGATCATAGTCAAGGCGGGACCCACGGCGAAACAGATAACGGTGAGCCATGCCCATCTCAAGACGCAGCATAGAGCCCGGGCACGCGGCCTTTGAAACCCGCGCCCTGACCAAGACATACGGCGAGGGCGAGGCGGCGGTGCATGCGCTGCGCGGGGTGGACCTGACCATTCCGGCGGGCGAGTTCGTGGTTCTGCTCGGGCCCTCGGGGTCCGGCAAGTCGACGCTGCTCAACATCATCGGCGGGCTCGACCGCGGCACCGAGGGGCAGGCCTTCTTCGGCGAGGCCGAGCTTTCAGCCATGAGCGACCGGCAACTGACCCAGTATCGGCGCGACCACGTGGGCTTCGTCTTCCAGTTCTACAATCTCATGCCCTCCCTGACCGCCGCCGAGAACGTGGAACTGGTGACCGAGATCGCCCGCGATCCGATGGAACCGGCCGAGGCGCTGTCGCTGGTGGGCCTCAAGGAGCGGCTCCATCACTTTCCCGCGCAGCTCTCGGGCGGCGAACAGCAGCGCGTCGCCATCGCGCGGGCGGTGGCCAAGCGGCCCACGGTGCTTTTGTGCGACGAGCCCACGGGCGCGCTCGATTCCACAACCGGGCGCGAGGTGCTGCGGGTGCTGGCCGATGTGAACGAACAGATGGGCACCACCGTGCTGATCGTGACCCATGCCGCCGCCACCGGGGCCATGGCCGACCGCGTGATCCATTTTTCCGACGGGGCGATCCGCGAAGTGGTGGTCAACACCACCAAGACTCCGCCCGAGGAGATCGACTGGTGAGCCCGCTTGGCCACAAGCTCTGGCGCGACCTGTGGCATATCAAGGGCCAGGCCGCCGCCATCGGCGCGGTCATTGCCGTTGGCGTGCTTCTGCTGGTCATGCAGACCGGTCTGGTGACCTCGCTTCAGGAAACCCGCGACGCCTATTACGACCGCTACCGCATGGCGCAGGTCTTCGCCCCCGCCGCCCGCGCGCCGAACCAGCTGGTTGACCGGCTGGCCGAGATCCCGGGCGTCGCGGCGGCCTATGGGCGGGTGACGGGCAGCGCGCTGATCGACATCGCGGGGCGCGACCTGCCGGTGCAGGCACGCGCCGTCTCGGTTCCCGATTTCGGCCCTCCGCCGATCAATGGCTACCTGCTGGTCGATGGACGCCACCTGGACACCCGGCAGGACTCCGAGATCCTGCTTCTGGAAAGCTTCGCCGCCGCCCACGGGCTGCGCCCCGGCGACAGGCTGTCGGCCACGATGAACGGGGCGCGGCGGCATTTTCGCATCGTCGGTCTCGCGCAAGGCCCCGAGTTTCTCTACGTGACCGCGCCGGGCGAGATCATCCCCGACGCCGCGCGCGTCGGCGTCAGCTGGATGAGCCGCGCGGCACTGTCGGCCGCCTATGACATGGACGGGGCCTTCAACGAGGCGCTTCTGCGCCTTGGGCGCAGCGCCACCGAGGCCGAGGTCCTGGACGCCGTGGACCGGGTGCTCGACCCCTATGGCGGGCTTGGCGCCTATGGTCTGGAAGATCACGGCTCCGACCGCTTCGTGACCGAGGAGATTGCCGGGCTTCGGGCCACCTCCCGCTCGGTGCCGCCCATCTTCCTCGCGGTGGCGGCCTTCCTGCTTTACATCGTCATGACCCGCATCATCCAGTCCGAGCGCGAGGAGATCGGGCTGATGAAGGCCTTCGGCTATACCGACCGCGAGGTGGCCACCCATTACCTGATGATGGTGCTGGTGATCGCGGGCGGCGGTGCGGTGCTGGGGGCCGCGCTCGGGGTGCTGGCGGGGCGGCTCCAGGTCGAGATCTACCTGGAATTCTACAAGTTCCCCTTCCTCGTCTTCCGCGTCGATCCCGCGGCCATCATCGCGGGGATCGGGCTGTCGATTGCCATCGCCTCGGCGGGCGGTCTCATGGTCATGGGCCGGGTTTTCCGGCTGACGCCCGCCGCCGCCATGCGCCCCCCTGCCCCGGCCGATTACTCGCGCACCGGCCGCCTCGCCGCCGGGATCGCGCATGTGCTGGACCAGCCCTCGCGCATGGTGCTGCGCCGGATCACGCGCCAGCCGGTGCGCATGGCCGGCAGCACCGTGGGCATCGCCTGCGGCATGGGCCTGTCGGTCGCCATGATCTCGCTCATGGCCAGTTTCGACGGCACGATCGAGCACAGTTTCTCGGTCGCCGACCGTTCCGATTTGAACGTCACCTTCACCCATGCCGTGGGCGAGAGCGCCATTTTCGCGCTGCGCCGGATGGAGGGCGTGATCGAGGTCGAGCCGATCCGCCATGTGCCGGTGGTGTTCCGAAACGGGCTGAACGACTACCAGGGCGCGCTGACGGGCCTGGTGCCCGCGCCCCGGCTCTTCCGCGCGCTCGACCGCGACGACCGCGAGATTGCCCCGCGCGAAGATGGCGTGATCCTGGGCGCGGCGCTGGCGCGCATTCTCGATATCGCACCCGGCGACATGCTCTCGGTCGAAATGCGCCAAGGCCGGCAAGAGATGCTGGACCTACCCGTCGTGGGCATCGCCGAAACCCGCATGGGTGCGCCGGCCTACATGGAACTGGCCGCGATGAACCGCGCCATAGGCGAGCCGGGCCGCGTGTCGGGGGCCTATCTGCGCATCGACCCCGAGGTTGCCGCCCCGCTCTACCAGCGTCTCAACGACATGCCCGCCATCGCGGGCGTCACGCTCAAGTCCGACAGCCGCGAGGCCTTCCAGCGGATCATGGATACCGGCGCGGGCGCGGTGCGCTACGTCATGGCGGTGATCGCGGGCGTGATCACCTTCGGCGTGGTCTACAACGCCGCCCGCATCGCCTATGCGGAACGCGCCCGCGACCTGGCCAGCCTGCGCGTCGTGGGCTTCACCCGCGCCGAGGTCAGCTTCGTCCTGTTGGGGGAACTGGTGGTGGTCACCTTGGCCGCGATCCCCATCGGCAGCGGCTTCGGCTTCGGCTTGGCCTGGGCGGTGAGCGAGGCGTTTTCCAACGACATCTACCAGGTCTCCGCCTATCCCGACCCGGCCTCGATCGGTTCTGCCGCCGTCGCGGTGCTGGCCGCCGCCGCCTTTTCGGGCTGGGTTGTCAAACGCCAGATCGACAAGGCCGACCTTGTCCTGGCCCTGAAAACGAGGGAGTAATCAGCCATGGCCCGCAGACGTTCCAGACTGCCCCTGACGATCGGCGCGATGGTGATCGTGGCCGGGGCGCTTACGGCCGCCTTCTGGCCGCAGCCAGTGCTGGTGGACCTTGGCAGCGTGGCGCGCGGCCCGATGATGGTGACCATCGACGAAGAGGGCCGCACGCTGGTGCGCGACGCCTACGTGGTCTCGACCCCGGTGGCCGGGCGGTTGCTGCGGGTCGAGGTGGAACCGGGCGACCCGGTCACGCGCGGGCAGACCCAGGTCGCGGTGATGGAGCCGCTGAACCCCGCCGCGCTCGACATCTCGTCGCGCGAACAGGCGCGCGCCGCCGTGGCCGCCGCCGAAGCGGCGCTGCGCGTGGCCCAAGCCGACCGCAACGCGGCCCTGGCCGAACAGGATCTTGCGCGCACCGACCTTGAACGCACCGCGCAGCTGGCCGAAAGCGGCACCGTCAGCCAGGCCGCGCTCGACCGGGCCGAACGCGCCGCGCGCGCCGCCGATGCCACCGTCGATACCGCCGAGGCCGCCATCGCCATGCGCGAGGCCGACCTTCAAATCGCCCAGGCCCGGCTGATCAGCTTCGACGACCAGGGGCTTTGGGGGGCGATCGCCAGCACCGACCACGCCATTCCCCTGACCGCGCCCGCCGATGGCACCATCCTGCGGGTGATCCAGCAAAGCGAAACCACCCTGCCCGCCGGCACGCCGATCATGGAAATCGGCGACATCGCGGGCGACCTGGCCGTCACCGTGGCCCTGCTGTCGACCGATGCCGTGCAGGTCAGCCCCGGCGACCGCGTGATCATCGAGAACTGGGGCCAGCCCCGGCCGCTCGCGGGCACCGTGACCCGGGTCGATCCCTTCGGCACCACCCAGTTTTCCGCCCTCGGCGTCGAGGAACAGCGCGTCAACGTGCGCATCGACTTCACCTCTGCGCGCGAAGAACACGAGGGGCTCGGCCACGGCTTCCGAGTCGAAACCCGCATCGTGGTCTGGGAAGCGGAGGCGGCACTGATCGTGCCCTCGGCCGCGCTCTTCCGCCACCAGGGCGGATGGGCCGTCTTTGCCGTGACCGATGGCACCGCATCCATTCACCCGGTCGAACTGGGCCATAACAACGGAATCGAGGCCGAGGTGCTGGACGGGCTGGCCGAGGGCGACAGCGTCATCCTCTACCCCTCTGCCGCGATCACCGAGGGTCTCTCGGTCGCCCCGCGCGTGGTCAACTGACCTCCGGCTTGCCCCCTTCGCGGTTTCCCGCTTAGCTGCGCCGAGCATCGCAACCGCCAAGGCAGGTCATGAGTTACCGTATCCATATCGGTCCGAACATCCGCAAATCCCCCTATTTCGCGGCCACCGTGGCCGAGGGGGTGCAAAGCTTCTCGGTCTACAACCACATGTATATTCCGGGCAATTTCGGTGATCCGCAGGCCGAGTATGACCGGCTCCTGAACGGGGTGGCGATGTGGGACGTGGCCGCGCAGCGTCAGGTCCAGCTTTTTGGCCCCGATGCGGGCCGGCTGGCACAGCTTCTGACCCCGCGCAATCTCGACGGCACCAGGGTGGGCCAGGGCCGCTACGTGCCGCTTTGCGACCATCAGGGCTACCTGATCAACGACCCGGTGCTGCTGAAACTGGCCGAGGACCGGTTCTGGCTCTCGATCGCCGACAGCGACGTGCAGCTCTGGGCCGCGGGGATCGCGGCCGAGCGGGGCCTGCATGTTGAGGTCAGCGAACCCGATGTCTCGCCCCTTGCAATCCAGGGGCCGCTCGCCGTCGAAGTGACCGCCGCGCTCTTTGGCGACTGGATCAGGGACCTGCGCTATTTCTGGTTCCGCGAGACCGAGCTTGACGGCATCCCCTTGGTCCTCGCCCGCTCGGGCTGGTCCAAGCAGGGGGGATATGAACTCTACCTGATGGACAGCGCGCGAGGTGACGCGCTCTGGGCGAAGGTCAGGGCCGCGGGTCAGCCCTACGGCATCGGCCCCGGCGCGCCCAATGACGTGGAGCGGCTGGAAAGCGGGCTTATTTCCTACGGCGCCGACATGCGCCGCCAGACCCATCCCGTGACGCCCTTCGAAATGGGTTTCGGGGCCATGATCGACCTTGAAACGGGCCACGATTTCATCGGGCGCGACGCGCTTGTGCGCCTTGCTGCCGAAGGTCCCCGCCGCCAGCGCATCGGCATCGAGGTCGATGGTGCCCCGGTAACGGGCAACGAACACCCCCTGGATCTCTTCCACCAGGGCCGTCCGGTCGGCTTCATCAGCGAAATCGCCCATTCCCGGCGTTTTGGCAAAACCCTCGGCCTGGGGATCGCCGAGATGGGGCTCGGCCCGGATAGCACCGGGCTCTCGCTGCACCTGCCTGACGGGGACCGCAGCGTCCGAATCGTGCCCCTGCCCTTCAGCGCCTGAAGCGCGCGAAGGTTTCCCGCGCGGCGGGCCCGTCGCAATCCTCGGCAAAGAGCGCGCTGGCGCGGGCATCCATCGCCTCGGCCCGCGCGGCCATATCGGGTCCGAAGAAGCCCTTCACCTTGCGCGCGGCGCTTTCGGGCAGCAGGGCAATGCGCTTGGCCGCTCCTTTGGCGGAGTCCAGCGCCTTTTCATCCCAGCTCAGCTGGTCCGCCACCCCGGCCTTCACCGCATCCTCGCCGGACAATTCCTCGATGCCCAAGACGATCAGCTGCGCCCGCGCCGGACCAACCCGCGCCAGCAGAGGGGCCATGCCCCAGGGTGGGAAGAACCCCTTGGGCACCTCCGGCATCGACCATCTGGCCAAACACCCGGTCACCACCAGATCGCAAGCCGTGGCCAGAACGAAGCCACCGCCCAGGGCGTGGCCCTCCACCGCCGCAATTACCGGCACGGGATGGGCCGAAATCGCCCGCACCGCAGCCGCGGTCGCCGCCTCATGCGCCACGCGCCCGTCCAGGTCCAGCGCTGCAAGTTCCCTCAGATCGCTGCCCGCGCAAAAGCCTTTCCCGGCTCCGGTCAGAATGACCGCACGGCAGGTATCATCCTCGGCCAAAGCGGCCAGGTGAGTCTGCAGGTCCAGGGCGGTCTGCGTGCCCAGAACATTGCGGCGCGCAGGTTTGTTGAGTGTCAAAATCGCATAGGTATCAAATGTTTCGCAAAGAATCCTGGTCATCAAATCTCCTTCATATCTATTTCGCCAGATCGGGTTTCGTCCGCGAAAAGCGCGGCGCAGGGGCTGGTTCTACCACGTTTTCGCGCCGAATGAACGCGTGACGCGCCAGCGCGTGGGGATGCTCATGCGCTTCCCACACGGGCAGGACCGGGGCGAAACAGGCGTCCGTGCCTTCCAGCAGCGCGCACCACTCGGCTTGCGGGCGCGTGGCAAATCGCACGGCCAACTCGGCTTTCAGTTCGGGCCAGCTTTCGCGGTCCATGTGCCGTTCCAGCCAGCTTTCGGGCAGGTCCATCTTCTCGACCAGCACTTTCATGAAGGGCAGTTCGATCGCGCCGACGCTGACGAATTTTCCGTCCGCGCAGGCATAGCAGCCGTAGAAATGCGCGCCGCCGTCAAGGAAATTGGCCCCCCGCTCCTGCGCCCACCAGCCCGAGGCCATCAGCGAATGGAAGAAGGTCATCATCAGCGAAGCCCCGTCCACCATCGCCGCATCCACCACCTGCCCCCTGCCCGAGCGCTGTGCCTCCCACAGCGCGGCCATCATGCCGAAGGCCAGGAACATCGCCCCGCCGCCGTAATCGCCCACAAGGTTGAGGGGCACCGGCGGCGGCGCGTCGGGCGCACCCATCGGGTGCAGGGCCCCCGCCAGCGCGATGTAGTTGAGGTCATGGCCCGCCGCCTGTGCCAGCGGCCCCTCCTGCCCCCATCCGGTCATGCGGCCATAGACCAGCCGGGGATTGATCTGCCAGCAGTCCTCGGGCCCAAGCCCGAGCCGTTCCATCACGCCGGGTCGGTTGCCCTCGATCAGCGCATCTGCCGTGGCCAGGTGATCGAGCACCGCCGCCCGCCCCGCGCGCGTCTTGAGGTCAAGCTCCACCCGTGTCTTGCCGCGCCAGCTGATGTCACGGGGCAGCACGATCGACGCGCCGCCGGGCCGGTCCACCGCGATCACCTCGGCCCCCATGTCAGCCAGCAGCATTCCCGCGAAGGGCCCGGGGCCGAGCCCCACCATTTCCACCACCTTCAATCCCGCGAGCGGGCCGCCGCCTGTCGTCATGCCTGGTCTCCCTTTGCCCGCCAGCATGGCGGCGGGGCGGGTGGGGTCAAGCGGTCAATCGGTCCCGGTAACGGCGGCGCGGCGGTCGGTGCTGGGGGTTACGCCGAACTGGCGCAGGTAGGTCTTGGAAAAACTGCCCGAGGTGAAGCCGAAATCATGGGCGATCTCCTGCATCGGGCGGCGGCCCTGGCGCACTTCGATCCGCGCCGCTTCCAGCCGCATTTCGCGGTAGATCGGCCCCGGCGTGTCGCCCAGTTCCCGTTCGAAGAGCCGCTCCAGCTGGCGCTGTGACAGGCCAAGCGACAGGGCCAGCGCCGCGATCGAAACCGGGCGAAAGAGGTTCGCGCGCATGATCTCCAGCCCCGCCACCACGGTCTTGTGCCGGGTGGAATAGCGCTCATCCAGCGGCAGAAGCTGCGACCGCGCGGCCTCGGCCCCGGTATCGGCGGCTGCAAGCGGCGCTGTGTCGGGCGCACTGGCGCGGTCGATCGCAAGGTCGTAGCGGATCAGTGCCGCGACATGGGCAGCACGGGCCGTGGCCACGCGCGGGGTCCAGACGAAGGGCGCATCGGTCATCGCGGGTTTGCGCCGCATCTCGTCCAGCGCCGCCGCCGTGACCGGGTTCACCGACAGCACCGTTTCAGGGGGCAAGGCCAGCTGCGCCAGCAGCCAGGCCCCTGCGCCCACGCCCCAGATCCGCCCCTGCTGGCGCAGGGTGCGCCGCAGCACCGCCAGCGCCGCTTCGCGGGTGGCCTCGTCAAGCTCCAGCCCCGAGAACACCACCGTTGCATCGCCCGGCTCCACCGGCGGAACGGGGCCGGCATGGGCCACGTGCACGCCGCTGTCACCCGGCACCGGGGCGGCACCGAGCGCGGTGGTCTGAAAGTCCACCCCGGCCTCGGTCAGCGCCGTCGAGGCCGCGCCAAGGGCCGCCAGATCGAAGCCCGGAAGCAGCAGGAACCGGTAGGGCAGTCGCGTGGTCATGGGCGCGAGCCTAGCGGCAACCGGCCACGCGGCATAGGGCCGAGATGCGCCCCAAGGCGACCCGGGGTGTTTCGCGCACGGCACGTCAGCGCGCCACGTGCCTCTTGCCTCGACGCAAGATCCCCCGCCCCTTGCACCCGGACCCGATCCGGGGTCTTCTGGCGCGCAGGCACAGACCCGTGAGGAACCCCATGCAGACCGTCTTCGTCCAGATCCGTTGCAAGCCCGGCACCGCTTATGACGTGGCCTTCCAGATCGTGCTGAAGGAAATCCATGCCGAGCTCTACTCGACCTCGGGCGAATACGACCTGATGGTGAAGCTCATCATTCCGGCGGGCGAAGATATCGGGCGCTACATCAACGACAACCTGCTCGACGTGCCGGGGATCGAGCGCACGCTGACCACGCTGACCTTCAAGGCCTTCTAGGCAGCCGCCCCCTCGAACCAGTCCAGAAGCGCTCCGACCTCGGGGGAAACGGCTTCGGCCAGTTCGCCCGCATAAGCCTCGAAGGCGGGCCGGTTCAGCGCATTCAGCCCCACGATCACCGGCACACCCTCCGACAGCGCCGCGCCGATCACCTCGCGAAAGCCCCGGCCCTCGGCCTCCTGCTTGCCGAACTTGTTGACCACCAGCAGCCCGGTATCGCCCGCCAGCCGTCCGCCCACCAGCCCAACGGCCCGCTCCAGCGCCTCGGGGTCCAGCCGGCAGCCGCGCGATCCGGGGCCAAGGTCCTGGCTGATGCGCAGCACCGGACCGTCGGGCAGCACCTGCACATCCATGTCGCAAGGCTTCGCGGGGCCGCAATCGGTGTTGGTCTGCACAACGCCCGCGACCGCGACACCGCGCGCCATCAGCGCCTCGGCGAAGCGCTTGAGCACAAGGTCCACGTCCCCGCGCCCCGGCGACATCACGTATCCGATCTTCATGCTGTTCGTCCCGCCCCCGGCTTTCCGCCTTCCAGATGCGCCCCGGTGCGCGTCACGTCAAGGTTGTCCAGCTCGCCCTGCGACAGCCGGTAGATCAACCCGTGCACGGAAACCGCCATGCCCCGCGCCCAGGCCTTGCGCAGAACCGGGGTCTCGCACAGCCGATCGACCATCTCGACCACCGAAATCTCGGCCAGCTTGTCGTTGCGCGCCGGGCCCTCGGGCAGCGCCGACAGCACCTCTTCGTTGCGCCGCGCCAACCGCCGGATCGTTTCCAGCCAGTGATCGGCCACCCCCTCCAGCGGTCCGCGCATCGCCGCCGCGATCCCGCCACAGCCGGTATGGCCGCAGACGATGATCTCGCGGATGCCAAGCTCGTTCACGCCGAATTCCAGCGCGCTGAGCAGGTTCACATCCGTCGAATGCACCAGGTTGGCCACGTTGCGATGGGCGAAGATCTCGCCGGGGCCGAGCCCGCCCACCACGTTTTCCGGCACCCGGCTGTCGGAGCAGCCGATCCAGAGATAGGTGGGCTCCTGCCCCTTCGACAATTGCTCGAAATAGCCGGGGTCCTCGGCCCGGCGCATGGCCGCCCAGACCGCGTTTCGCTCCAGAAGCTTGTGCAGCATGTGTCCCCGTCCCTGTCGTTGCGCCCGTCTTTCCCTAACGTCATGGAAGCGGGCAAGACCCGCCCCGGTCAACCCCGTAGCGCCGCAATTGCATGCAAGCCCCTGACGCTTACGCCGCTTTTTCGGGCAATATCAGCCCGGACAACGGCAGACCCCTACTGGCGCAGGGCCGTCGCTTGCATCCCGCCCCCATGCATTTGCCAATTGATTAAGCTGAAAACCATCTCATAGTGATCTAATGGCAAGCACGCGCAAAACTTTCGATGAAATGCTGGACGCCGCCGACCGGCCGCGACCGCCCTATGCCGCCTATCACGACTGGTTCAGCGGCGAGAACCTCAAGGACCTGCGCCGCAAATCGGCAGAGGCCGAGGCCTTCTTTCGCCGGATCGGCATCACCTTCAACGTCTATGGCCAGAAGGAAGCGGACGAGCGGCTCATTCCCTTCGACATCGTGCCGCGCATCATCTCGGCGCGCGAATGGGCGACGCTGGAACGGGGCATCGAGCAGCGGGTGCGCGCGATCAACGCCTTCCTGCACGACATCTACCACCGCCAGGAAATCATCCGCGCGGGCCGCATCCCGCAGGAGATCATCTCGAAGAACTCGGCCTTCCTGCCGGAAATGGTGGGCGTGAACCCTCCGGGCGGCGTCTATACCCATATCGTCGGGACCGACCTAGTGCGCACGGGCGAAAACGAATTCTTCGTGCTGGAGGACAATGCGCGCACGCCCTCGGGCGTCAGCTACATGCTGGAAAACCGCGAAACCATGCTCCAGATGTTCCCCGAGCTTTTCAGCCAGCTGAAGGTGCGCCCGGTCAGCGCCTACCCCCAGCTTCTGCGCCGCTCGCTGGCCGACTGCGCGCCCGAGGGAACCGTGGGCAAGCCCACCGTCGCCGTGCTGACCCCGGGCATCCACAACTCGGCCTATTTCGAACATGCCTTCCTGGCCGACCAGATGGGCGCGGAACTGGTGGAAAGCCATGACCTGCGGGTCGAAAACGGCCGCGTGGCCATGCGCACCACCGAAGGCTATCACCCGATCGACGTGCTCTACCGGCGGGTCGATGACGAGTATCTCGATCCGCTGACCTTCAACCCAGAAAGCCTGCTTGGCGTGCCCGGCATCATGGATGTCTACCGCGCGGGCGGCATCACCATCGCCAATGCCCCCGGCACCGGCATCGCCGATGACAAGGCGCTCTATTCCTACATGCCCGATATCGTCGAGTTCTACACCGGCGAGCGGGCGATCCTGCAAAACGTGCCCACCTGGCGCTGCTCGGAGGAGGACTCGCTCAACTACGTGCTCGATCACCTGTCCGAACTCGTGGTCAAGGAGGTGCACGGCTCGGGCGGTTATGGCATGCTGGTGGGGCCGGCCGCCTCGAAAAAGGAGATCGCGGCGTTTGAGAAAAAGCTGCGCGCCCGCCCCTCGAACTACATCGCGCAACCCACGCTGGCGCTGTCCACCGTGCCGATCCTGACCAAGGCGGGGCTTGCGCCGCGCCACGTGGACCTGCGCCCCTTCGTGCTGGTTTCGCCCAACAAGATCGAGATCACGCCCGGCGGGCTGACCCGCGTCGCGCTCAAGAAGGGCTCGCTGGTGGTCAATTCCAGCCAGGGCGGCGGCACCAAAGACACCTGGGTTCTGGGGGACTGAGCCGATGATGCTGGGAAAAACCGCAGGCGGCCTCTTCTGGATGTTCCGTTATCTCGAACGGGCCGAAAACACCGCACGTCTTCTGGAGGCGGGCTGGCGCATCGCGCTGACGCGCAGCGACGACGATTCCAACGAATGGCAATCGGTCGTCACCACCGCGGGCATCGACCATGCCTACAGCCTCAAGCACGACAGCTTCGAGGCCGCGCCGGTCATCAACTTCCTGCTGCGCGACCGCGACAACCCCTCCTCGGTGCTCAACTCCATCGAGGCCACGCGCTCGAATGCGCGGCTTGTGCGAACGGCACTGTCCTCGGAAGTGTGGGAGGCGGTGAACGAATGCTGGATGGCGTTGAAGGAGGCGCTCGCCCGCCCGGTCTCGGAACGCAACCTGCATGACCTGCTGGCCACCATCCGCTATCGCACCTCGGTCGTGCGCGGGGCGCTGCACGGCACCATGCTGCGCAACGACATCTTCGCCTTCTCGCGGCTTGGCACCTTCCTGGAACGGGCCGACAACACCGCCCGCATCCTCGACGTGAAATATTACGTGCTCTTGCCCTCGGCCTCTTTCGTGGGCAGCCGGATCGACAACGTGCAATGGGAGGTGATCCTGCGCTCGGTCTCGGCCGAAACCAGCTACCGCTGGCTCAATGGCGGAGAGACCAGCCCCCAGGGCATCGCCGATTTCCTGATCCTCGACCGCCGCATGCCCCGGTCGCTGGCCTTCTGCTATGCCAAGATCGGCGAGAACCTGGGCCACCTGGCGCGCGACTACGGCACCCGCCACCCCAGCCACGACCTGGCCGACCAGACCTGCGCACGGCTCGACGGGGCCACGATCGAGGATGTCTTCGACGAGGGCCTGCACGAATTCCTCAGCGCCTCGATCACCGACACCGCCGAGCTTGCCCAGCGCATCGAAACCGACTTCCGCTTCTACCAATAGGCCTGCCCATGCGCCTCTCGATCCGGCATGTGACCACCTACACCTACGACCAGCCGGTGCATTATGCGCTGCAACAGCTGCGTCTGATCCCGCGCTCAGGCCACGGGCAGACGGTGCTCGACTGGCGCTCGACCATCACCGGCGGCACCAAGCAGGTCAGTTTCGACGACCAGTTCGTCAACCACACCGAACTGGTGCGGGTCGATCCCGGCGCAACCCGGATCGAGATCGTCAGCGAAGGCACCGTCGAGGTCGAGGACCGCCACGGCATCATCGGCACCCACAAGGGCTTTGCGCCGCTTTGGCTGTTCGAGGCCCCCACCCAGATGACCACCCCCGGCCCGGCCCTGCGGGCCCTGGCGCGGCAGGTGAAGGCCGAACATGGCGAGGAAGACACGCTGGCGCAGCTGCACGCTTTGTCGGCGCAGATCCTGTCGCAGGTGCGCTACGAACCGGGCCGCACCGACAGCGACACCCCCGCCGAGACGGCCCTGGTCGCAGGCCACGGCGTCTGCCAGGACCATGCCCAGATCATGATCGCGGCCGCGCGCCTGCTGGGGCATCCCGCGCGCTACATCTCGGGCTACCTGATGATGAACGACCGGGTGGACCAGGACGCCAGCCACGCCTGGTGCGAGGTCTGGACCGAGACCCTCGGATGGGTGGGCTTCGACGTGTCGAATGGCATCTCGCCCGATGCCCGATACGTGCGCGTGGCCACCGGGCGCTGTTACCGCGACGCGGCCCCGATCATGGGCATTCGCCAGGGGCCGGGGGACGAGCATCTTCAAGTCAGCTTGCAAGTTCAGCAATAGGCTGCTTTCTAGGCGCCAGAATCGAGAAAGGCTTGGCCGTGACCTATTGCGTGGGACTGAAGCTGGACAAGGGGCTGGTGTTCATGTCGGACACACGCACCAATTCGGGCATCGACAACATCTCGACCTTCCGCAAGATGTTCATCTTCGAGGAACCGGGCGAACGCTGCATCACCATCATGACGGCGGGCAACCTGGCCACCACGCAGGCCGTGGTCAGCCTGCTGGAAGAACGCGGCAAGGCCCCCGATGACCGCAATCCGGGCATCTTCCGGGCCAGGTCGATGTTCCAGGTCGCCACGCTGATCGGCAACACGCTGAAAGAGGTCATCGCCACCCACGCCGACAGCGGCCAGCAGGCCGACGCCATGTTCTCGGCCACCATCATCGTGGGCGGGCAGATCGGCGACGGCGAGGCGCGCCTGTTCATGATCTACCCCGAAGGCAACTTCATCGAGGCCAGCGAGGACACGCCCTTCTTCCAGATCGGTGAAACCAAGTATGGCCGCCCGATCCTGGTGCGCGCCTTCGAGCCGGAGATGAGCTTCGAGGACGCGATCAAGCTTCTGCTCGTGTCCTTCGATTCCACCATCAAGGCCAACCTTTCGGTCAGCCTGCCGCTCGACCTGCACGCCTACACCACCGGCAGCCTCGCGCGCGGCAAGGTGATGCGGGTCCAGGCCGACAATGCCTATTTCGATGAGATCTCGACCGGCTGGGGCGTGGCGCTGAAGAACGCCTTCCGCGAGCTGCCGGACTTCACCTTCCCCGACGCCTGAAACGCCGTTTCGTCTGCACGGGGGGTGTACGGGGGGTGTACAGGGGGTGCACGCCCGGCGCCCCCCTGTTTTTTTGTCCGGACGTCCCTTGACCTTCCATTGACTGGAACCCTTATCTACCCTGCTGAGTGAAGATTCGGCCCAAGGGAGTCCGCCATGCTGGACCAAGCCAAAACCCACCTTCAGATCACCGGCCTGAGTTGCGCCGGATGCGTGCGCCGCGCTGAAACCGCGCTGGCCGGCGTGCCCGGTGTGATCAGCGCCGAGGTCAGCTTCGCCAGCGAAAGCGCCCAGGTTCAGCACGATCCTGCTGTCCGGGTGGAAGACCTGACAAAAGCTTTGGAAACAGCAGGTTATCCGGCAGCGCAAGCCGATGTGACGCTGTCGGTCGAAGGCATGAGCTGCGCATCCTGCGTGGGACGGGTCGAAAAGGCCCTGCAAGCGGCACCGGGCGTTCTGTCGGCCACGGTCAACCTGGCCACCGAAACCGCGCAGGTGCACTACCTGCTCGGCCAGACCGGCCCCGCCCAGATCGCCCGCGCCGCCACCGAAGCGGGCTATGCCGCGCGCGTGAAAGGGGATGCGGGTGACAGCGTGGACGACAGGAAAGCTCAGGAAATTCAGTCTCTTGCGCGCAAGACCCTGCTGGCCGCCGCACTCGTTCTGCCGGTCTTCATCGTCGAGATGGGCGGGCATCTTTTCCCCGCGCTGCATCATTTCGTGGCCATGTCGATCGGCGAACAGACCAGCCGCATCCTGCAATTCCTGCTGATCACCGCCACCCTCCTCGGCCCCGGCCGCCTCTTCTACACCCGCGGCCTGCCCGCGCTGTTCAAGGGCGCGCCCGACATGAACTCGCTGGTGGCGCTCGGCACGCTGGCCGCCTACGGCTATTCCACCGTCGCCACCTTCGCCCCGTCGCTGCTGCCCGAGGGCACGGCGCATGTCTATTTCGAGGCGGCAGGCGTCATCGTCGTGCTGATCCTCGTGGGCCGCTGGATGGAGGCCCGCGCCAAGGGCCGCACCGGCGAAGCGATCCGCAAGCTTCTGAATTTGCAGGCGAAAACGGCTCGCGTCGAACGGGGAGGTGAGGTCATCGATCTCGCCATCGAAGAGGTCGTGGCCGGTGACATCGTGCATGTGCGCCCGGGCGAGAAAATCGCCGTCGACGGGCGCGTGATCTCGGGCGAAAGCCATGTGGACGAGTCGATGCTGACGGGCGAGCCGATCCCGGTGCTCAAGACCCGCAAGGCCGAGGTCGTGGGCGGCACCGTCAATGGCGCAGGCGCGCTGACCTTCCGCGCCGAGCGCGTGGGCCGCGACACGATGCTGGCCCAGATCATCGCCATGGTCGAAGAGGCACAGGGCGCCAAGCTGCCCATCCAGGGCCTTGTCGACCGCATCACCGCGTGGTTCGTGCCCGCCGTCATCGCCGCCAGCTTGCTGACCGTGGCCGTGTGGCTGATCTTCGGCCCGTCGCCTGCACTCAGCCTTGCCCTCGTCGCGGGCGTATCGGTCATGATCATCGCCTGCCCCTGCGCCATGGGTCTGGCCACGCCGACCTCGATCATGGTGGGCACCGGGCGCGCGGCGGAAATGGGCGTTCTCTTTCGCCGGGGCGACGCGCTGCAAAGCCTTCAAGCCACGCAGATCGTGGCCTTCGACAAGACCGGAACGCTGACCGAAGGGCGCCCGGAACTGGCCACGATCACCCCTATCGGCATGACCGAGAAAGAGGTGCTGCGCCTTGTCGCCAGCGTCGAGGCAAAGTCCGAACATCCGATTGCCGCGGCTATCCTGCGCGCCGCCAAGGCGCGGGGGCTTGACCTGCGAGAGGCCGAGAGCTTCCGTTCGATTACCGGGCATGGGGCCGAGGCAATGGTCGCGGGCCGCAAGGTGCAGGTGGGTGCCGCCCGCTACATGGGCAGCGAGGGCATCCAGATCGCCCCGCTGGCGGACGAGGGCGAAGCACTGGCGCGCGATGGCAAGACCGTGCTCTTTGCCGCCGTGGACGGAGAGCTTTCCGCGATGCTGGCCGTGGCCGACCCGATCAAGCGCTCGACCCCCACGGCGCTGGCCGTTCTGCGCGACATGGGGCTGCAAACCGCGATGATCACCGGCGACAGCCCCGCCACGGCAGAGGCCATCGCGCGCGAACTTGGCATCGACCACGTGGTTGCGGGCGTCCTGCCCGAAGGCAAGGTCACGGCGCTGGAGCGTCTGCGCGGGCGCGGCCCGGTGGCCTTCGTGGGCGACGGCATCAACGACGCCCCGGCGCTGGCTGCCGCCGATGTTGGCATTGCCATCGGCACCGGCACAGACATCGCCATCGAGGCCGCCGACGTGGTGCTGATATCGGGCGATCTGCTGGGTGTTACCAACGCCCTGCGCATCAGCCAGCGCACCATCGCCAATATCCGCCAGAACCTCTTTTGGGCGTTTGGCTACAACGTGTTGCTGATCCCGGTCGCGGCTGGCGTCCTGTTCCCGCTGACGGGCATGATGCTGTCGCCCGCGCTGGCCGCAGGGGCCATGGCGCTTTCATCGGTCTTCGTGCTGTCCAACGCGCTGCGGCTCAGATGGGTGGGCGAGGCCCATGAGGGCAACGAGCCCCCCGTAGGCGGCACCGTCGCCCCAACCCCGGCCCCGGCAGCCGCCGAATAAGGAGACCCGTCGATGAATATCGGAGACGTGGCCGAGCGATCCGGCCTGCCACCAAAAACCATCCGCTATTACGAGGATATCGGCCTTGTCACGCCGCAGCGCTCGTCCAATGGCTATCGCAGTTTCCGCGAAAGCGATCTGCACAAACTGACCTTCCTGGGCCGGGCGCGATCCCTTGGCTTTTCCATCGAGGACTGCCGGGCGCTGCTGGCGCTCTACGAGGATGAAACCCGCGCCAGCGGCGACGTCAAGCGCATCGCCAAAGAGCACCTGACCCGGATTGACCGCAAGATCGAGGAACTGTCGGCCATGCGCAGCACGCTGTCCCACCTGGTCCATGCCTGCGCGGGCGATGACCGGCCCAACTGCCCGATCCTGAATGAGCTGGAACAGGGCTGACGCACCAGCCCAACGGTCTGACCTTTATCGAAAAACCCCGAACCGGCGGGCTTTGCTGTTGTCCTGTGACGACATCCGATCCATAGTTGACCTTGAAAATAGTTCATCGTGGATCAGTGCCCTTGGGTGTGACGAAACCTGACGTCAGCGCCGGTGCGATCCGGCTTGAGCTTGTCGAACTGTGCGAGGCGCAACAGTTTTCTTCGGCGCATTTGCGGCTGCTCGAAACCGGCTTCGATGCGGAAAGCCATCCCGGTCTTTGGGAATACCTCGAACGGCGCGCCGCGCGTGCGGGCGAACTATTGCTAGCCCACAGGCTGAGACAGGCGCTGCTGCGCGCCGGGGTCCGCAGCCCCGACATTGCCTTGCGCGAAGCACGTCACGCCCTGAAGGACAACCAACCAGACCGGGCCCGCGCCTATATCGAAGACCAGTTCGGCCACCTCCCCTCATCACCCGAGGCGCGCATCCTGCTTGGTGTTGCACTGGCCGCGAAGGACCGCGCGGCGGCCCTCGCTTGCCTCGACGGGGTGGAAAGCTCCGATGCCGACACCGCACTTCTGGCGGTGGACACATTGCGCGGAATCGGAGAACTGGCGCTGGCCCGCGCGCGTTGCGAGGCCGCGCAGGCGCGCTTTCCCGACGACAGGCGGTTTACCAACCGGCTGACCTGGATTGCGGAAGGCATGGGCGACCTGGCGACGGCCAGCGCCGTGGTTCAGGCCCAGTTGAGCGGCGACGCTGCCATGCGTGGCCAGGGGCTGACCCGCCTCGTGCGCCTTCACCGCAGGCTTGGGGACGAGGCAGGTGCCATGGCCCATGCCGCAACGCTTTTGAAAACGGAAACCAACCCGCTTCAGAAAATGCGCCTCGCCGTTCTGCTGGGACAGTCCCGCCTTTTGGAACAGCTGGTTTCGAGCCTGCCCGCCGATCCGGGGCTGACGGGCCGCGACGCCGAAGAGATCGCGGCGCTTTTGATGGATGAAGGCTGCGTCGGGCTGGTGCTGTGGCTATGGCGAGAAGGCATCCCGATCGGTGCTGCAGCCAAGAACCTTCTGCGTCGCAACGGGTTTGGTCCGGGATCCGCCCGGGCCATGCCAGGAGGGATGGAAGAGGCGCTGTCGATTTGCAGCCCCGAGATCCTCTTTCCCATCCGCGCCGGCAGCGACACCGAGGCCCTGCCGCCGGGCTGGCCGCCACGCCTGCGCGCCGAAGACCCGATCCTGCTGGTCAATTCCACCCTTGCCGCGGGCGGGGCCGAACGCCAGTTCGTGATGCTGGCACGCGCGCTGTGTGAAAACGGAATAGCCCCTGACCGGCTGCACGCGGCGCTGATGTCGATCGAGCGGGATCGGCGTCACGCCCATTTCGAGGACGACCTGAAGGCGCTTGGCATCCACGTGCATGACCTGTCGCGAATGACGGTCGATCCGCTGCTCTTGCCCGACGCGCAGCGCAACCGCATCGCCATGCTGCCAACGCCCCTGCGCGGCGATGTGCTGGCACTGTGGCAGCTTGCGCAGCGCCTCGGCCCGGCGGTGCTGCATGGCTGGCAGGACCGTTCGGCGATGGCGGCGGGGATCGTGGGCCAGATGCTGGCCATCCCGCGCATCGTGCTGAGCGCGCGCAACATGCGCCCCGAGAAACGCGGCGACAGCTCCACCCGTGTCTCGCGCGCCGTCTATCGCGAATTGATCAAGAGCCCGACCGTTCGGATGACGGCCAATGCCACGGCGGGCGCGCGCGACTACGAAGATTGGCTCGGCCTTCCGACGGGAAAGGTCGAGGTCCTTGCCTACGCAGTGGACGAGCGTCGCTTCTCGCCAGCCCCGGCCAAGGTCCGCGAGGATGGGCCCATCCGGCTGGTGGGGCTCTTTCGCATCGTGCCCAACAAGCGCCCGCTGCTGTGGCTGGAAACGGTGGCAGCGCTGCGTCAGCGCCACGGGATCGCGCTTGCCCCCCGGATCGTCGGCACCGGCCCCCTGATCGACGAGGTGAACCGGCAGGCGCTGCGCCTTGGGCTGGAGGACCTGCGGATCGACGCACCGCAGACCGATCCTTCCGGTATCTACCGCGACAGCGACGCGATGCTGCTGATGTCATCGGTCGAGGGCACCCCCAACGTGGTCCTCGAAGCCCAGGCCTGCGGCCTTCCGGTGGCGGCCTGCGATGTGGGCGGGGTGCGCGACGCGCTGCATCGCAGGGGGCCGGATGCAGGGCTATTGATGCGGGCGGACATCGGGGCAGAAGAGGCCGCCGATGCGCTGGCGGCCTGGCTGCCCGGCGCGCTATCCGCCCCGCGCGAGGGACGCGTGGCCTTCATACGGGAGCGTTACTCGATGAGCGCGCTGGCACAGCTTGCGCTCGATCTTTACGGGGGGACGTCATGACCGCGCCCCGCCCCATCCTGCTGCCTACCCCACAGGGGGACCCGCTGATCCAGTTGCTGGCAGAGCATGACGGGTTGGGGGGGCAGCACACGATGATCCTGCCCTCGCAAGAGGCCGCCCTGGCCCATTGGCCCGCGCTTGCAGCTCATGACGGCCCTGTGACCATCATCCTGCGTCGCGACGGTCGATCGACCGGGAAGGAATGGCAGGAAAGCCTAGATTTGCTGGCGACCTTGCTGGAGACCGGGCCGCAGGATGTCCGGCTTGCGGCGCTGACGGAACCCGCGGCCCAGGCCCTGTCGGACCGGATCGGGCGGCCTGTCTCTCCCCTGCCCCCGATGCCGAAACGTTATCACGGCCCGCGCCGCCTGCAGCTTCTGCAGGGCGACGGTCCGCTTCTGGTGCGGGAAGGCAATACGCCCCCGCTGCTGGCGCGACGCTACAACCTCGCGCGCTTGCGCCGTCTGGCGGGCCTTTCGGCAGAGGCCAGCGACCCGGACCTGATGGACCTTGCGGCCTTCGCCAATGGAGAGGGCACTTCGCCCTTGGCCACCACCGACCGACCGCCCGTCATCGTCATCGTGGTGCCCAACGGCATTGGCCTGGGGCACGTGACCCGCATGCTGGCGGTGGCCCGCAGCCTGCGTGACCGGGACGGCGCGCGGGTGCTCTTCTGGAGCTTTTCGCGCGCTGCGGGGATCATCGCGCGCCACGGCTTCGACGTCACCCTGCGCCAGACCGCGCAGCATCTTCAGGCCGACCCGGACGCCTGGCTGCGGTGGGAAAGCGAGGATTTCGCGGCAGCCCTTGCGGATGTCCAGCCAGACCTGGTGGTGCAGGATGGCAGCCAGGTCGACCGCTTCATCGTCGAGGCGATGGCCCGACCGGGCAGCGGCAGCGCCCGGTTGGCGCTGGTGCGACGCGGCATGTGGCAGCCGGGCGTGGGGCTCGATGCGCTGGAGGCCGAAACCCTCGTCGATCTGGTGATCGAGCCGGGTGACCTTGCGTCCGGGGACGACCGGGGCCTGACCCGCAACCGCCACGCGCGGACGGGCGGCTTCGCCACCATGGCGCGAACGGCCCCGGTCACGCTGACCCGGCCGGGGGACATGCTGGACCGCCGCGCCGCGCGCCGGGCGCTCGGACTTGGTCGGGGGCGGTTTTGCCTGGTCTCGCTTGGCGGCGATGCCTTCGGGGATTGGGAACTGCTGCTGCGCACGCTGGTGCATGAGGCGCAGACCGCCCGGACCACCCTTGTCTGGGCGCGATCCCCGCTGGCTGCCGAGGACCCGGAGCTTGCCGAGCGCACCGGCATGACCACGATCAGCCGCTACCCGCTCGCCCCCTGCCTTCAGGCCTTCGACGGGGTGATCTCGGCCGCGGGCTACAACAGCTTTCACGAACTGATGCAGCTTTACCGGGGTCCGGTGCTCTTCGCGCCCACGCGGCACGCGCAGCTTGACGATCAACCGGGTCGCGCCCAATACGCGGCGCGGCAGGGATGGGCGCTGGACCTGCCCGAAGCCGAAAGCCCCCTGCCCCAGGTCCGGCGCTTCTTCGACGCGCTGTGCGGCAAGGCATGTATCGACACCCGCCCTGACTGGCGCGATGGGGCGGCAGAACTGGCCCACGCGCTTCTGGCGCTTGCCGTGAACGGGAGGGCGCCATGACGGACAACGCCGACAGCCTGCAGGGCGCCCTTGGGCAGCTTGCGCGGGAAAACGCGGCGCTCAGGCAGCGGCTGGCCCGGCACGAGCTGCGCAGGCTGCTGGCCGAGCTTTCTGCCGATCCGCCCTTCGCGCTGGATATCGTCGATGTCGGGGCCGCCAGCGGCTGCGATTGGGCCGCAAGAGCCGCAGCCTCCAACCGCTTGCCGCGCCTTCCCTTGCCGTCGGGGGCGATCCAGAAGGAACGGCTGAGCAGCACCCTGCCTGCCATCGCGATCCATGACGAGGGGATGATGGGCAGCGCCCTGGCGAACGCGCTGGCCGGGCTGTTCAAGACCCAATACCAGACACCTTTCGCGCGGCTCTTGTTCCTGTGCTCCCACTACCAGGCGGTCCCGCTTCTGGGGCGCTATGGGTATGGGCTAGAACATATCGGCGAAAGGCCCCCAGAGGCAGAGCTTGAGCGGCTTCATGCCCGCCATGGCGTGACGCAGATCCGTGCGCTTGGATCGGGCAAGCTGATCGCGGAGCGCGCGGGGCCTAACCCCTGACCCGAGCGAGGCAGAAGAGGTTCTGCGTCTCGAAGTCCCGGTCGGTCAGGTAAGGATAGCGATCGCGGATCTCGTCTGTCAGGCGGCCAAGCCCGGTTTCCGGGCGCGAAGGCCGCTCGTCGCAGATTTCGATATCAAAGAACCGCTCGGTCAGGGCGATCAGGTCATCGAGCCGGATCCGGTTCAGCCCGCGCGCGATGTAGTGCTCGGGTGCGGGATCGTATTCCACATGGCCCCAATCCATCATCTCGGCCTGGGCAGGGTCGCCCGGCTTGATGTCGCTGACCCGCTTTGGCGGCAGGTGATGCCCGTTCCAGGCGTAGAAATTGTGGTGATTGTAGAGCAGCCGCCCCCCGGGCTTGAGCCTGCGCGCGATGGCCTCGAACACGCTGTCGATCTGCAGCAGGTGCTCGGTCACGTTGTGCAGGACGGCGATGTCGAACACACGGTCGTCGGGCAGATCCTGGATCGGGTCGGGGCGCACCTCCCACGGCTCCAGCATCCGGCCAAGTTCTGCCGGGGTCCAGCCAAAGGCCATTGTCTGAGCACGGGCGCTCAGGTTCTTCACCCGATCCCTGTTCAGGTCGATGATCGGGTCCAGCCCAAGATAGCTTTTTGCCCCGGCAGCAAGGTAGCCAAGCCCGTGCAGACCCGGCCCGCAGCCCACGTCGAGCACCGACTGACCGCGCACGTGATCCTGCACCTGGTTGGCCCAGTTCATGTAGCCGAAGGCATGCGCCCGCTCGATCACGTCGGGGTGGAAGGCGCGTGCGCGCCAGGGCTTGTCGGCATTGTTGATCCAGAAGGCGCGCAGGCTGAGCGCGGCGCTGGCCTTGAAAGATTTCGGAGCCGGGGGCAGCCCCCCCTTGGCATGCTGCACGGCCATGATCTCGGAAAACCAGGCAAGCTGCTCAGGGTCGATGCCAGACCGGGCGAGGTCCGGCTCCAGCCGGTCCCAGTCACGCAAGATCCGCCGGCTTGCTTCCATCCTGGCAAGCACCTCGTAGGCGTCGCCCCAAAGCCCCCGCTCCACCAGCCGCGCGATCAGGCCGAGCTGGTATGCGCCCAGATGCCCAAGACCCCCGTCAACCTTGCGCGCAGAAAGGCGCGCGGGCTCGATGGGTTGCTCCAGCAACTCGAGAAGCTCTGCGCTGTCGACATTCACCTCCAGAGCGAGGGAATTGCAGCCTCCTTCGGGATCGGCCTGCAAGAGCCGCATCGCCCCGGCAGTGATGAGATCTTGCACGAAGTCCATCATCTCGAAATAGCCGTGCGCATTGGCGTTCTTGATGACAAGGCGACTGCCCTCGCCCAGGCCGGTGGCCACAGCGCGCAGGCAGTCTGCCAGCGCCTCGGGTTTCTTGGGGCTGTCGATCATGCAAAACGCGATTGGCCCACCCTGCCAGCGAAAGGCCTCGAATGTGGCTTCGTGTGCTGTGACCTCCACCCCGCGCTCTGCCATCAGGTTTTCGAAGACGCCGCGAAAGCTGTCCCCTTTTTCAAGCAGACCCGGCACCCGCTTGGCATGATCTGCTGTCCAGATGAAGCTATCCACAACGTGCAGCTGCCCGGCTCGTGCTAGGACTTCGCTTACGCCCCCGAGCCATGGCCCGAGTTCGACCAGGGTCGCGTCCGGCGCGAGGTCGTTCAGAACCTCTTCAACCAGCGCCAGATCCGAATCAGACGTCATGCGTGGGGTGGAAGACACATTCCTGACACAATCCTGGACAGTCATGATAGTTGCTCCGCCTGATACTTAATATTGCCAACTATCTTACGGGTGTCTTTTGCAGAATTATATTCAGAATTTCGCATATCCTCCGATCTTTCGGCCCCGACAGACAGGACGTTGGACACCAAATACCTATCCGAACGGATAGGATTCTCCGCCAAATGAGGTATTGTGAGAATACGGAGAGCATGGCCTAACCTCCCCGGTTGGGGAAAAGCGGACAACAAATGAGCGAGCAGCCTTAGTTCTCCTGCCAAGACATGGATCGGACCTGTGCTGTCCGAACAACGCCTCCGAGAGACCATCGGAGGGCCGTAATTAGTGTGTACTTCGACAACAGTTGACAAATCGGCGGAGCAACAGGGATCGCTCTCGGTCCCGCCTTGCGAGGCAAAGTTGCCGCCCCAAAGTGGATGAGGGATGACATGAGAAAACTGACCAAGATGCTGACCACTGCGGCCCTGATTGCGGCTGTCGGATCTGCGGCCTCGGCGTCGACCTGTGCAGACCGGAACCACGTGGTTCAGCAGCTTAACCAGCGCTTCGGTGAAACGCTCTACGGCAACGCGCTGTCGCGCGACAATGCCGTGCTCGAGATCTATTCCAACAATACGCATACGTCCTGGACCATCTTGGTGACCTTGCCCGAACGTGGGCTGTCCTGCCTGGTGGCTTCGGGCAATGGCGAGCGCAGCCTTTCCGCGCATCTGAGCAACCTGTCGAGCTAAGCCAAGCGGCCCCGCTTCGCGCCTTCCATCAGGCGGAACCGGGGCCTGTTGCCATTAGCGCTGCTGACCCGGCGGCGGCGTGTTATCGCTGTTTTCCGCGTTATTGTTATCGCCAGACCCGCCAGGGGCGTCCTGGTCGCCATTCCCCCAGCCATTGTTCTCGTTGTCATAGTTGCCGTTGCCGTTGCCATTGCCGTTGTTGGCTAGCATCACCCAGTCATCGGCGCTTTCCAGGCTATCGGACTCGATCCCCATGGCTTCGGCCAGCGCCACGGCGCGCGTGGCAAGAAACCGGTCCAGCGTGGCGGAACTCGCTTCATCGGCCAACCGATCCATCCACATGGCATCCAACTGCGACCGGGCCTCGGGCCGGACTGCCGCGTAGCTGGCCAGGATCCGGGTTTCGAATTCCGGCCCCTGCCCCGCAGCCACCAGCCGCACAATCGTCGTCGGCAGTTGCGAGGGCTGCTGCATGGTTTCAAGGTCGCGACGGACATTGAGCCAGGCCAGTTCATTCGCGATCTGGTCTTCGACCGTGTAGGAACCGGTTGCCGTCCGCGTGGCCAGGGCAGAGCCCAGGATCACGAGTTTGACGATCTTCATTGCTCCGAGAAGTTTGCTTTTTCCTGCCATGACGTTCTTCCAATCCTGTCTGGCAATTCCATGTCCGGCCCCGCGTGACGGGGACCGGCGTTATCCGCGCGTACCCGCCAGCACGATCCCGGCGACCGAGAAGTCGTTGCTGCCGCCGAAGACCGAGACAAAGCTCAGCGCCGTGGCGGGGGTTGCGGGCGTGATGTCGACACCCAGTTCCCCGTTCGAGAGCGACCCGACGACCCGGCCATCTTCGGCCGTGTCGCGCAGGCTTTGCAGCAGGGCCTCATCATCGAGCGCAGCGAGGATCACGTTGGCGTTGTGGCTACCGGCCGAGAACAGGGGCACGTCGTTGAACCCGAGAATGATGTCGGTCAGATCGACCTCCGTGGTCTCGATCCCTTCGAAGATCGCCAGCTTGTCCTCGTCGATCTCGTCGATCGGGAAGGTCAGAAGCTCGGTCCGACCCCAGGAATTTGCGCCGGGGGCCACCACCGAGATGACGTTGTCGCGCACGACGATACGGCGATAGAGATCCCCGTCCTCGCGGAACTGCGACGACACGATCTGGTCGAACGGGTCTTGCGGCAGGATGTTCATACCGTCCACGGTCATATCGGAGACGATGGCTTCTCCGCGCATGAACTGAATACCGGCGGTTTCCACGTCTGGGTCACCAGCGGGATCATAACTGCCATAGCGGCGGTCTTCGCCGATAAAGAGATCGCTCAGCCAGACCCGTTCCACGGTTTCCAGCCCGTTAAAGGAGACGGTCAGCCGTTCATCGAAATCAATCTCGTCGTTCTGGCCACCTTCCAGCACCCCAAGACCATCCATCGGATCCCAATAGATGAGCGCGGGCACCCAGCCATCTCCGGCGACGTCGCGACGTTCAGCCGTAATGGTCACGCCCTCAACGGTGCAAGTCGGCTGCGAAAAGCACAAACCGAACGCCAAAGACCGAAAGTCGATCTGCGCGGAAAGGTCTTGATCAATAAGCGCGGCAGCCGCTTCCTGCGCTGTCGCGTAAGAGGGGACCGTTGCCAAAAGCAATCCAAGGCCAACTGTTGAACTGAAAAACCTGACACCCATGGCTTTCTCCCAAAGAAGAGCAAACGTTTGTGTGTCCTGGTGCGATGATCGCCTTCGCTCCAACTGGTTACCCGATGCGACGCTACTGGGGATTGAGGCTCCCTGGTGCCGAAAGTTAGACACCTTTAATCTTCGCACACAGGAATTACACATATATTCCAGCGATCGACCGTCAGATAATACTTTGACATAGATCAAGAAAGCCATACTCACTAAAGATATTCGAGCTAGCCTGCCGGACATATTTCTGCCCAAATCCTGCCACAAACACTTGATTGCGTTCGGCAATTATTGCTCTAACGGGTATTTGACGTATCCTTCGATTCTTTCTGTAGAAAATATGGAAATTCTTCGTTCACGAATCAGAAACAATCCTTCTTCACGGCGCCGAACAGGCCGAATCCGAGTCTAGGCCCGCCGCATCGAAAGACTGATTCGGAGCGAGGCTCCGATCGATTCGACACCCGAAGCATGGCGGTCGATCCGGACCGTGGCGACTGACACAGAGGTTTCACAAATCGAATATTTTCCCGCTGCATGCAGAGCGGGGAAAGGCTTTTTCCGTCCTTTCGCAAAGGAGAAAATCGGCCAGGATTTGTCGCCTCCGGTGCATCGACATCCGCGCCGGCATGGTTACTGTAAGGCAAAGACGCCGGGCCGCCTGCCACGCCCGGCGCACCAGTCAGGGAGTTCGCATGAAATATCATAGACCTTCGAGTTTCGAAGAGGCCGCGGCCATTGCCGCCGGGGCCTCGGGCGTCACGCGGTTCCTCGCCGGAGGAACAGACGTTCTGGTGCAATTGCGCGCCGATATCGTGACTCCCGATGATCTGATCGACATCAAGCATATCTCGGGCGTGAAAGAGATCACGCGCACCGCCGATGGTGGCTGGCGCCTTGGCGTGGCCGTGGCCGGTGCCGAGATGACCGAACATGCGGAGCTTTCGGCCGATTGGCCCGGACTCGTCGAAGGGATGGACCTGATCGGGTCAACCCAGGTGCAGGGCCGCGCGACGCTGGTTGGCAATCTCTGCAACGGCTCTCCGGCTGCCGACAGCGTGCCGGGCATGATCGCGGCAGGCTGCACCGTCACCGTGACCGGCCCAAGCGGCAGCCGCGAAGTCGCGGTGGAAGACATCCCAGCCGGCCCCGGCAAGACAACACTGGCCAAGGGTGAGTTGATCACCGGCGTGACGATCCCCGCGCGGGGGCAGAATGGCGGTGACGCCTACCTGCGCTTCATTCCGCGCACGGAAATGGACATTGCCGTCGTGGGCTGCGCGGTGAACCTGCGCCTTGATGGCGACACGGTGACAGAGGCGCGCGTCTCGCTCGGTGCGGTTGCCCCCACGGCGTTGCTGGTGAACGAGGCCGCCGAAGCGATCATCGGCACCACGCTCGATGATGCCGCGCTCGACGCGCTGGCCACGGCGGCCTCTGCCGCCTGTGCCCCCATCACCGACAAACGCGGCACGATCGAGTTCCGCACCCATGTGGCCGGGGTTCTGGCCAAGCGGGCCGCGAAAATCGCCTATGCCCGCGCGAAAGGAGAAAGCGCATGACCAAGCGTATTCACGTCAGCGCAACCGTGAACGGCGACGAGGTCGATTACCTGTGCGATCCGCGCGAAACCCTGCTCGACTGCCTGCGCGACCACCTGGGCGTGATGGGCGTGAAGGAAGGATGCGGCACCGGCGACTGCGGGGCCTGCTCGGTCACGCTCGACGGGCGGCTCGTCTGTTCCTGCCTCGTATTGGGCGTCGAGGCCGATGGCGCCGAGATCGGCACCGTGGAAGGCATCGCCGAGGGCGAAACCCTGCACCCGCTGCAACGCAAGTTCATCGAGCATGCGGCGCTGCAATGCGGGATCTGCACACCCGGCATCCTGGTCGCGGCCAAGAACCTTCTGGAACGGAACCCCGACCCGACGGAAACGGAAATTCGCTACTGGCTGGCCGGCAATCTTTGCCGCTGCACCGGCTATGACAAGATCGTGCGCGCCGTGATGGATGCGGCTGCGGAAATGCGGGAGGCGTTGTGATGGCTCTGGACGGACAGAAGACGGACTACAAGTATATCGGCACCCGCCCCGACCGCCCCGACGGGCTCGACAAGGTGACAGGCCGCGCGCGTTATGGCGCAGACATTTCCGTGCCCGGCATGTTGCACGGCGCCGTTGTGCGCAGCCCCCACGCCCATGCGAAGATCGTGAAGATCGACGCCACCAGGGCGCTGGCGCTCGACGGCGTGAAGGCGGTGATCACCCGCGCCGACTTCCCCGAGGGGCTGGAGGGCGAGGCCTGGGACCTGCAGGAAAACTGCATGGCGGGCGAAAAGGCGCTCTATGACGGGCACGCCGTTGCCGCCGTCGCCGCCACCACGCCGCTGATCGCCCGCGATGCAGCGAAGCTCATCGAAGTGACCTACGAAGTGCTGCCCCATGTCACCGACGTGGATGCCGCCATGGCCGAGGGCGCGCCGGTGATCCGCGAAGGGGCTGCCGATTTCTCGGTGCCCGAGGGGATGCATCCCAACGTGGTGCGTTATTTCGACTCGGGCCGGGGCGACCTGGAGAAGGGCTTTGCCGAAGCCGACCTTGTGATCGAGCGCACCTTCAAGACCGAGGCCGCGCATCAGGGGTATATCGAACCCCATGCCTGCCTTGGCCAGATGGGTGCAGACGGTCGGGGTGAGCTGTGGGTCTGCACCCAGGGCCACTGGTTCATGCGCCGCATGTCGACCGCTGTCCTGGGGATAGAGACCACCAATATCCGCGTGACGCCCTCGGAAATCGGCGGCGGTTTCGGCGGCAAGACCACGATCTTCATCGAACCCCTGTCGCTGGCGCTGAGCCGCAAGGCGGGCGGAAAGCCGGTCAAGATGGTGATGACGCGCAACGAGGTGCTGCGCGCAACGGGCCCGACCGCCTCGGCCTCGATGGACGTCAAGATCGGCATGACAAAGGAGGGCAGGATCACTGCGGCAAGCGGTGTCTTCCGCATGCAGGGCGGCGCTTTCCCCGGCGCGCCCGTGGACGTGACGACCATGCTCGCCTTCGCCAACTACGATATCGAGCATGTCCATCACACCGGTTATGACGTGATGTCGAACCGGCCCCGGCAGGCGGCCTATCGCGCGCCGGGCGCGCCGATGGCGGCCTTTGCCACCGAAAGCGTGATCGACGAACTCTGCCGCGAACTGGGGCTCGACCCGATCGACACGCGCCTGAAGAACGCCGTGAAGGAAGGCACCCGCGCGACCTTCGGGCCCAAATACGGCCCCATCGGCTTCGTCGAAACGCTGGAAGCGGCCAAGGCGCATCCCAACTATAGCGTGCCGCTCGGCCCCAACCAGGGGCGTGGCGTGGCCTCGGGCTACTGGATGAACTGGGGCGGCGAAACCTCTGCCTCCGTTGCGATTTCCGAGGACGGGACGGTGACGGTCTCGGTCGGCACCCCCGATATCGGCGGCAGCCGCGCCTCGATGGCGCTGATGGCGGCAGAGGCCTTTGGCATCCCCTATGAGAACGTGCGCGTGAACGTGTCGGACACCGGCGCGCTTGGCGTGAACGAACCCACCCATGGCAGCCGCGCGACCTATGCCTCGGGGCTGGCCACGATCCGGGCGGCCGAGGAATGCATCGGCAAGCTGTGCAAGCGCGCCGCGGACAAGTGGGGCATCGACGCGGAGGCGGTGATCTGGGAAGAGGGCTGCGCCAAGCCCTCTGGCCCCAATGCGGGCGAGTTCGAGCCGATCAGCATCGCGGAGCTGGCGGGCGAAATGGGCTCGACCGGCGGGCCGATCTCGGGCCATTACGAGGACAGCCCCACGGGCTTTTCCGGCAGCTTCGGCACCCATGTGGTTGATGTGGAGGTGGACCCGGAAACGGGCCGCACCACCGTCCTGCGCTACCTGGTGGTGCAGGACGCGGGCAAGGCCATTCACCCTGCCTATGTCGAAGGCCAGTTCCAGGGCGGCGCGGCGCAGGGCATCGGATGGGCGCTGAACGAGGAATACATCTATGGCGAGGACGGGCGGTTGCAGAACCCGGTCTTCCTCGACTACCGGATTCCCGTCGCCTCGGACCTGCCGATGATCGACACCGTGATCGTCGAAGTGCCGAACCCCGGTCACCCCTACGGGGTGCGCGGCGTGGGCGAAACCGGCATCACGCCGCCTTTGCCCGCGATTGCCAATGCCGTGCGCGACGCCACCGGCAAGCGCATCTGCGAGCTGCCGCTGCGCCCCTCGCGCGTTCTGGCGGCGATCCAGGGCAAGGGCTGATGGCCGAGGTCCACCTGTGGTCAGGGCTGCGCGCCCTGGCCGACGGAAAAGACATGGTCGAAGTTGACGGGGCGACCGTCGGCCAGGTGCTGGATGCGCTCATCAAGGCGCATCCGGGGTTGGAACCCGCGCTGAAGCGGGGTGTGTCGGTCGCCGTCGATGGCACCATCGTTCCCAACAGCCGCAATCACCCGGTCGGGCCGGAGAGCGAGGTCTTCCTGCTGCAAAAGCCCGCCGGGGGTTGAGATGGGCGTCGCCGCGCCCTGCGGGCCGCGGCGACACCGCGCGATCCGACGCGGATCGCGGGCGTTTTCCGCAGCGGAAAACGTTTGGGGGCGCTGCCCCCGCCGCCTGGCGGCGACTCCCCCGGGATATTTTCAGAACAATGAAGCGGTCAGCGACAGGTCAGGGCCGAGGCCAGCGCATCCGACGACCAGGGTCCAAGATCGCGAGAGACGAGCCTGTTGCCATCGAGGCGCGTGGCCAGAAGGCGGGACCAGTCCGTGTCGGCGGTCAGAATCTCCGGCCCCGTTGCGCAGTCGCGCAGGGCTGAAGATATCCTGCCCTCGCCGATACGGTGATTGGTCAGGCCGGCAACCGCGGCCACCTCGGTGAGCGTCCCATCCTGATATCGCCAGACCCGGAGCGTGCGGGCCAGGTGGGGGCGGTCGACATAGGCAATCTCAATGCGCCCGTCGCGATCCAGGTCAGCCGCCCCGACGATTGCCAGCCAGCGATGCGGGCGGCCGATATAAGGGGAAGTGGCTGCGAGCACGAGTTCCGTTCCGCTCCAGCGGTAGACGGCAAGCTGTGCGCCGAGTTGGCGGTGGCTGCGCGCCACGATGACCTCGTTCGTGCCATCGCCGTCGAGATCGGCGAGGCGCGGGGCCACGTCTTCGAACACATGATCAGCGTCAAGCGTCAGCGCGTGACCGCAGAGCCCGCGATTGCCCGGCGCATTGACCCAGAGCGTTTCGGGCTCATGCTGCCGCCCCAGCACGAAATGGCGGTAGCGCGTGACAGGATCGTCGAACCAGGCCCGGGCGATGGCGCCACCCGTGTCCGGATCCACCGTCAGGCTGGCCGGGTAAGCGGTCTGGCTGGCGGGATCCACCGTGCAGGCTCCGGCGCCGCCGGCCACGAGCGCCCAAAGCGAGAGGGCCAGCGCATGTGCCAGCCCCCGCCTCATCAGATCTGCTTTTCGGGCATGCGCACAATGAGCCCGTCCAGTTCGTCTGTCACTTTCAACTGGCAGGTCAGGCGCGAGAATTCGTCCGGCTCGTAGGCGAACTCCAGCATGTCCTCTTCCATCGCATCCATCGCCGGCAGCTTGTCCTTCCAGGACGCGTCCACATGCACGTGGCAGGTCGAGCAGGCGCAGGCGCCGCCGCAATCGGCCTCGATGCCGGGGATGTTGTTGTCGCGCGCGCCTTCCATCACGGTCAGCCCGTTGGGGACGTCGACGACATGTTCGGTGCCGCCGAACTCGATATAGGTAATTTTCGCCATGGTCTTGCCGATCCTCAATCTTGCGTCCGGCCTTAGGTAGCGGCCCGATTCCCGCTTTGCCAGCCTGAATGCGTCACTTTTTCGAGGGAAATTCGTCAGCTTGCGCCGTCACGCTCGTGTTCTATATTTGTTCCCATGGAGCCCGCTATCCGCCCCCCCGACTGGCCGCGCCCCCCCGTGGCGCTGCCCCATGCCTGGCTAAACCGGCCACCGCAGAACGCGCGGGTGACCGTGGCCGGGCTGGTCCTTGTGCGCCAGCGGCCCGGCACTGCCAACGGGGTCATCTTCCTGACGCTGGAGGACGAGACCGGCACCTGCAACGTGGTGGTCTGGCGCAAGGTTTACGAACGGTTTCGCCGGGCGGTGGTGGCCGGGCGACTTCTGCGCGTCACGGGCCGGGTGCAGCACGGGCACGGGGTGATCAACGTCATCGCCGAAGAGGTGGAGGATATCTCGCCCATGCTGGATGCGCTTCTGGCGCGCCCCGAGGGTTGAGCGCTTTGCCTCGGGCCGAAAACCCTGTATCCTATGCGCAACCGACGGCCCGAGAAACAGCGGCCGCACCCCGAGCAGATCCAAGGCGACCTGATGAAACCGACCCCTTTGCTGATCGCGGGCCTTCTGGGCCTCGCTGCCTGCGGGCCCATGCCCGGGGCAGAGGTGTCGCGTCTTCTGGAACAGGACGGCACCATCGTCACGCGCGGCGAGGGCCCCGAGAACGCCCGCGCCGATGCCTGCTACGCGCAGGACGTGACCCCGGCGGTGATCGAGACAGTGACCGAACAGGTTCTGGTGCAACCGCCCGAGATTGCCGCCGACGGGTCCGTGCGCGCGCCCGCGATCTACCGCACCGATACGCGCCAGCGCATCGTCGAGGAACGGCGCGAGATCTGGTTCGAAACCCCCTGCGCCGCGCAGGATGATCCGGCCTTCATCGCCACCGTTCAACGGGCGCTCGACGCTCGTGGCCTCTATCACGGCGCGATCACCGGAGAGATGGACCGGCGCACCCGCGCCGCCATCCGCGAGTTCCAGCGCCCGCAGGGGCTCGACTCCGGGGTTCTGTCGCTGGCGG
Organism: Nioella sp.; assembly: GCF_964229645.1. GTDB lineage: Bacteria > Pseudomonadota > Alphaproteobacteria > Rhodobacterales > Rhodobacteraceae > Nioella. The sequence goes on along the minus strand of NZ_CAXREX010000030.1, from coordinate 2,393 downwards.
CGGCGCGGCTCCTGGGGCTGGCCGTGTGGGACCCGGAAGCGGCCCGCAGCGCGCTGGAGTCCGACGCCGACTGACACGAGCGGCCCATATGGCTCCTTGACACGACTCATTTTTGATATTGATGTCAATTTCAGAAATGGAGATGCCATGCCTGCCCCTGCCCTGAAGACCGAGGATGATCCCGATCGCTACGGCTCTGCCCTGCTTGCGGGCGCGCGGACCGGGGCCAAGGCTGCGCGCACCAGGGCCAGGGTGCAGGCGGCGCTGTGCAGCCTTCTTGACGAGATCCCGACGGGCGATCTGAAAGTGGCCGATATCGCCCGCAGGGCGGGCAGCGCCCACGGCACGTTCTACACCTATTTCCCCGATACGCGCGCCGCCCTTGCCGAAACCCTCACGGGCTTCGTGGGCTTTCTTCAGGCCCGCATGCGAGAGGCGTCGCGCGCAGGCCAGACGCCCGCCGACCGCTCTCACCAGACGACGGCGGCCTACCTTCGGCTCTTCGAGGCCAACAAGGGGCTGATGCGCTGCCTCGTGACCCGGATGGAGGCCTTCCCCGAGGCCAGCGCCGCCTTCGAACGGCTCAACGCCGAGTGGACTGGCACGGTGGTCGCGGCATGGGAAAAGCGCGGAGACACCCCGCGCGACGAGCTCACGCGCCGCGCCCATGCGCTTGGCGGCATGGTCGACCAATACCTGATCACGCTGCATTTCGGCTCCGATCCGCTGGTGCGCGAGATCAGCCAGGACCGGGCCGCTCTGACCCGGACATTGACCCATATCTGGGAAAGGGGGATGGGCGGATGAGCCTGATCGACGGGGCCGAGTTTCTATCGGCAGGGGAATTGCTGCCCGCGCAGCAGGATGCATGGGCCGCGCAGCGCGCCCATGTGGCCGGGAATTCAGCGTTTTATCAGGCACTCTGGAAGGGGGTCACACCGCCAGAGGACCTTCGGGACCTGCCCGCGCTGCCCTTGTCGGACAAGGCGGGGCTGCGCCTGTCCCAGGCCGCGCACCCGCCCTTCGGTGACTACCTCGCCGCACCGCGCCGTCAGGCCAACCGCCTGCACCGGACCTCGGGCACCACGGGGCAGGCCATGAACCTCGCCATGTCGGCGCGCGACAGCGCCATCACCGGCACCGTAGGCGGACGCTGCCAGTCCTCTGCCGGGCTGACGCCCGATCACACGGTGGTGCATTGCCTGAACTACCAGATGTGGATGGGTGGCGTGACCGATCACATGACGCTGGAGGCCACCGGTGCGCTGGTGGTGCCCTTCGGCGTCGGATCGACCGAGCTTCTGATCCGCACGATCCAGGAGGTCGGCATCAACGCAATCTCCTGCACGCCTTCCTACCCCGCCGTTCTGGAACGGGTGCTGGAGGGGATGGGGATGCGCCCGCGTGATCTTGGCCTGAAGCTGGGGCTGTTCGGCGGGGAACCGGGGCTCGATGACCCGGCCCTGAGGGATCGCATCCGCGAGACCTGGGGGATGGAGCCGCGAAACGCCAATTACGGCGTGTCGGATGTGTTTTCCAACTTCGCCGCGCAATGTGAACATGACACGCGGCTGCATTACATGGCCGCCGATGTCCTGTGGCCGGAACTGATCGACCCCGAAACCAAGGCCCCGCTGCCGATCGCGGCGGGCGTGGAAGGCGAACTGGTGCTGACGCACCTCGCGCGCGACTGTCAGCCGCTGGTCAGGTTCCGCACCGGCGACATCATCGCCATCGACGAGACCGAGCCTTGCCAATGCGGGCGCCACGGCTTCCGCTTCCGCGTGGTGGGGCGCAGCGACGACATGGTGGTGGTGCGGGGGCTGAACCTCTTCCCCACCATGGTCGCCGCGGTTCTAAGCGGAATGGAGGCCCTGTCAGGCGACTACCGGATCGTGCTGGACGCCCCGCCGCCCTATGACGCCCTGCCGATCACGGTGGAACTGGCGAAAGGGCGCGAAACCAGCGACGCGCTGAAGGCCGAGGTCGAAGCCGCCATGAAACGCAACCTCGGGGCCACGGCACGGGTCACGCTGGTGCCGCATGGGACCTTCCCCGTGACCGAAGGCAAGACCAAACGCGTGCTGAGGGAGTATTGAGATGACCGGTTTCACCTATGACACGGTGCGAAGCGATCTTATAGAAGATGGCGTCAGACGGATTGCCCTCAATCGCCCCGAGCGGCTGAACGCCATGAACCCCGCGCTGATCCGTGACGTGACCCGCGCCTTCGACGATGCCAATGCCTGCCCGCATACCCGCGCGATCATCTTCACCGGCGAGGGTCGTGCCTTTTGCGCGGGCGACGACCGGCAGGATCATGCCCACCCCGAAAGCGAGGCCGAGGCGCGGGCGCTGGTCGATCTCATACAGGCCGCGACGCGGGCGATCTG
>NZ_CAXREX010000029.1:0-32816 GCF_964229645.1 Nioella sp. | reverse complement strand
TCCTCGCCCAGCGCGTCGCCCCCCTCGCTCAATTGAAGCTCTCCGCCACGTCATACATCACCGGCTCGAAGCTCTTGCACAGTTCGTTGATGGCGCGGTTGCGCTTGCGCATCTCGTCGCTGCGCAGCATCGCCTGGAAATCCTCGCGCCGCTGCCACTGGGAATAGTTCGCCACGCGGGTCTGGGCGTCATTCACATGCAGCCCCGCCGCGATAAAGCCCGGCTGGTTCGAGATGAACTCCGAATAGGCTGACGTCAGCGCATCCAGCAGGTCCTGGCAGGTTCCGGGCGTCGTCTCGAAAGTGGTGATGACGGTCTGCAGGGCAGCGCCCTTCTTGATGGTCGGCATGGAACGATCCTCCTGGTTGCGGGGCAAGCGTAGCAAGCCCATTCCGCCCCGCAAAGGCCACATCCGCCTTGACCCGGATCAAGCCCAAGCAAAAGGGGCCGTGGCGCATGGTCCACGGCCCCTCGGGGCAGAGCTACCCCCCAGGGTAGACAGCTTTGTCCTAGCCCCCGCTCAAGGCGCGGTGAAGGACGAATGATGCTGTTTTCATGGCACGGCCTCCACGGGCTGCGACAAGGCATCGTGCAGGTCGGTAAAACTGCGATTTCCCGGCGGCAGGTCCAGCCCGCGCAACCGGATTTCCGCTTCGATCACGCCCAGGTAATCGGCCCCGATCAGCGTGTTCACCGTGCCCGTTGCAACGCCGTATTGCGCGTCATAGGCCGCTAGCAGCGCCGCGTCGTCCAGGGCGGCAAAGGCCGCGATCTGTGCCGTGCGCCATGCCTCGTCGAAATGGGGATACAGCAAAGGACGGGCACGATAGACCGCCACGACCTCCGGCACGGGGCCTGCGGGGGCCACGGTCTCGACCACCTGCTCGGGCGCAGGCCCGCGCAAGGTCAGGTCGGACCCGAAAAGGGAATAGACTGCAAGGGCAAGGCCGAAAACACCCACGGCCAGAATCACCCAGTCAATGGCCGCTGCGCCGCTTTCGCGCGCAGCGAACCGGTCGGAACGCTTGGATACCATTTACTCAAACCCGTTCTAGGCTCGTTACTACGGCCCTCAGGGCTAGCAACGGCTTTGGGCATGGGGTGGGAGGCTTTGTGGTGCTTTCGCGCAGGCCCGGGCAGGCACGGGGCAGCATGGTGACCCACGTGTCAAACTGGTTACCGAAAGGTTAACGACATCACCCGGTGAACTGGCCGCGCAAGGCCTGGTAGATGACCGCCGTCGCCGCATTGGCGAGGTTGAGCGAGCGGATATGCGGGCTGCGCATCGGCAGGTGAAAGATCCGGTCTTCCATGCCGTGCAGGATCTCGGGTTGCAGCCCCTTGGTTTCCCGTCCGAAAACAAGATAGGCGTCCGGCGGATAGTCCGGGTCGTAGACGCTGCCTGCCCCATCATCCTCGAAGAAGAAGAGTTGCTCGCGCGCCGGGGCGCGAGCCTCAAGGAAGGCCTGCCAGCTGTCGTATTCGCTCAGACGCACATGCTGCCAGTAATCCAGCCCCGCGCGGCGAACGGCCTTCTCGTCGATGGAAAAGCCGTAGGGCCGGATCAGGATCAGCTCCAGGTCCAGGGCCACGCAGGTCCGTCCGATGGTTCCGGTATTGCCGGGAATCTCGGGCGTCACCAGGACGATCTTCATGCGTGTGTCGGGTCGGTCGGTCACGGCAGGTTGGCGTTCCTTGCAATGGGACAGCCCCCTTCAAGCAGATCAGCGCCCGCTTGGCCATGCCCTGAAAAGGGTTGCCGGGCCTGCAAAACGCCCCGCCCAAACCCCGCAACCCGTCTGAATCGCCAAGTTTCTTTGCCCTCTTGGGGATGGTATTTCCGATCAAAGGAGGAGCTTTGGGCATGTCCAGGCCGAATCGAATGCTGCGCGAGACCAATGACGAGGCACGTGCCGTTGGTCAGGATCTGCTGCGTCAGGCCCGTTTCGGCGCCCTTGGCGTGATCTGTCCCGACAGTGGCGGCCCGATGGTGTCCCGGGTTTCGGTCTGCACCGATGCCGAGGGGCAGCCCATCATCCTCGTTTCCGAACTGTCGCTGCACACGCGGGCGCTCAATGACAATCCGACCTGCTCCCTGCTTGTGGGCGAACCGGGGTCTCGCGGCGACCCGCTGATCCACCCGCGCCTGACCCTGCAATGCCAGGCAGAGGAAGCCGACAAGGACGGGATCAAGACGATCTACCTGTCCCGCCACCCCAAGGCCGCGCTCTACTTCGATTTCACGGATTTCGTCATTCGCCGCCTGCGCGTGACCTCGGCCCATCTCAATGGCGGCTTCGGCAAGGCCAGTTTCCTGACCCCCGGCGACCTGGCACTTGCCTGAAAACGCGGGCTTTCTTGCCAGAATTCCGGAAAGGGTGCATCTTAAGGGTTAACGCTGCCATCGAAAGCGACCCCCATGCCCGATCCCGTGATCGACCCCGACCTGCCCGGCATCTGGATCATCCCCGGCGAAGCCTTCACCTACGAAATCGACGACGAGGGCAACTATCACGTCGCCGCGCCGCCGCAGCCGTTGACGGTAGGGAAAGACGGACAGGGCATGGTTTGGGGCACGGTCCGGCTGGAACGGATCGGAGGCACCGAGGCGGCGCCCATTGGCGCCTGGCGGGCCGTGGACACTGGGGATGAAGGGCTCTTCCAGGCCGATGGCAACGTCCTGCAACGCGGGTCGGACGGCACCCGCACGACCGGCATATGGGTGCTGGACGCGGCGGCCTCGACCCTGTGGACACGGGAATATCGCGGCCAGTTGGAAACCGATGGCGCGCGGGTGCAATTCCACCTCGCTGCGGATGGATCCGTCACCTATGGCTACACCGTCGATGCCGGGGCCTGGATCCTGCTCGACGCGACAAGCTGGGAAAAGCTGGTGGAATATCACCGGGCGCCCGGCCCCGAAGGGGCGGCCCGCTAGGGCCACCCCGCCGCTTGCCTCAGATCGAGTCGCAGCGCGCGGTCAGCTGCACCGTGCCATGCACCGGCTGCGACCAGTTCAGCCGGATCGACCCGCGCCCGACCCCGTGGCGCGTGGTGGCATAGGGCATGGTGTAAATGGCCACGTTCGCAACGGAACGCACCGCCCCCTCGGGCAGAACCGATACCGCCGTGCGCGCTTCGCCCTCGAAAGGCAGCCAGTCGCGCAGGTCCACTTCCCACACGTCCAGATCGGTGTTCTCGGTCACTTTCACCGTCACCGGGTTCTGCGAGTTCTTGGTGATCCCGTGATAGACATTGCCCGTCATCAGGAAATTGGCGGTGCGGCTGCCATCGAGCGGCGCGATCGAGTCGTCCACGTCATCGACCGAGTCCAGCGCCCCGCCGTTGAGATGACGGAAGACGTTGTCGCAGATCGACAGACCGTTGATGTAGTGGCCCACGCCATAAGGTCGGATCAGGATGAAGTTCGACCAGCTGGCAATCCCGTTGGCGGTGAAGATATTGCCGTTGATGGTCAGCCCGCCGAAGGAAAACTCCCCCGACAACTCGGGCGCGGCGTCATGTTCGTTGCCCCACTCGATATAGCTGTTGTCGATGTAATTGCCGATGATCGTGGACTTGACGTTGGTATTGGTCAGCACGATCCCTGCGCTGATCTGGCCGTCAGGCTCGTTGTCGCCCTGGAACCAGTGGTTGCCGGTGATCAGGTTTCCATTGCCGCCGAACACCCCGAAATGGCGGAACTTCACCGCCCGGTTGTCGCGGATCTTCACATCGTTGGAATTGGTGTTGAACCCGATCGTGGTGCGGTCCTGCACGCGCAGGACCTGTTCGTTGGACAGGAACTGGCAGCGGTCGATCAGCAGTCCCGCACAGCCCGTGTCGCAGGACGTGATGCCGCGATCCTTCGGCCCGGTGAAGAAGCAGTCCTTCACGTGGAAGATCAGCCCGTCACGCGGCAGCATGATCGCGCTGCCGACGCCCGCGCAGAGAAACTCCACCCCCTCGATCGAGAAACGTTGCAGGTTCTCGAAGCCCGCGAAATCGAGGATGTATTTGAACCGGGTGAAGGTGTAGCTCTGGCTCGAAGGCGGCACCGACAGCTCGGCCGACAGGAAGACGCGGTTCTGCGCCGCGTTCACGTCACGCACATACACCTCGCGCCCCACGCCCTGCGCTGCCGTTACCAGCGACCCGATGGGGATCGTGCCCGCATTGGTCACGTTGTCCAGCCGCGCGGGGTTCGCCGCCGACCAGGTGGCCGTGGCGGTATGCACCTCGTCATCCCAGTTGGGGCCCGCCAAGCAACTGAACTGCCCGTTGCGGATGACCCGGCGGTTGGCATAGCTCACCTTGTTGCCCACGGCCGCGGCCATGTCGATCGGCCCGTCCAGCAGGACCCGCCGCCCCATCATGTCGAAACTGTCATGATCGCCGTGGTTCAGCATCGCCTGGAAGGCTTTCTTGAACCCCTGCACCTCGTCTCCGCCGAAGGCATCTGCATAGGATGGCAGGTCGAAATTCTCGCTCAGAACCAGGCGCACGTGATCGGCCATGGACAGTTGCCCATGGAAGCGGACGGGCGACTGCATGGTCAGGTTGGACCCGATCAGGAAGGTGCCCTCGCCCACCAGCACCTCGCGTCCGGCAGCGGCGGCATCCGCAGCCTCGAAGGCCGCCGTGTCATCGGTGACGCCATCGCCCATGGCACCGAAATCCTTCACGTCGACCCAGTCCATCAGCTTGCGGTGGAAGACATGGGTGATGTCCTCGACCTTGATGGACTCGATGCGCACGCTGCCCCCGTTCGGCCCGGTCACGTCCAGCCCCACATGCCCATAGGCCGCCTGCTCGCCCCAGGCCATGTCGACGCCGCCCCGGTCCCCCAGCCCGATGATCGCCGACACGGTCGTCACCTCGCCATAGGCCGCGGGCGTCACGGAAGGCCCGACCTCGACCACGCCGGGCACATGGCTGCCATTGGCCTGCGCCGCCCAGGCCGCGATGCGGAAGGACGGGATCAGCCCCGCCACCGCCTTTACCCGCGCCGTGACCCGCAGGTAGAGCCCCGGCAGAACCGGCGTCTGGCCCATGTAGCGGATCTGTGTCGTGGTCGCGGCTTTCAGGATTTCCAGGCAATCGCCGAAATCCTGGTCGGCGGTCACCAGCGCCGCGTTGCCGGCAGAGGCCCAGGTGTCGCTGCCCGGCGTCCCGTCCTGCTGCGACCAGACCCCCAGCCCATCGGAAAAGGCGGGAGGCATCAGGTTCAGCCCGTCGGTGATCACTTGGTTCATGTCAAACCCCTTTTGTTGCCGCGCAAGGGGCCCGCCCCAACGCGTCACGCCCCGCTGGTCCGCTGAGGTCCAGGGGGTGTCTCGATTGTCATACATGTCAGGAAGTCCCGGATGCCCCGCGAAGGGTCCGGTCAGGGGGAAGGATTACCCAAGCATCGTTAAAACGGGGTTAATCGTCGAAGGCGTTACGCGCCGAGGCTCTGCCCGCGCAGGATGGTCACGCCCGCGATGCGCCAATTCCCGTCGATCTCGACCATCTCGTAGTCGAGGATATGCAACCGCCCCGTCGAATCGACGATCTGCACCTGTTGCACCGGACGCCCGCCCTCGTCGCGCAGCGACAGGAAGCTGACCTCGCCTGGGGTCCAGACCATCGGGTAGCCCTGTTCGACCATCGCCCCGAAATAGAGCGGGCTTCCAAAGAGCTGCTGAATCGTCGGGCTGGCATAGGTCCAGGCGGTAAAGACGTTGCGGGTGGCGAAGGCGTCCATCTGGTTCTGGATCACCTGCTGGATCGCGGGATTGTCCGGCAGACGCTCCTGCGCGGTGGCCGCAAGGGGCAGCAGGAGCAGCACGAGGGCAAAGATCAGTCGCGGCATCGGGGCCTCCGTCTGGCTGGCGTGTCCTGCTCGAAAAGATAGCGCCGTGCCCGGACCGGTCAAATCGGGGGCAGAAACGCGAAAACCGGCGCGGGGTCGCACCGGTTTTCGTATGCACGCCCGGTGTACGGGGGGTGCACAGGGGGTGTACGGGGGGCACCCCCCTGTTTTGGGGCTCAGCCCGCCAGCTTTCCGTCCAGCGCATCGCGGATCAGCTGCCTGCTTTCCTCGATGCCGTAAAGCGCGATGAAGCCGCCGAAGCGCGGTCCCTGAGAGGCCCCGAGGCAGACCTCGTAAAGCGCCTTGAACCAGTCGCGCAGAGGCTCGAACCCATGGGTCTTGCCGATGGCAAACACGATGGATTGCAGGAACTCGTCATCGTTCCAGTTGACCTCGGGCAGCGGATCGTCGCGACCGGCTTCGGCGTTCTTTCTGGCAATGACATCAAGGGCTTTGTCGGCATCGCCAAGGCAGGCCAGCAGCTCTTCCATAGCCGCGCGTTCCTTGTCGTCGGCCAGCCGGAAGGCCCGCGTGGGCTTCACGAAATCATTGTAGTAGCGGATCGCGAAACCGGCCGCCTGATCGAGATCGGGATTGCCCTCGGGGCTCGCCTCCGGCGCATAGCGCTGGATGAAACCCCAGAGCTTTTCCTTTTCTTCCGCACCCGACACGCTGGCCAGGTTCAGAAGCATCGCGAACGGCACCACCATCGTGCTGACCGGCACGTCACCGTTGTGAATGTGATAGACAGGGTTTGCCAGTTTTTGTTCAGCGTTTTGAGCATGATAGGCATTGAGCTGTTGGTGATACTCATCCACGGCCTTGGGGATGACGTCGAAGTAGAGCCGCTTGGCCGTCTTGGGCTTGAGGAACATGAAATAGCTCAGCGATTCCGTCGACGCATAGGTCAGCCATTCGTCGATCGAGATGCCATTGCCCGAGGATTTCGAGATCTTCTGCCCCTGGTCATCGAGGAACAGCTCGTAGGTGAAATGCTCCGGCGCGGGTTCGCCCAGGATGCGGCAGATCGCGTCGTAGATCGGCGTGTTGGTGGAATGGTCCTTGCCATACATCTCGAAATCGACGCCAAGCGCGGCCCAACGGGCGCCGAAGTCGGGCTTCCACTGCAGCTTCACGTTGCCGCCCGTCACAGGCAACGTCCATTCCTTGCCGTCCTCGTCGTCGAAGGTCACGGTGCCGTTCACCGCATCGACATTCTTCATCGGCACGTAGAGAACGCGGCCGGTTTCGGGGTGGATCGGCAGGAAGATCGAATAGGTCTGGCGACGCTCCTCGCGCAAGCTTTTCAACATCACCTTCATCAGCGCGTCATAGCGTTCCGCCGCGCGCAGCAGGATCTCGTCGAAATGACCTGCCTTGTAGAACTCGGTGGCCGAGTAGAATTCATACTCGAAGCCGAAAGTGTCGAGGAACCGGCGCAGCATCGCATTGTTGTGGTGGCCGAAGCTTTCATGGGTGCCGAACGGGTCGGGCACCGTGGTCAGCGGCTTTTGCAGGTGCTCTTTCAGCATCTCCTGGTTGGGCACGTTGCCCGGCACCTTGCGCATCCCGTCCATGTCGTCCGAGAAGCAGATCAGCCGCGTGGGAATATCCGAGATCACCTCGAAGGCGTGGCGGATCATCGTGGTGCGCAGCACTTCGCCGAAGGTCCCGATATGGGGCAGGCCCGAGGGGCCGTAGCCTGTTTCGAACAGGACATGCCCCTTGGCGGGCGGTTCCTTTTCGTAACGTTTGAGCACCCGGCGGGCTTCTTCGAAGGGCCAGGCTTTCGAGCTCATTGCGGCGTCACGTAGGTCAGACATGTCCTCGGTCCATTTGGGTCGGATAAGACGCGGCCCCGTGCCGCGCGTGCGAAAGCCCCTATTGCTCCTCGCGGGCGGGGTCAATAAATTCCCGGTGAAAACACCAGTGAAAGGCTTCCAAGTGACCGAACAGCCCTCTCTTTCCCCGCAGGATGCCCTTGTCGCGCTCATGGTAGCCGTCTCCGCCTCGGACGAGGCGATCCGCACCTCGGAGCTGGTGACGATCGAGCGCATCGTGAACCACCTGCCGGTTTTTGCCGAGTTCGACATCGACCGGCTGTCGACCGTCTCACAGATCGTGTTCGACCTGTTCGAAGAGGAAGACGGGCTCGACGCGCTCTTTGGTCTGATCCTCGATGCCCTGCCCGAGCGGCTGTTCGAAACCGGCTATGCTCTGGCCTGCGACGTGGCTGCCGCCGACGGGCTGCTGCGCCAGACCGAACTGCAGATGCTCCAGGAAATCCGCTACCAGTTCAACATCGACCGGCTGCATGCCGCAGCGATCGAACGCGGGGCCCGCGCGCGCCATATGGTCGTTTGACCAACCGGACCGGAAGCGGGCGCCGCTGAACCTGCCAGGGGCAAGGCCGCATAAGCCATTAAGACCAGAATATCTTCCGACACCTCATGCGCGGTGTTGGCAGCAAATCCCGTGTTTTAAAGTGATTGAGTGCTGTTCGCTCCCGTGCCGCTGCCTGTCGCAAGTGGATGGACGTTGGCCAGCCGAATGCTCTAATCCTGCACATCAGCGATAAGATGCAGGGACAAAGAGATGCAAAAGACCGTCGTCAACAGCTGGAACGAATGGGACCCGCTGAGGCATGTCATCGTCGGCCGGGCCGACAACTGCCACATTCCACCGGAAGAACCGGCGCTGGACGCCAAGGTGCCCGAAGACAGCGACATGCGCGGTCAGTGGGGGCGGCGGCCGCAGGAAACCATCGACCGGGCCAACGAGCTGCTGGACAAGTTCGCGGCCCAACTGGAAGCACGCGGCATTCGCGTGGACCGGCCCACTCCGATTGATCACGCCCTGCCGGTCACGACGCCCGACTTCCACACCGACAGCCAGTTCGGCTGCATGCCGCCGCGTGACGTGCTGCTGACCGTGGGTTCGGAAATTCTCGAAGCGACGATGTCTTACCGCTGCCGGTGGTTCGAGTATCTCAACTACCGCCCGCTCATGCAGCAGTACTGGGAGGAGGATCCGAACTTCCGGCACGAAGCCGCCCCGAAACCGCGGCTGACCGATGCGGATTACCACCCCGATTACCTGTCGGAAAAGATCGGGGTCGAGAAGCGGCTGCAATGGGCCGCCGAGAAGTTCTTCGTAACCACGGAAGAAGAGCCGCTTTTCGATGCGGCCGATGTGCTGCGCTTCGGGCGTGACCTTGTCGTCCAGCACGGGTTCACCACCAACCTCAAGGGGATCGAGTGGTTGCGCCGTCACTACCCCGATCACCGTGTGCACGCCGTCAACTTCCCCGGCGATCCCTACCCGATCCACATCGACGCAACCTTTACCCCGTTGCGGCCCGGCCTGATCCTGAACAACCCGCAGCGCCGCCTGCCGGAAGAGCAGCGCAAGATGTTCCATGACAACGGCTGGGAAATCGTCGATGCCGCGCAACCCGCGCATAACGCGCCGCCGCCGCTGTGCTATTCCTCGGTCTGGCTGTCGATGAACGTGCTGGTGCTCGACCCCAAGACCGTCTGTGTCGAGAAGTCGGAAGTCTACCAGGCCGAGCAGATGGACAAGCTGGGGATGGAAGTGGTCGAGGTCGACCTGCGCGATGCCTATGCCTTCGGTGGCGGGCTGCACTGTTCGACGGCCGATGTCTATCGCGAAGGAACCTGCGAAGATTACTTCCCCCATCTCGCCTGATCCGGGCGGGGTTGCAGAAAAGATCATCAAGCGGGCGTCCCGAGCCGTTCGGGGCGCCCGTTTTCGATGCTGTTACAGCGGGTAGAGGCGCGTCAGCCCGGACCTTGCCCCACGGGTGCACGGATCAGTCCGGGTCCACGTCCCGTGCGACCGTCATCGGGGCCACTGGGTTGCCCGGCGCGACCGAGGCTTCCGCCACCGGGTGCGGGCTCAGCGTTGCACGGCTGCTGCGCAATTCGCGGTATCCCAGGTAGAGCCCCGAGCCGATGATCAGCATCATGCCCGCCAGCGTGGCAGGCCCGGGCATCTCGTCCCACATCAGGTAGGCCATGATCGACGCCATCGGCAGGTAGGCATAGTCGAACGGGGCGACGAGGCTGGCCGAGGTGATCTGATAGGCGCGCGTCAGGGCCATGTAGCCCGCGATACCGATCATCCCCATGATCCCGAGGCGCAGGATCTCGCCCCCGCGCGGCAGGACCCAGTCGAATTGCAGGTGGTGAAACTCTGCCGGAACCGAGAGGAGAAGGTTGGTTCCAAGACCGAATGGAATGATCAGCAGGCCGGAAAAGACCAGCGTGTAAAGGGCGGTGGTCAGCGTGGTTTCCCGGTCCCCGATGCGGCGGGCAAGGATCTGGGCAATAGCGTAGAAAAGCGCGCACATGAGCGGAAGAACCGCGACCCAGCTAAAGGTATCGCCGCCGGGGTTCATCGCGATCAGAACGCCGGCGAACCCGACAACAAGCGCGCCGATCCTGTGCGGGCCGATGCTTTCGCCAAGCCAGAGCGCCGCCAGCAGCGCGATCATCAGCGGGGCCGAGAAGAAGATTGTCGAGACCTCTGCCAGCCCCATGAAAGGGAAGGCCCCGTAGAACATGGCAAAGCCCGAGGACAAGAGCGCCGCGCGCAAAAGGTGCAGCCGCCAGAGCGGCGTCAGCAGGCGATGCGGGCGCCCAAACCACAGGATGAGCGGCACCAGCAGCACAATGGCTGCCACGCCCCGCGTCAGGATCAGTTGCCACACGGTGTAGTCCTGCAGAAGCGACTTCATCATGCCGTCCTGCACGACGAAGAAGGCCATACCGCCCACGGCACAGGCGATGCCTTCCATCGCGCGGGGCGTTTGGGCACCCAGGCTGTGCGGCGTGGTTTCGGCCACGGTCGGTCCTATTCGTGTCTGGGGGGCACCGAGGGCCTAATCCCTCTACGCCATGCCCGGTCACTCAAGGCCAGAAAACGCCCCCTGTCGCGCCCGTTTGCGACCAATTCCCCTTTCAGGCGTGCATCGCCGCCCAACGTTCGATCAGCGCCTGCTGAAGCTGCTTGGCACGGGTGTTGTAGCTGCGCGCGCCGGGCGGGCGTTCTTCGACAGACGGGTCGAAGGTATCGCGACGGGGAAGATCACCGCAGAAAATGGCAAAGGCCAGGTCCCGCCCGCCCTCGATCCTCACGAAGCCTGCAAGCGTGGAGACGAAGTAGAGCGTGCCGGTCTTGGCAACCACCGAAGCCGGATGATCCTCGATCGGCGTGCCCTGTTCGTCCCGGATGGGAATGGGCTTCATGATCCGACGCAGGCCGCCATTTGCCCCGGTGCCCACCAATGCACGCACCATCTCTCGCGTGGAAATGCGGCTGTCCTCGCTCAGGCCCGAGTGATCCAGGAACCGCGCCCGGCGCACGCCGAACCGCGCCTGCATCCAGTCGCCCATGAGCGCGGCGGAGTGCGGCAGGCTTTCGGGGCGGGTGCCGCCCGCCTGTGTCGCCAGAAGGCCCACGACCTCGGCGGTCAGGTTGGTCGACCAGCGCATCATGCCGCGCAGGATGTCTTCCAGCGGTTCGGAAACATGCACCGCCATGACAAGCCCGGCATCGGGCGGGGTGCCGCCGAATTGCGGCGCATCGAGCACGATCCCGCGCGAACGCGCCAGGACCTGGAACACCTCGGCGGTGTAAAGGTGTGGCTGGCGCACCGGCAGCCAGCGCGCGCCTTCCTGTCCAAGAGCCCCGCGCGCGACGGTCCATTCCTCTCGCCCGTCGCCCGGTTCGTAGGCGTAGACAGGCGCGCCCCGATCAACGACCTGCATGCGGGTCATGGTAACGGGCGGGCTGATCGACTGTGACCGGGCATCCATGCTGACCTGGTAGCCCTCACTTCCCCGCCGCCATTCGAAATGCACCCGGTTGAAGTTGAGGTTCAGCCCCGACACCGAGGGGTTATAGCCCACGTGGATCGGCTGTTCGGGGTCAATGGCTTCGATATGGGGCACGGCGTCATGCACAACGTGGAAAGCGCCCGTGACTTCGCGCACCCCGGCGTCGGCGAGGTCGCGCGCCATGTCGTTGAGCGCATCGGTGTCCAGCACCGGATCCGCTCCGCCGACCAGCCACAGATCCCCGTCGAGCCGCCCGTTGGTCAGCACGCCATCGGCGATCAACCGGGTTCGGAACCGGTAACCCGGGCCGAGCCGATCGAGTGCATAGGCTGCCGACATCGCCTTGGTGACGGACGCGGGCGGCAGCGCGAGAAGAGGGTTCACGGCTTCCAGCACCTCTCCGGTGCGGGCATCCGCCACCACGCAGGACACCGCCCCACCCAGATCGGCGCGGGCAATGATCTCGGCGGCCGAGGGCAATGTGCGAAGGTGAAACCCGTCCGGTCGCCGCCACGGGATGCGCGACACTTCGGGGGGCATGGCGAAGGCACCTTGTGCCATACCGGCAAGGGCGCCGCCAAGGAATGCGCGTCTAGAAACCATCTTGCTCAAAATTCTTGTCGTCCGGGGCAACTAAACCCCAGGGCGGGCCGTCACTCAAGCCTTTCGGTGCCATCCGATTGCGCATATGGGAAAGCCATGACCCAATCGCTCGCCCGCGCACTTCCCCTGATGCTGGTGGCCATGTGCCTGATCCCGCTTGGCGACAGCGCCGGGCGGATCCTGGGGGCGTTTCACGGGGTGAACCCACTTTTTACGGCATGGAGCCGCTTTGGCCTGGGCTTCCTGCTGCTGGCCCCGTTCGCGCTGTCCTGGCGCGCCCTGGGATTGCTGGGCGACTGGCGCATCTGGCTGCGGGCGCTGTTTCTGGTCGGGGGAATTTCCAGCATCCTCATGGCCGTCAAGACCGAGCCCATCGCCAATGTCTTCGGAGCGTTCTTCGTGGGCCCCATCCTGGGGTATTTCCTGTCGGCCCTCTTCCTGCGCGAACCGATCACGCCCCTTCGGACCAGCCTGCTGATGATCGGCTTTTGCGGAGTTCTGCTGGTGGTCAAACCCGGTTTCGGCATGACACCAGGCCTGGGGTTCGCGGTACTGGCAGGCTGCTTTTACGGCTGTTACCTGACCGCCTCTCGCTGGTTGTCGGGGGTGGGGCGGCCCAAGGATCTGCTGATTACCCAGCTTCTGATCGGCACGGCGCTGCTCTTGCCGCTCGGGGCACCGAGTTGGCCGCCCGTCACGGGCGACGTGGCGGTCTGGACGCTGGTGTCCGCGCTCGGCTCGGCGCTTGGGAACCTGCTGCTGATCATCGCCTTGGGGCTGGCACCTGCGTCGCGGCTCGCGCCCTTCGTCTACATGCAGCTGGTTGCCGCGACAGTCCTTGGACTTGTCCTGTTCGGCGACTGGCCGGACCTCCTGGCCTTGCAAGGGCTTGGACTTATCCTGGCTTCGGGCCTCGCCACCCTCGCGCTTCGGCCCCATCGCTAGCCGCAGGCCTAGCGGGTCCAGTCACCGCGCTGACGGATCTCGGTCGAAGACACGTCCACCATCGGCACATTGAGGAAACACCAGGCAGGCGGCGGCTGGTGGGCAAGCCCCTTCGCGCCTGCGGCGGGCACCTTGAAGCGGCGGTAGATCTGCGCGGCCTTGGCCGTGCGGGCCGAAATCCGCTGCCCCGGTCGCGCAAGAACACCGACGGGCACGTTTTCCATGATCCAGTCCCACCTCTGCCAACGGTGGAACGAGGCCAGATTGTCGGCCCCCATCAACCAGACGAAGCGGACCCCCGGATAAAGCCGGAACAGCCCCTCCAGCGTTTCGGCGGTAAAGCGTGTGCCCAGATGTGCCTCGATATCCGTGGCCTCGATGCGGGGATGCCGGATGAGCGCGCGGGCCGCTGCCATCCTGCGCGCCAGGGGGGCCGGACCCTCTGCCTTAAGGGGATTTCCAGGGCTGACAAGCCACCAGACCCGGTCAAGCCCAAAGCGCTTCAACGCCTCGCGGCTGACATGCACATGCCCTTCATGCGGCGGGTCGAAGGACCCTCCGAACAGCCCCACGGTCATCGAGGGGCGGGCATATGGCAAGCCGGCGCGCATGAATGCCCTTGATACGCCCCCCAAGCGCCCTGTCCAGCCCCCACGGTGCTTGACAGCCCCTCAGTCCTGACCTTCCCTTGGCGCAAAGGAGACGCCCGATGTCCACGTTCGACAGCAAGCACGCTGCCCATCTGCACCGCCATATCCATTCGCATCTGCCAAGCGACCCGGCGCTAAGGGTGAAGGCACTGGAAAGCCTGGCCGTCGAAAAGGGGCTGATTGCACCCGAGACCATAGATGCCTGGGTCGAGGCCTATTCCGAACATATCGGCCCGATGCGCGGGGCGAAGGTGGTCGCGCGGGCCTGGGTTGACCCTGAGTTCAAGACACGCCTGTTGGAAGATGCCACGGCGGCCATCAAGGAGTTTGGCTTCGAAGGCAACGCGACGGGCCACCTCAAGGCTGTCGAGAACACAGACGACAGCCACAACATGGTCGTTTGCACGCTCTGTTCCTGCTACCCGTTCTCGATCCTCGGCATGTCGCCAGCCTGGTACAAATCCGCCGCCTACCGCGCCCGCGCCGTGCGCGAACCGCGCGCCGTGCTGGCCGAGTTTGGCGTGGACCTGCCCGAGGACGTGGCCGTCCGGGTCTGGGACAGCACCGCCGAGTTGCGCTATCTCGTGGTTCCTCAGCGCCCCGCCGGGACCGAAGACTGGGACGAGGAGCGTTTGGCCGGGATCGTCACCCGGAATTCGATGATCGGCACGGACCGGGTGTTGAAAGCGAGGGGCGCGTGATGGATGGCATCCACGATCTCGGCGGCAAAGAAGGTTACGGGCCGGTTCCGGTGACGGAGGGAGACGCGCCTTTCACCCATGACTGGGAACGGCGCATGTGGGGGCTGGCGCGCGAAGGTATCTGCCCCTCGATGACCATCGACTGGTTCCGGCATGGGTTGGAGGTGATGGTGCCGGGCGACTACCTGACCTTCTCCTACTTCCAGAAATGGGCCACGAACTACCTGATGCTGCTGGTCGATGCAGGGCAGATCACGCTGGAAGACCTGGAGCGTGGCTACGTGATCGAACCCGCCGACCCTGCCAGGGCCAAGACGGTCGACGAGATCGTCGAACAGGTGCGCCGCGCCTGCACCGATTTCTCCGTGCCAGAGGACGCGCCCGCGCGGTTTGCCCCGGGGGACAGCGTTCGGACCCTGCGCCGCGTGGACCATCCGCACACCCGCTTGCCTGCCTATGCCCGTGACTGCGCGGGGCAGGTCATCGCCCATCACGGCAGTCACCTTTTCCCCGACGAAGGCGCGCATAATCGCCACGTGGGCCAGCATCTCTACACGGTGAGCTTCTCGGCCCGCGAGCTATGGGGGCCAGATGCCAACCCGCGCGACTCGGTTACCCTTGAATTGTGGGAGAGCTACCTTGTTCCGGCCTGAAGACCCGCTTGCGCCCCGTGATCCGGTCTTCGAGGAAGCCTGGCAGGCACAGGTGCTGGCCATTGCCGACACCATGGTGCAGGCGGGCCGCTTCAGTGCCACGGATTGGGCCGAGACCCTAGGAGCCACCTTGCGCGCCGCCGAAGCGGCTGGCTTGCCAGATACAACCGCGACCTATTACGCCGCCGCCCTTGATACGCTGGAGCAGTTGACGACGCAGGTCACGGAGATCAGCGGGGCGGCGCTGGCCGATCGCAAATCACAATGGGTGCGGGCCTATGAGCGCACCCCGCACGGTCAGCCGGTGCTTTTGGAACGCGGCGAGGACTGACCCGGGCCAACCCTTTCGACCGGGGCGAGGTGCGGAGCCGATTTCGACGCGGAAAAGCGGCGCGACACGACGTGCATTCTTGCAAAAGAAAGAATACGAGGTTTGCCCGCCTCCACAATGCCGTTGCCCGAACGCTGCGAGGGCCTTAAGTCAGACCCATGACCGATGACATCCAGCGCGTCCGGCGCTTCAACCGCGCCGTCACCTCCGAGATCGGGGCGCTCGACAGCTCCTTCCTCGGGCTTGGCCGTCCTCTGGGGCCCACCCGGGTCCTCAATGCCATCGGGCACGGGTTTAACGATGTCGCGGCGATCCGTGACTACCTTGGCCTCGACTCGGGTCTCTTGAGCCGCATCCTGCGTGGACTGGAGGCCGAGGGCTTGCTGAGCATCGAGGCCAATCCAGTCGACAACCGCCGCCGAACGGCGCGGCTCACCCCGGAGGGCGAGGCTGCGTTCGGGGAATACGAAAGACTGGTCAATGCCCAGGCAGAGGACATCCTCAACCGGCACTCGCAGCGGCAGGCCCTGCTCGACGCGATGGACCTTGTCGCAACGGTGCTTGGGCAGGACCGGATCACGGTGGAGGAGGCAGACCCGCGCAGCCCGGACGCCAAGACCTGCCTTGCCCATTACTACGGTGAACTGGCCCGCCGCTTCGATACCGGCTTCGACGTGAACCTGTCGCGCGATCCCGATGCGCAGGACATGTTGCGCCCCCGTGGGGTGTTCCTGGTCGCCATGTCGGACGGCATGCCGATCGGTTGCGTGGGCCTGAAGGGGCATGGCGGCGAAGAGGCCGAAATCAAGCGGCTCTGGGTTGCCCCGGTTGCACGGGGGCTGGGGGTTGGTGCTCGGCTGATGGATAGTGTCGAGGAAGCCGCCCGGGACCTGGGCATTACGCTGCTGAGGCTCGACACGAATTCCGCCCTGCCCGAGGCCGCGCAGCTCTACCACAAGCTTGGCTGGACCGAGATAGAGCGGTTCAACGACGACCCCTACCCCGACATGTTCTTTGAAAAGCGCCTGGCCCCCTGAGGCCAGAGCGAAGGATCACCAGATCTGGTCAAAGCCCTTCGGCTGGCTTTCCGGGGGCAATGGCCCGCCTGCCGTCAGCTCTGCCTGCAACCCGTCGGCCAGGGCAATCACCATACGCAGCCCTTCGTTCAACTCGTGTGCGCTGGCCTGGGCCAGCAGGGCCTCGGCCGCATCGGCATTCCCCTGGGCCAGCAAGGCCCGCGCTGCGGCCTCTAGGGTTACTGCGATGCCCAGAAGACGGCCTTCCCGCCGGGCAAAGGCCCCGTGAATGCGCGCGAGGCACTCGGTCCCGGCCATGTGCATCAGGTAAAGAAGCCGCTTGCATTCCATCACGGCGGAGCGACTGGCCTCACCCGCCTGCGGCACCAGCGACAGCACATCCGACCCGCCCGCCAGAACCTTGCGCATGTCCATGAACCGATGAGACTCGCCCGTTGTGAGGTAACGGTGCGGGCCGAACTCTGGCGGCACGGCGCGCTGGCCCAGGAAGACGGGCGCGAGGGGCGCGGCGACGGCCCCGATGGGGGCATGCCACAGGGCACGCAGCGCCGGGTGACTCGGATCACGCAACGCCACGACTTGTCCGTATCCTGCCGTGTCGCCGGTCAGCCGCTCGGTCCGGATCGCCCAGGCCATGTCCGCGAAGGAGATACCACCATCATCGGCCCGCCGGGCCATGTCTTCTTCGATCCAGCGCAGACCGGGCCATCGGCCCTTGCCATCCCCGTAGACGGTGTTCGCATTGAAGGAGCCGCCCGCATACCACCCTTTCTCACGCGCGAAGCTCACGAAATTCGCGCTGTAAAGGAAATCGGGGTGGTCGGGCCTGTCCACGGGCACCTCCAGCACGTAGCCAGGCCGCGAGGCGCGGATACTGTCGGGCCCGAGCCGCTCGGCGACCCAGAGCCCCTGCCCGCCTGCGAACTGGATCATGACCCAGGCTTCGTGCTCATCGGCGAAAAGGTGGGAATTGCCGCCATAGCTGCTTTCCCCATGCTCGGCGATCAGCGCGGCACAGATTTCGACCGCTTCACGCGCGCTGCGGGCGCGTTCCAGCACGATCCGGGCCAGGTCGCTGTAGTTGGGGCCAGACTGATCCTTCGGCGTCATCGCGATCAGTTCGGGCCGCGACGTTGACCAGACATCACGCACTGCGACGCCGTGTTCGTTGAGCCCTCCATTGGTGATGGGGGCCGGAACGCCAAGATAGTAGGAATAGCTGACCCGGATATGAGCCGCCGTTCGCGGCGCTTGTTGGATGCGGATGCGGTGGCCGGGCATCTCGGCCCTTGGCCCCACGCCCACCTCAACCGTGGCATCGGGCGGATGATCCCGGGCAGGCATGATCTCAAGCCAGTGGGAAGAGGGCTCATCGCCGTAGCCTGCCAGCCAGGCATGCCCGTCCCGGCTGTGGTTGCGGCCGATATAGAGCGCGTAGCTCATGGCGTGTCTCCTTCCCTGTCGGCCCCAGTTTGCCGGAAACCGGGCCTGCGACAAGCGGGAAGGAGACCGGAGAGGGTCAGCGCGCGAAGGCGGTCACCACGGGCTGCGGCCCGGCATTGACCAGCGCATCGTAGCGCAGGACGATCCGGTTGATGTTGCGCGCAGGGCCGCGCAGGTCGATCCAGCGGGTGCATTCGCCGGGGCCGATCAGGGCGCGCACATTGGCATCTTGCCGCCCTCCATTCTGGAACACGATGTCGAGGTCGCGGAAATGCACCGCGCGGCCCGCCACGCAGATCCGAACGGAGCGATGAAGCGCATTTCCCTGGGCCAGGATCACGTCGGTTTCCGAATGATCGGCGACCGTGCGCGCACCAAGCAGGGTATCGGCGCTTACCGGCACGGCAGACAGGGCCGTTGCCAGCGAAAGAAGAGCAGCGGCGAGAGGTTGACGAATGGGTGTCATGGGTCGAACTCCTTTTTTGAAAATCCGCCGGGGCGGAGGCTTGAATAGCTCTTTCACGCGGACCAACGGGAGTTCCGTCGAAAAAAAATCCACGACTTGCGCAGCCTTCCGGGCTTGCCGCCCCCATTGCCCCCGTGCGGCCCCTTCGCTATCAGGGTCGGCAACGCGAATGCATGAGGGTTCCGATGGCTTCCTACCAGTACGTCTATCACATGGATGGCGTCTCCAAGACCTATCCCGGCGGCAAGAAATGCTTTGAAAACATCCGGCTGAGCTTCCTGCCCGGCGTCAAGATCGGCGTCGTCGGCGTGAACGGCGCGGGTAAGTCGACGCTGCTCAAGATCATGGCCGGAATCGACAAGGATTTCTCGGGCGAAGCCTGGGCTGCCGAGGGGGCCAAGGTTGGCTACCTGCCGCAGGAGCCGCAGCTCGAAGAAAGCCTGACGGTGCGCGAGAACGTGATGCTCGGCGTGGCAGAGAAAAAGTCCAAGCTCGACCGTTTCAACGAACTGGCGATGAACTACTCGGACGAAACCGCCGAGGAAATGGCACAGCTTCAGGACGAGATCGACGCGAACAACCTGTGGGACCTGGACAGCCAGATCGACGTGGCAATGGAAGCCCTGCGCTGCCCGCCCGACGACGCGATGCCCGCCAATCTTTCGGGCGGGGAACGGCGCCGGGTGGCGCTGTGCAAGCTTCTGCTGGAAGCGCCCGACATGCTGCTGCTGGACGAACCGACCAACCACCTGGACGCAGAAACCATTGCCTGGTTGCAGCAGCACCTCATCGACTACAAGGGCACCTGCCTGATCGTGACCCACGACCGGTACTTCCTCGATGACATCACCGGCTGGATCCTGGAACTCGACCGCGGCCGCGGCATTCCCTACGAGGGCAACTATTCCAGCTGGCTGGAACAGAAGGCCAAGCGCCTTGCGCAGGAAGCCCGCGAAGACAAGGCCAAGCAAAAGACCCTCGAACGCGAACTGGAATGGATCCGGCAGGGTGCCAAGGCGCGGCAAGCCAAATCGAAGGCCCGTATCCAGGCCTATAACGAGATGGCCAGCCAATCCGAGCGCGAGCAGATCAGCCGGGCCCAGATCGTCATTCCGTCAGGCCCGCGCCTCGGCTCGAAGGTTATCGAGGTCGAAGGGCTGGCCAAGCATTATGGCGATACCCAGCTTATCGAGGACCTCAGCTTCAGCCTGCCACCGGGCGGCATCGTCGGTGTGATCGGCCCCAACGGTGCCGGTAAGTCGACCCTCTTCCGCATGCTGACGGGGCAGGAACAACCCGATGCCGGAACCGTGGAATACGGCGATACGGTCAAGCTGTCCTATGTCGACCAGTCGCGCGACGCGCTCGACGACAAGGCCACGGTCTGGGAAGAGATTTCGGGCGGCGCGGAACTGATCGAACTGGGCGATGCGCAGGTCAACAGCCGTGCCTATTGTTCGTCCTTCAACTTCAAGGGCGGCGACCAGCAAAAGAAAGTTGGCCTGCTGTCGGGCGGGGAACGCAACCGCGTGCACATGGCCAAGCTGCTGAAGGAAGGCGGCAACGTGCTGCTCCTTGACGAACCGACAAACGATCTCGACGTGGAAACGCTGCGGGCGCTGGAAGACGCGCTGGAAAACTTCGCGGGCTGCGCGGTCATCATCTCTCACGACCGTTTCTTCCTCGACCGCCTGTGTACGCACATCCTGGCTTTTGAGGGCGAGGCCCACGTGGAATGGTTCGAAGGTAACTTCGAAGCCTACGAGGAAGACAAGAAGCGTCGGCTTGGCCCCGATGCGCTGGAGCCCAAGCGGGTCAAGTACAAGAAATTCGTGCGCTGACCGGTCACGAAACGACGCGCGAGGGGTGGGCGATTGCCCGCCCCTTTTTCGTTGGCAAAGTCGTGAAAGACCCCTGAAACGGAAGAGGCAGGAGACGCTATGGCTACGTCTCCTGCCTCAGTCCCGACTGCCAGTGGCTGCACTTGTGGTCCGTGAGCGATGTCACAAGTTGCCTTGGCCCACCAGCCGGCCGCGCCCTATTGTGGGGGCAGATGCGCGTCCGATTGAATGGCAGACCTAAGCTGCAGCATCCGGGTAGGTTGAGGATAGTCACGCACCCCACCCAACCCAATCGAGCAGCGGTATATGAACCCTATTCTTTGGTATATGAATCGAGAGCTCCTTGCCCGGCGGGGATAGGTAAAAGATGGCTCTTGCAGGTCTATTGTTTGCGCCCCATTTATTGACAACGTCAACATGAAGAAAGTCTTGCCATGTCCGGTTCCGCCAAAGTCACTTGCCTGGAATGTTCCGCCGTCAACCGCGTGCCCGTTGATCGACTGACGGCAGGGCCGAAATGCGGGGTTTGCGGGGCGAAGCTGACAGACGGCAAGGTTCGCGCGCTTGACCCCAAGGCGCTGGACAAGGCCACGAAATCCGATGACCTGCCCCTGCTGGTTGATTTCTGGGCGCCATGGTGTGGCCCCTGCCGGATGATGGCTCCGCAGTTCGAACAGGCGGCCCGAATGCTTGCCCCCAATGCGCGCTTTGCCAAGATCGACACGCAGGATTTTCCGCAGGTCAGCCAGAAATTCGGTATCCGAGGCATTCCGCTGCTCATACTTTTCCGGGGCGGCAAAGAGGTGGCGCGGCTCTCCGGTGCGCGCCCGGCACAGGAGATCGCTGACTTCGTGCGCAGCCACAGCGCCGCATCTGCCCGCTAGGAACGCCAGACATCGCAGCTCGGCACAACATGTTTCTCCATGCGGCAATCCTTTCCGGTGACTGCTCACAGGACACAGAGGGCAGCCGATTTGGACAGAGGCCTTGGCGTCATTTCCGGGGGCAGTGCCCGCCTGGTCCCACTTTCCGGGCAATCATGATAGGATCCCCCCGGAACTGTCGAAAAGGGGGGGCGGATCATGAAACACATTACGCGACGAAGCATGCTGGTTCTTGCCGGTGCCAGTCTGGCAGCTTGTAGCCGGGTATCCCAGCTGACGGGGCACAGCCTTGCCCCAAACACGCGCCTGATCATCTATCGTCACGGCGACCGGGACGGTGAAGACCTGAACGCCCTTGGCATGGCCCGCTCCGAGGCGATTGCCGCCGCGCTGGATGGCCTGCCCATCGATGTCATCTACAGCCCCGGCATTCAGCGCAATCTGGATACTGCCGCCCCGCTGGCCCAGGCCCGGGGAATGGAGATCACAAGGGCCGATCCAGCGACGATCGGGCGGCGGATTTCGCGTCTCTCGGCCGGGCGCAGCGTGGTGTGGGTCGGCAACCAGGGCAACATCAGGGACATCTGGGAAGCCCTTGGGCTGGAGAACCCGGCACCGCTTGAATACGGCAATCTCTACATCGTCACGACGGATGGCGCGGGGACGGTCATCATCGAGCGCCGACAGGTCGACGTGGATTAATCGGTCAGTTGCGGCACGGGCCGAGGCACGCCGTTTTCGTCGATGGCCACGAAGGTGAAAACGGCCTCGGTCACCTTTTCGCGTGCCCCGACGGCCCCGCGGCGCACCCAGGCTTCCACCTCGATCGCCATGGAGCTGCGGCCAACGCGCCGGATCCGGGTATAGACGCAAAGCACGTCGCCAACGCCGACGGGCCGGATGAATTTCATCGCATCGACGGCAACAGTGGTGCAGCGCCCCTGGGCGCGCTCCCGCGCCACGATCCCGCAGGCGATGTCCATCTGGCTCAGCACCCACCCGCCAAATATATCGCCGTTGCCGTTCATGTCGGCCGGCATGGCCACCGTGCGCAGGGTCAGGTCACCCTGGGGGGCATCCGTCGGTTCGCTCATTGTCGTGGGTCCTTTCGTGTCTGCTGTCACAGTGGCACTCGCGCCGGGCGCAAACAAGGCTGGCATGATCGCGGGGCCGGACTTATCGTTGTTCCCAGATTGAGTGATTTCGGAGCCCACCCATGCGCCTGATTTCAGCGCTGCTCGCCCTGGTCCTGACCACGCCCGCGGCCTTTGCACAAAGCGTCGAGGAAACCGAACTCGTTTACGCCCTGCTGCGGAACATGAACCAGCAATCGATCACGCATAACCGCGAGGTCTGCGGCTATATCGTGCGCACGCCTGCTGGCACGTTGGAGGTCAGCAAGGTCAGCTGGGGCGGGCCTGCCTCTTGTGCGACGATCCCGGTTCCGCCCGAATACACGATCATTTCGTCCTGGCACACACATGCGGCCTGGGCACCGGGTTATGATGGTGAGGTGCCATCCACCATAGATGTCGAAGGCGACATGGGCATGGGCATTAACGGATGGGTCTCCACGCCGGGCGGGCGGCTGTGGTTCATCAATGGCCAGACGGGGTTCATGTACCAGGTCTGCGGGCGCGACTGCCTGCCAACCGATCCAGGCTTTTACCCCGAGGAGCACGGGCCCGTGGAAAAACAGTACACGCTGGCACAGCTTCGGCGGCGCTTCAACGAACGCTAATCCCTGGCAAGGCGCTGCGTCGCCGCAGCGCGGACGCGCGATGCGCCGCATCGCGCCGGGGCCGCCTTTTTCAAAGGCGGCAGGAGCGGCGGGTCGACCCGCCGCCCCCTTTGGCTTCACTCGGCCGCGTCGAGATATTCTTCCAGCGGCGGGCAGGTGCAGACCAGGTGGCGGTCGCCCCAGGCATTGTCCACCCGGCCCACAGGCGGCCAGTACTTATCGACCCGGAAACTGCCCGGCGGGAAGCACCCCTGTTCGCGGCTATAGGGCCGGTCCCAGTCACCGATCAGAGCGTTGACCGTATGCGGCGCGTGCTTGAGCGGGTTGTTTTCCGCGTCCATCTCGCCCTTCTCGATCGCCGCGATTTCCTCGCGGATCGAGAGCATGGCGGTGATGAAGCGATCCAGCTCGGCCTTGGTCTCGCTCTCGGTCGGCTCGACCATCAGCGTTCCTGCCACGGGCCAGCTCATGGTTGGCGCGTGGAAGCCATTGTCGATAAGCCGCTTGGCAATGTCATCCACGGTCACATGGGCACTGTCGGCAAAGGGACGCGTGTCGAGGATGCATTCATGCGCAACCCGCCCCGCATGCCCCTTGAAGAGCACGTCATAGGACCCTTCCAGCCGCTTGGCGATGTAGTTGGCATTCAGGATCGCGACCTTGGTCGCCTGCGTCAGCCCCTCGCCCCCCATCATCAGGATATAGGCCCAGGAAATCGGTAGGATCGAGGCCGAGCCAAGCGGCGCGGCGCTGACCGGGCCCTCGGACCCGCCGGTTTCGGGATGACCCGGCAGGTGCGGTGCCAGGTGCGCCTTGACGCCGATAGGCCCCATGCCGGGGCCACCGCCGCCATGCGGGATGCAGAAGGTCTTGTGCAGGTTGAGGTGGCTGACATCGCCGCCGATATCGCCGGGGCGCACCAGGCCCACCATGGCGTTCATGTTGGCCCCGTCGATATAGACCTGGCCACCATGATCATGGGTGATCTGGCAGACTTCACGGACGGTCTCCTCGAACACGCCATGGGTCGAGGGATAGGTGATCATGCAGGCCGCCAGGCGGTCGCCCGCCGCTTCGGCCTTGGCACGGAAATCGTCCACGTCGATATCGCCGTTCTCGGCCGATTTCACCACCACGACCTGCATGCCCACCATCTGGGCCGAGGCCGGGTTGGTTCCGTGGGCCGAAACCGGGATCAGGCAGATATCCCGGCCACTGTCCCCGTTGGCCTTGTGATAGGCCTGGATCGTCAGCAGCCCGGCGTATTCCCCCTGCGCGCCGGACTTGGGCTGAAGGCTCATCGCGTCATAGCCGGTGATCTCGCACAGTTTCTCGCTCAGATCCTTCGCAAGCTCCGCAAAGCCCTCGGCCTGGCTGGCGGGCGCGAAGGGGTGCATGTTGGAAAACTCGGGCCAGGTGATCGGCATCATCTCGGCGGCGGCAGTGAGCTTCATCGTGCAGGAGCCGAGCGGAATCATGGCCCGGTCCAGCGCAAGGTCGCGATCCGCCAGACGGCGCATGTAGCGCATCATCTCGGTTTCCGCCCGGTTGAGGTGGAAAATCGGATGGGTCAGGTATTCCGACTGGCGCAGAAGCGGATCGGGGATACGGTACTCCGCCGTGAGACCCGCCTTGCGATCATGGATGCCGAAGGCTTTCCACAACCGCTCGATGGTCTGCGGCCGCGTGGTTTCATCCAGCGAGATCCCGATCCGGGTCTTGCCGATCCGGCGCAGGTTGATCCGCTCGCGGCGGGCGGCCTCGATGATTGCGCCCTGGAGCGGGCCAACATCGACGGTGATCGTATCGAAGAAGGACTCAGGCTCAACCGTGAAGCCCTGTTCCTCCAGCCCGCGCGCCACGCGCACCGCTTTGCGGTGAATGCGCTGCGCAATGGCCTTGAGCCCCTCGGGGCCGTGAAAGACGGCGTAGAAGCTGGCCATGTTCGCCAGCAGCGCCTGCGCGGTGCAGACGTTCGAGGTGGCTTTCTCGCGCCGGATGTGCTGCTCGCGGGTTTGTAGCGACAGGCGGTAGGCCTTGTTGCCCTGCGCGTCGATCGACACGCCCACGATCCGGCCTGGCATGTTGCGCTTGTAGGCGTCCTTGCAGGCCATGTAAGCCGCCGACGGCCCGCCAAAGCCCATGGGCACCCCAAAGCGCTGCGTGGAGCCGACGGCGATATCGGCCCCCATGGCGCCCGGTTCCTTGAGGATTGTCATAGCCAGCGGGTCGGCAATGACGATCCCGATGGCCTTGGCTTCGTGCAGACGAGCGATTTCATCGGTGAAGTCCCGCACGTGGCCATAGGTGCCGGGATACTGGAAGATCGCGCCAAAGACGGCCTCGGGGTCCAGGTCGTCGGGGCAGCCCACGACAATCTCGATCCCAAGCGGTTCGGCGCGGGTCTTCATCACCGCGATGTTCTGGGGATGGCAGTTTTCATCGACGAAAAAGCCTGTGGCCTTCGACTTCGCCACCCGCTGCGCCATGGTCATTGCCTCGGCCGCTGCCGTCGCTTCATCCAGAAGCGAGGCGTTGGCAATGTCGAGCCCGGTGAGATCGGTCACCATGGTCTGATAGTTCAGCAGGGCCTCCAGACGACCCTGGCTGATCTCGGGCTGGTAGGGCGTGTAGGCCGTGTACCAGGCGGGGTTTTCCAGGATGTTGCGCTGGATCGCCGGGGGGCAGACGGTGCCGTAGAAGCCCTGCCCGATCATGGTCGTGTAGACCTTGTTCTTCTTGGCAACCTGGCGCATGTGATAGAGCAGTTCGCGCTCGGACTTGGGCTTTCCGAAATCGAGCGGCTTTTCCTGGCGCAGGCTGGCCGGTACGGTCTGTTCGATCAGTTCGTCCAGATCCTTCACCCCCAGCACCTCGAACATCTCCGCCATTTCCGAGGGCGAAGGGCCGATGTGGCGGCGGTTAGCGAAATCGTAGGGTTTGTAATCCGTGGGGGTGAAGGCCATCTGGGTCTCTCCTCAGCCGATCATGTCCTTGTAGGCGGCTTCGTCCATGTAGTCGTCCATCTGCGACAGGTCGGCTGCCTTCATCTTGAAGAACCAGGCCTCGCCGAGGGCGTCTTCGTTGACCATGCCCGGGTTGTCGGCCAGCGCCTCGTTCACTTCGACGATCTCTCCGTCGAGCGGCGCGAGAATGTCGGAGGCCGCCTTGACGGACTCGATCACCACGATCTCGTCATCCTTGGAGACGGTCGTGCCCGCCTCGGGCAGTTCCACGAACACCACGTCGCCCAATTGGGTCGCGGCGTGTTCGGTGATGCCGACGACGACCAGGTCGCCTTCGACGCGCAGCCATTCGTGTTCTTCAGTGAATTTCATCGGGGTCTCTCCCTGTTGTCTTCAGCGTTTGTAGTCGGGTTTGTGGAAGGGCAGATCGGTCTGGGCGGCGGGCAGACGCTTGCCGCGAACCTCTCCGAAAAGGGTGGCATCTGCCGGGACGGAGCTGTCGATAAGGCCCATGGCAATGGGCGCAGCGATCGACGGGCCGAAGCCGCCCGAGGTGATAACACCAACCTCGCGACCACCCTCCGCTGCGTCGAACAGGACCACGCCACCGCGCATCGGGGCGCGCCCTTCTGGCCGCAGCCCTACTCGGCGGCGGGGGGCACCGTTCTGCATTTCATCGAGAATCCGGGCCGCGCCCGGGAAACCCCCTGCGCGGTCACCGCCAGCCCGGCGCACCTTGTTCACGGCCCAGGTCAGGCCCGCCTCGATGGGCGAGATATCTTCGGCCAGGTCATTGCCATAGAGCGGCATCCCGGCCTCCATCCGCAGGCTGTCGCGGGCGCCGAGGCCAATGGGCAGAACCTCTTCCATCTCCAGCAAGGCGGCAGCGAATTTTTCGGCGGCCTCGGCGGGAACCGAGATTTCATAACCATCTTCACCCGTGTAGCCAGAGCGCGAAATCCACAGCTCCACGCCCTGCCAGTCCACCTGCGCCACGTCCATGAACTTCATCTCGGACACAGAGGGCACCAGCCGCGCCAAAGCGGTTTCCGCCAGCGGGCCTTGAAGGGCCAGAAGGGCCCGGTCAGTCACTTCGACCACGCCGTCGACCGCGCCACGCATATGGGCAATGTCATGTTCCTTGCGCGAGGCATTGACCACGAGAAACAGGTCCCCCGCCCGCCGCGCGATCATCAGGTCATCGAGCACACCGCCCGCATCGTTGGTAAAAAGCCCGTAGCGCTGACGGCCCTGCTTCAGGCCCTGCACATCGACCGGCACCAGTGCCTCCAGCGCCTTATCCGCCGACAGCGGAAGCAAAACCTGCCCCATGTGGCTTACGTCGAAGAGCCCGGCCTTCTGCCGGGTATGCAGATGCTCGGCCATGACGCCGGCCGCGTATTGCACCGGCATCTCATAGCCCGCGAAGGGCACCATCTTGGCACCATGGGCCTCGTGCAAAGCCTTCAGCGGCAACTCTTTCAGATCGGTCATACGGCCTCCCAGTCTGGTACCGGGTCCGGCCCGGCATCGTCCATGCGTGCGGTATCGCACGACTCACGATGCCCCCTCTGTCCTGTCGCCTGAGATCGTTATCCCTTCGGCGGACGCGCGCGGCGCCACTCTCCAGAGTTTTGATGTCCATCAGGTCCTTGCGCCTGAGAGTTTACCGGGGCGGTTGCTCCTTCGGCACCGGCTCGAGACCGGATTCTCCCTGAGTGAACGAGCGACACATTAGCAAGGTTTGGCGACGTGTCCAGAGGGCTTGCATGCGGGCGCATACAACGCCATCTCTAGGCACATGTCCGATCCCTTCTTCTTCGGCTATGGCAGCCTCGTGAATCGTTCCACCCACAGTTACCCCCGCGCGGCCCGCGCGACGGTGACCGGATGGGCGCGTGAATGGAAGAAATCCAAGCTGCGTCGCGTGGCCTTCCTGACAGCCGTCGAGGCGCATGGCGAAGAAATTGACGGGCTGATCGCGGCGGTTCCCGGCGCCGATTGGGTAGCTCTCGATGAACGCGAACGGGCCTATGACCGCCTGCCTGTCGCCCAGATCAGGCATGCACACCCGCCCCTGCCCGACATCCAGATTTACCGGGCCCGGGCTGACCATATCGAACATGAGACCGGCGAACACGTGATGCTGCAAAGCTATATCGACGTGGTGGTGCAGGGCTACCTGAGAGAGTTCGGGGTCGAGGGCGCAGACCGCTTCTTCGCGACCACCCATGGCTGGGACATGCCCATCTGCCGCGACCGCGAAAACCCGGTCTATCCGCGACATCAACGCCTGACCACGGAAGAACGCGATTTCGTGGACGATCGCCTAGTGCGCCTCGGCGCGGCCTTCACGGATCGTCGGCCCTGAAACGAAAACGCCCCGATCTGACGATCGGGGCGCTTCCTTAATCTGTCAGAGCGGCTTAGTCGCGCTCTTCGATGATCTCGACCAGGTGCGGGATCTTGTTGACCATACCGCGCACGGACGGCGTGTCTTCCAGTTCCCGGGTCTTGTGCATCTTGTTCAGGCCCAGGCCGATCAGCGTCTGACGCTGGATGGCGGGGCGGCGGATCGGGCTGCCGATCTGCTTGACGACGATGGTTTTTGCCATGGGTCGATCTCCTTACGCTTCGGCTGCTTCAGAAGCGGCTTCACCTTCCGGCTTGCGCAGGATGTCGGCCACTTTCGTGCCGCGACGAGCCGCAACCTGACGCGGGGAGGCTTCCTGCTGAAGCCCGTCCAGCGTGGCGCGGATCATGTTGTAGGGGTTCTGCGAACCGGTCGACTTGGCAACCACGTCCTTGATGCCCAGCATTTCGAACACGGCGCGCATCGGACCACCTGCGATGATCCCGGTGCCTTCCGGCGCGGTGCGCATGGTGACCTTGCCGGCGCCATGATGGCCCTTGATGTCGTGGTGCAGGGTGCGGCCTTCCTTCAGCGGCACACGGATGAGCTGGCGCTTGGCCTGCTCGGTGGCCTTGCGGATGGCCTCGGGGACCTCCTTGGCCTTGCCCTTGCCGAAGCCGACACGGCCACGCTGGTCGCCCACAACCACGAGGGCTGCGAAGCCGAAGCGCTTACCACCCTTGACGGTCTTGGACACACGGTTGATCGCAACCAGGCGATCTGCGAATTCCGGGGTTTCCTCGCGCTCTTCGCGGCGACGGCCCCGGCGCTGTTCACGTTCTGCCATTGGTTTGGCATCCTTTCATTGGTGGCGCGCTTGCACGACGCCGGTTTGTCTCAATCGAAGTGGACCGCGAGGCGGCCCCCCGATCATCGAGGCGGCACCTGTGACAGCGCCGCCTGCAAGAGACCCAAGCGAGGGTCTCGGGTCTTAGAACTTCAGACCACCTTCACGCGCGGCGTCGGCCAGAGCCTTCACCTTGCCGTGGAAGAGGAAGCCGCCGCGATCGAAGTAGCACTCTTCGACGCCCTTGGCCTTGGCACGCTCGGCGATTGCCGCGCCCACCTTGGCTGCCGCTTCGACGTTGTTCTTGCCGACCACGCCCAGGTCTTTCTCCATCGAGGAGGCAGAGGCCAGGGTGACGCCAGACACGTCGTCGATCAGCTGCACGCTGATGTTCTTGTTCGAGCGGTGGACCGACAGGCGCGGACGCCCGTTTGCCATTTTCCGCAGCTTGTTCCGGACGCGCAGGCGGCGTTTCTGGAACAGGACTTGTTTGCTGTTTGCCATGGTTCGCGCCTTTACTTCTTCTTGCCTTCCTTACGGAAGATGTACTCATCCTTGTAGCGGATGCCTTTGCCCTTGTAGGGCTCGGGCTTGCGCCACTCGCGGATGTTTGCTGCCACTTGACCGACCTCTTGCTGGTCGATGCCTTCGATGATGATTTCGGTCGGCTTCGGCGCGGTCACGGTGATACCGGCCGGAACCTCGAAGTTCACGTCATGCGACAGGCCGAGCGACAGTTTCAGGACGTTACCCTGCATCTGCGCACGATAACCCACACCCTGGATCTCCAGCTCTTTCTTGAAGCCGTCGGTCACGCCGGTCACGAGGTTCGCGACCTGAGTGCGCGACATGCCCCACTGCTGGCGGGCCCGCTTGGACTTGCCGCGCGGGGTCACCACGACAGCATTGTCTTCCACGGTGATGGTCACATCGTCGGTTGCGGTGAAGCTGCGGGTGCCCTTGGGGCCCTTCACTTCAACGGTCTGGCCCGAGACGGATGCCGAAACACCCGACGGCAGCTCGACCGGTTTCTTACCAATACGAGACATTGCCAAACCTCCTTAGAACACGGTGCAGAGCACTTCGCCGCCAACATTGGCGCCGCGGGCTGCTGCATCCGACATCACGCCCTTGGACGTGGAGACGATGGACACGCCCAGACCCTGACGGACCTGCGGAATGTCATTCACGCTCATGTACACGCGACGACCGGGCTTGGAGACACGCTTAAGCTCGCGGATCACCGGCTGGCCTTCGTAGTACTTGAGGCTGATTTCGATGGTGGGATGGCCGTTTGCATCCGTGCCACGCTCGTAGCCGCGGATGTAGCCTTCGTCGGCCAGCACATCCAGAACCCAAGCGCGCAGCTTCGATGCCGGGGTCGACACGGTCGACTTGCCACGCATCTGGGCGTTGCGGATACGGGTCAGCATATCACCGATAGGATCGTTCATCATATCAAACCCTCCTTACCAGCTCGACTTGACCATGCCGGGGATCTGGCCGTTCGAGGCCAGGTCACGCAGCTTGATCCGCGACATTTTCAGCTTGCGATAGTACGCCTTGGGGCGACCGGTCAGCTGGCAGCGGTTGTGCAGACGGGTGGCAGAGCTATTGCGAGGCAGCTTCGCCAGTTTCAGGCGTGCCTTGAAGCGCTCTTCCATCGGCCGCTCTTCATCATTCGCGATTTCCTTCAGCGCAGCGCGCTTGGCGGCATACTGAGCCACCAGACGCTGACGCTTCAGCTCGCGTTCGACCATTGCTTTTTTAGCCATGTTCTACTTCCTCTCCGCGGCTCAGCTGTTGAACGGCATGTTGAACAGCTTCAACAGCGCCTTGGCTTCCGCGTCGGTTTTCGCGGTGGTGGTGATCACGATGTCCAGACCCCAGACCTCATCGACCTTGTCGAAGTCGATCTCGGGGAACACGATGTGTTCCTTCATGCCCATGGCGTAGTTGCCACGGCCGTCGAAGGACTTGCCCGACACGCCGCGGAAGTCGCGGATGCGGGGCATTGCAATCGTGATCAGGCGGTCGAGGAATTCGTACATGCGGTCACCACGCAGGGTCACCTTGGCGCCGAGCGGCATGCCTTCGCGAACGCGGAAGCCTGCGATCGACTTGGAGGCCTTGGTTACCACGGCCTTCTGGCCGGCGATGGCGGTCAGGTCTTCCTGGGCCGACTTGGCCTTCTTGGAATCCTTCACGGCCTCGGCCCCGCAGCCGATGTTCAGGACGATCTTGTCCAGGCGCGGGATCTGCATGTCGTTGGAGTACGAGAACTCTTCCTTCAGCGCTGCGCGGATCGAGTCCTTGTAGAGCGCTTTCAGACGCGGGGTGTAGGTAGCGGAATCAAGCATCGATCACGTCCCCCGTGGTCTTGGCGTAACGGACCTTCTTGTCGCCTTCCATGCGGAAGCCAACGCGGGTCGCTTTGCCGTTTGCGTCGAGAAGGGCCAGGTTCGACAGCTGGATCGGCACTGCCTTCGGCAGGCGGCCGCCCTGTTCGGTCTGGCTCTGGCGGGTGTGGCGGATGGCCATGTTGATGCCTTCCACGACAGCTTTGCCGGCCTTGGGGTCGACGGAAGTAATGGTGCCTTCCTTGCCCTTGTCCTTGCCAGCGAGCACGACGACCTTGTCGCCGGTTTTCAGCTTAGCAGCCATCTTACAGCACCTCCGGGGCGAGCGAGATGATCTTCATGAAGTTCTTGGCACGCAGTTCGCGCACGACCGGCCCGAAGATACGGGTGCCGACCGGTTCACCTGCGTTGTTCAGGATCACGGCGGCGTTGCGGTCAAAGCGGATTGCGGTACCGTCTTCACGGCGAACTTCCTTGGCGGTGCGCACGACGACGGCCTTGCGGACGTCCCCTTTCTTCACGCGGCCGCGCGGGATGGCTTCCTTCACCGAGACGACAATGATGTCGCCGACGGAGGCGTATTTACGCTTGGAACCACCCAGGACCTTGATGCACTGCACCCGGCGAGCGCCGGAGTTGTCAGCGACATCCAGATTGGTCTGCATCTGGATCATGTGGTTTCTCCCGACCTGTGGGGGCTGGTCTTGTTTAATCCCCCAGGGTTTCGATCAAACTGAAAGGATCAGCACCTTAGTTGGCGATGACTTCCCAGCGTTTCGACTTCGAGATGGGGGCACATTCCTGGATACGGACGGTATCACCCACCTTGAAAGTGTTGTTTGCATCGTGAGCCCGGTACTTCTTGGACTTACGGATGGTCTTCTGCAGCACGGGGTGCTTGAAGCGGCGTTCGACAGACACGGTGACGGTCTGCTCGTTCTTGTCGCTGGTGACGGTGCCGGTAAGGATACGTTTGGGCATCTGAGTGGCTCCTCTTACTCGGCCGACGCAGCAGCGGCTGCTTTTTCGTTCAGGATGGTCAGGACGCGGGCGGTATCGCGGCGGACCTGACGCATGCGCGCGGTGTTTTCCAGCTGGCCGGTGGCCTGCTGGAAGCGCAGGTTGAACGATTCTTTCTTCAGATTGACGAGCTCTTCCCGGAGCTGATCCGGGGTCTTGTCACGCAGTTCAGTGGCGCTCATTCGCCTTCTTCCTTTTCTCAAAACACCAGCGAGCCCCGCAATGGGTCACCCGTTGACCTGGTGGATGAATGACAAACG
>NZ_CAXREX010000028.1:0-9762 GCF_964229645.1 Nioella sp. | reverse complement strand
CAAGGGCCACCTCGTGCGGCGCGCGCATTTCGCGCAAGGCCGCAATTGCCCCCTCCATCCCGCCGCCCGCGACATAGATGCCGCGCAAGTCCGGGTGGCGATTGAGCAGATCGAGCGTCGCCTCGTAAGTCAGTTGCCGTGTTTCCAGGTTGACCAGCGTATCCAGCACCGGAAAGGCGGGCGCGTTTTCCCGCAGGAATGAGCGAAACCCCACCTCGCGCAGGTCATGCCCATGCCAGCGGTTCCCGCCCACGAAAAGCGCCAGCTTCCCCGGTTGCGTCACCGTCTTGGAGATCATCCAGGCCGCCACGCGCCCCACCTTGACGTTGTTCATTCCGACATAGCTGCGCCGGATGCCCTGGGCGAAGTCGTTGAGCAGCGAGAAGACGGGGACCCCGCGCTCTTTCAGATCCTGAACCACCCGGTTTAGCCGCTGATGGTTGACTGCGACACAGGCCAGGGAGTCGACCTTGCGCCCAAGACGCTCCATCAGGTCGGCAAATTCCTCCGGGGATTGCGACTTGGCGTAGCGGATGACAGCCTCGCCCTCGATATCGCTGCGCGCGGCCACGGCCTTTTCGATTTCCCGGGTGAAGTTCTGGTAGAATTCCTGCGAAGGCTTCAGCAGCACGAAGCCGAACCGCATCTTCGGCAATTTCGGCAGCAAGCGCTGCTCGACCAATCCGCGTCCATGATACCCCACCTTGCGCGCGGCCTCGGCGATCTTACGCAGCGTTTCCTCGCGCACCTTCATCCGGCCATTCAGGGCGCGGTCCACGGTCGACACGCTGACCCCGGCTTCCCGGGCCACATCCTTGACGGTCGCGCGATTGGCCATGTGACGGTCCTCCTCCCCTGGCAGGTGGACCCATTTCTATCCCATTGATTGCAAAGGGTCTAACAGGAAATGACGTTTTCACGTCATCTCCCCCTGCCCTAGTGCTTGTCAGTCAGTCGAGCGCGTCCAGAAATTCCAAAAAGGCCGCGTCCGAGATCGACACCACATGTTCGGCTGCGGGATAGGCACCGCTGTCGACATCGGCCTTGAACTCGGAAAAGGCCGCGACGCGCTCAACCTGAAGCCGGTCCAGCTCGGCCCGGAAATTGCGATAGGTCTTGGCGTGACGCGGCTTGTGCCCGCGCGTGTAGCCAAGCACGTCCTCGGCGAACAGATACTGCGCATCCGCATGCGGTCCGGCCCCCATGCCAAGCAGCACCAGCGTCGTGCGCTTGGCGATCTCGGCGGCAACCCGGTCGGGCACAACCTCAAGCTCGGCCCCGAAACAGCCGATCTCTTCCAGGCGCTTCACGTGGCGATAGACCGCCATCGCGCTGTCTGCGGACTTGCCGACGGCCTTGAAGCCCCCTGTCCAGGTCGCCTTGGACGGGATGAGCCCCACGTGGCTGACCACCGGAATGCCGTCATCGGCCAGCGCTTGGATCGTGCCGAAGGATGACGCGCAGTAGCAGCAGTCGCCCCCGATCCGGGTCACCCGATGCGCGGCGCGGAGATAGTCCTCGGTCGTGACCAGTTCGCCATAGAGCAGCCCCACTTGCACGAAGCAGTCTCCGGCTGCTTCGCGCATCTCGGGCGTCCAGACCGGATCGATGATCGACAGCATGTCGATTCCCGCCCGCGCAGCTGCGTCCGCCTCTTCAGGGGTATTGACGAAAAGCATGCTCAACTGCCGCTTGCCCTTGAGCGCACGAATATCGGCAACCGTGGGGCGGCAATGGGAAAAACCGCTCATATCTGCACCATGACCCGGTCACCCTCGACCTTCACAGGGTAGGTGTTGAGGTTCACGCAGGCCGGTGCGCGCAGCGCCTCTCCGGTGCGATAGTCAAAGGTAGCATTGTGCTTTGGGCATTCGATCTCGTAGTCCTGCACAAGCCCGTCCGAGAGATGCACCTTTTCATGGGTGCACAGTCCATCGGTGCAGAAGAACTCTCCATCCGGGCTGTGATAGATGGCAAAGGTGCGGCCCCCATGATCGAAGCGGATCAGGTCTTCTTCGTCGATCTCCCCTGTTCCGCAGGCATCGATCCATTGGCTCATGTCTTGTCTCCCGTTCTCGTCCTGAACCCCGGCTTCCCATGGGCCGGGGGCATTATCCTGGTGACTGGTGCTGGGGTCATTCCGCCGCCGCAGGCAGCCCGGCGTGGAAATCCTCTCGGTAGGGTTTCGCCGTGGCGGGCAGTTCGCGCTTGATAAAGAAATCCTCGTATTTCAACTGGCGAAGCAGCGCGGGCACCATCTCGGCCATCGCGTCGCCGATCGAACGGTTCGCCGCAGGAAGATCGTGCTTGATCGCCTCATGCAGTTGCGGCAGCGCGTGGTAAGGCACCATCGGGAACATGTGATGTTCAACGTGGTAGTTCATGTTCCAGTAGATGAAGCGGCTGATCGGGTTCATGTAGACCGTGCGGCTGTTCAGCCGGTGGTCGACCACGTTATCGGCCAGCCCCCCATGTTGCAGAAGTCCCGTCATGATGTGGTGCCAGGCCCCGTAAAGCCGCGGCAGCCCCACCAGCATCAGGGGCAGGATGGAACCCATCCAGATCGCAACGGCAATCGTCACGGCGTAGATCAGGGTAGAGACACGGGCGACCTTCACGACCTTGGCCCATTCGCTTTCGGGCACGAAGGTCTTCTCCTCGGGATGGACCCCGATCACCGCATTGTAGAGCATGCGTCCGAGGGCCTTCCAGGCATCGACGATACCGAAGATGTTCAGCACGAGGCGCAGCAGATCGGGCGGACGCATGACCGCGATTTCGGGGTCGCGGCCAACGATATAGGTTTCCGAGTGGTGGCGCGCATGGCTCCATCGCCAGGTGGCCGAATTGCGCATCATCATGAAGGACGCGATTTCATAGAGCACGTCGTTCATCCAGCGTGTCTTGAAGGCGGTGCCATGGCTGCATTCGTGCCAGCGGCTGTCCATGGCGGACCCGTAAAGCACCCCATAGGCCAGCCAGAACGGCGCGGACCACCAGCTTGGCCAAAGCGCGATGCCAATCGCAGCAAAGAGCCCCATGCAGCCGAACAGGATCACCGTGTCGCGGATCGCGGGCGCATCACTGCGCTTCATCAGCGCCTTCATGTCCTTGCGGGGCACATCGGTGTGGTACCATTGGGCGGCGGCCAGCCCGGTTTCAACGGCGCGGGCACCATCGGCGCCTAGAAGCGAGTAATCGCGTGAACCCATCGTTTCCTCCCTGACAGACAGGATCTTCGCCCGACCCTAGGAGGAGCGCCTGTGACTCGCATAGCGCCTCCGGTTGCAATCACATCATTTCACATCAATAATGAGACCATCTTTGATGTAATCACATGAAAACCACGCATGGCCAAACGCCCCACGATCCAGGATCTCGCCCGCGAAGCCGGGGTCGGCGTGGCCACGGTCGACAGGGTGCTGCACGGGCGCGGCCACGTCCGGCAGGCGACCGCCGAGCGGGTTGCCGAAGCCGCCGAGCGGATCGGCTACCACGCTGCGGGACTGCTTCAG
The DNA here is from genome assembly GCF_964229645.1 of Nioella sp. Classification (GTDB taxonomy): domain Bacteria; phylum Pseudomonadota; class Alphaproteobacteria; order Rhodobacterales; family Rhodobacteraceae; genus Nioella. The sequence continues at coordinate 6,247 of NZ_CAXREX010000028.1, read as the reverse complement.
GCACGCGCAGCGACACGGCCAAAGATGCGCTATGGCTTCGTTCTGCAAAAGCCGGCCCAGGCCTTCTATCGCGACTTCGCGGCCCGGCTTGAACGCGCCGTCGCCGATCACCCCGAGGTCGAGGGCCGGGCAGATATCCTCTTTCCGGCACACCAGACGCCAGACGATTACTGCGACGCGATCCGCAGGCTGGCCGACCGTTGCGACGGGGTGGCCGTAGTGGCCCCGAACCAACCCCAGATCGCTGCGCTGCTGCGCGACCTGCGTGCCGAGGGAAAGCCGGTTTTCACCCTGCTCAACGACCTCGCGCAGGGCGACCGGCTTGGCTATTTCGGCACTGACAATATCAAGGTGGGCCGCATTGCCGCCTGGATGATCACCACCCAGCTTCACAGCCCCGGCAAGCTGGCGACCTTCGTGGGGTCCAGCCGCTGGCACGGGCATATCCTGCGCGAAACCGGGTTTCGCAGCTACGTGCACGAATTCGCGCCGAAGTTTCAGCTGCTGGATACGATGGTCAATCTCGACACGCGCCAACTGACCTACGAAGCGACACTGGACCTGCTCGAACGCCACCCCGATCTGCGCGGTCTCTACGTGGCTGGTGGCGGGATGGAGGGGGCCATTGCCGCGCTTCGCGACAGCCGACCAGCGGGCCGCGTGGCGCTCGTGGTCAACGAGATCACACCCGAAAGCCGCGCCGCCCTGACCGACCGCTACGCCTGCTTGGCCATGGCCACACCGCTGGCAGAGCTTTGCCGCCGCGTCGTGGCCGCCATGACCGCGGCAAAACTCAGTGGTGCGCCGCCCCCCGGACAGGTGTTCATGGACCCGGTCCTCTACACGCCGGAATCGGTTTGACCCGATCCGGAACACCCGGCCATCACCTGCGCTAGGCGCGCGGCATACCCTTGGGACGCGACAGCCGCTTCTGCGCGGCAATGCGGAACGGGGCATTGGGCGCGCCGTAGCCATCATAGGACCCGCGCCGCTCGACGATCTCGAAGAACATCGCGCTGGCGAAGGGGCGTGAATAGAGCTGGAAGAACTCTTCGTCGCCCTCGCGGTCATAAAGGATGCTGGCCGCCTTCATAGCCTCCAGCAGATCGGGCGCCAGATCGAAACGCGCGGCAAGGTCTGCGTAGTAGTTTTCACTGATGGGAAGTGGCTCGAAGCCAAGCGTCGCCAGGTTCGCTGCGGTCTGGAAGATGTCGGACGTCGCAAAGGCGACATGCTGAACGGAGGCCCCGAAACTGTCGGCCAGGAAGCCGCCCGCAAGCGTGCGATGGGTCTCAGCCCCGTTAAGCGTGATGCGGAAGCGCCCGTCAGCCGTGGCCAGCGCTTGGCTGCGCACCAGCCCGTCAGGGTCGATCACATCCAGCATCGGCGATTTCTGCATGCCGAAGAGCGATGTGTAGAAGAGCGACCAGCTCAGCATCTCGTCATAGCTCATGGTTTGCGCGACATGGTCGATCCGGGTCAGCCCCGATATGCCCGGTGCCTCGCCCGTGGGCGTGAACTCTGTTTCCCATACGTGATCCAGCGACGGGTCAAGGAAATGCAGGACCGATCCACCAAGCCCCTCGATCGCGGGAATATCCAGCTCTCCCGGGCCGCGATCCTGGGCGAATGGCTTGGAATCCAGCGCAACGGCGCGGGCCATCGTGTCGGCGGCCGATCCAACCCTCAGGCCAATGTCACAGACATTGCTGCGCCGCACGGTAAAGCTGTGATCGGCATGACCCGACAGTTCGGAATTCAGGACAATGCGAATCTCACCCTGCTGCCAAAGCTCCAGCGCCTTGGCGATATGCCGCCCGACACAGGTGAACCCGAGCTTGCACAGAAGGCCACGGATGGCGTCGGCCTCGGCGCCTTGCGTCGCGAACTCGATGAAGCCGGCGCCCTCCACCCCCATCGGGGCAGGCATGGCAGGCAGGTCCACGCTCAGTTCCGGCTCGGCCCGGCGCACGCAATCCATCAGGTGAACCAGCGACCGGTGCCCGTCACGGGCGATGGCCCTTGGCTGACCTCCCCGGAACTGGTCATTGAAGATCTCCAGGCTGATCGGCCCGGTATAGCCCGTCGCCATGACCGCCCGCATGAAGCGGGTCACGTCGAGGTCACCCTCTCCGGGCATGTTGCGGAAGTGGCGGGACCAATAAAGCAGGTCCATGTCGATGCGCGGCGCGTCGGCCAGTTGCACGAAGAAAATGCGGTCCCCCGGAATACGCCGGATCGTTTCAGGGTCGATCCCGCGACCAAGCGTGTGGAAGCTGTCCAGGATCAGGCCCACATTCGGATGGTCCGCCCGGCGCACGATCTCCCATGCATCCCGGTGGTCATCCACGTAGCGCCCCCAGGCCAGGGCCTCGTAGCCCACGCGCAGGCCGCGCTTCGCCGCCCGTTCGCCCAGTTCGGCGAAATCCGCCGCCGCCCGGTCGATCCCGCCAAGGGCCTCGGGGTGGACCGAGGAACAGACCAGCACAAGGTCGCATCCGAGGTCCTGCATCAGGTCGAACTTGCGTTCCGCCCGGTCGAAGGCCTTGGCCCGAAGTGGGCCGGGCAGACCTTCGAAATCGCGGAAGGGCTGAAAGAGCATCAGCTCCAGCCCGGCGGCGCGGATACGCTCACCCACATCTCGCGGGCTGCGGCTGTCGGCGATGAAGTCCTGTTCGAAAATCTCGATCCCATCGAACCCCGCAGCCGCGATGGCCTCGATCTTTTCTTCAAGGTTGCCCGAGATTGAAACGGTGGCGATGCCGGTCTTCATGCGTCCATCCTCTTCCGTGCCGGCACAGGTTCCGGATCACACGGAGTGTTCTAGAGGTCCGAGACATAACATCAAATGCATTCTGAATTTCGAGATTAACATGATGTTACTTCACGCGCAGGAAATGCAGTCTCGGCCGCATTGACCTTCCACGCTACAATCACCCGATGGGGCTCACCGCTTGGATACGGCGATGAAGTTTGTTGTCGTGAAGACTTCCTCTCGTTCGGAATACTTCACGATAGGCAGGTTTCCAAAGGGCGTGATCCGGTAAATCGCAAAACCGTGGTCTTTGAAAAAGGTCCAGAAATCCCGGAAGTAGGTCCGGGTATCTATGTTGGTGCCCCCGAACTCGAACTGGACCGCGCGGGTAGAGGCAATCGCCTCGCCCGCCCCTTGAAGCGCGTCCAGTTCGTGACCTTCGATATCCAGTTTCAGGATGTCGATCCTCTGCCTCTGAAGCGTGTCGCGCCAATAGTCTTCCAGCCGGATCGTTTGAACGGACTCGGTCTCTTCAAAGCTGAGGTTCAGGTGGCTCAGGTCCCGCTTCGTGAGGCTTCCAAGCCCGGACCCGGGAACGTCCGAAAAAAGCTGGGCCTCTCCGGCGGCGCTTGAAACCGCCGCCGGAACGAGCGTGACACGGGGTTCAGCGCCGAACCGGTCGCGAAGCAGGGCGATATTTGTGGACGAGGGTTCGAAGGTCACGACCCGAGCCTCGGGAAAGCGCTTCAGCAAGGCTGCGGTGTAGTTGCCCACATTGCCGCCCACATCGACGCAAAGCCGCACATCTCTATCAAGAAGTGCCTCGATACACCGGGTTTCCGCGTCGATCGAGCTGGTCCCATAGCCCTTGCCCAACCCCTTCAACACAGGCTTTTCCAAGCCGCGCAGGATTGTGTGGATCAGCTTCATTCGCAAGGCCCCGCAACTCGCCCCACCGGGGGGCCTGAAAGTGCTCGTCTGGCGATCCCGCGAGGACTCGAACCCCGAACCTGCTGATTAGAAGTCAGCTGCTCTATCCAGTTGAGCTACGGGACCGCTGACCTCTAGATGCGCGACCAAGGCCGGGAAGGCAAGCCACAAGGCGTGTCAGATCGCCAGCGTCATGAAGGTGGACAGGGGATCGTCCGTATAACCCGCGTAGGGCCCGCAGGGGGCGAAGCCGGCCCCGGCATAGACCGCACGGGCCGCGGCGTGATCTGCGCCTGATCCGGTTTCCAGACTGATGCGTGCGATCCCACGGCTCTTGGCATCATCCAGCATCGCGACCAGCAGCGATTTACCCACGCCACGCCCACGGGCAGCCTGGGCGACATGCATCGACTTGAGTTCCTCGTGTCCCGCCCCGATCGGCACCAGCGCGCCCAAGGCCAGCAAGTCGCCCGCCTCGCGCAAGGCAAAGAGCCGTGCCCCGGTCTTCACAAGGTCATCGGCAGACTTCACATGGCAGCTGGCATGCGGGCTTTGCGCGCGCATCAGCGCTTCGTGGATGGACAGCAGCCGCGCCACGTCCTCGCGCCCGACATCTTCGAGCGCGATGGTCCAGCGGCTGGCATCGGTCACGGGTCTCAGTGGGTCCAGACCTGGCGGCGGTTGGTGGCGAAGTTTTCGCCATAGCCGCCCTGGCGGATGTTGGCCTTGCGCTTGTGCGGCTGAAGCACGACGGTTTCGATCCCGTGCTCGCGCGCATAGGCTTCGGCCGCTTCGCGGCTGTCGAAGCGCAGCTTGACCTGCGTGTTGGTGTCGCCCGAACCGGTCCAGCCCATCAGGGGATCCACCGCGCGCCGTTCGGCCGGGGCGAATTCGAGGATCCAGGTCTTGGTCTTGCCCATGCCGGACTGCATCGCGTTCCGGGCAGGCTGATAGATTCGTGCACGCATCGGGCAACTCCTTCGGGGTCACGCGCTGTCTTATCACCAAACCGGGCGCAGGATGCAACGGGCATTCTGGTCGCGCTTTCGAGGATGGGGAAAGCAGGTTGCCGGCCAGCGCACGTGGAGCGAGGGGTGGGGTGGGTCGTGCAGGGCCAGCCGGCAACCGTTTGCTGCTTGCCCGCCGAACCTAGGGGCCGGGATGGCCGATCGGCAAGGAAATAGTCCGGGGCATTTCTGGCGAAACCGTTTCAAATTGCTCCGATTTGGCCGGGCTCCTGACACCAGCCTGTCAGCAGTGCCCTGCCCCGGCCTTGCAACGGAACAAAAAGGGACCATTCTAAGGGCAAGAGCCAGGGAATCGTTCATGCCATATTCCAGCACCGATCGCCGCGACATTGCCGAGGCCACCCGCCCCCGTTCCAAGCTGGAAGGCGGCAAGCGCTTCGTCATGCATACCACCTTCGAGCCCGCGGGCGACCAGCCAACGGCGATCGTCGAACTGGCGGGTGGCATCAAAGATGGCGAGCGCGACCAGGTGCTGCTTGGGGCCACCGGCACCGGCAAGACCTTCACCATGGCCAAGATCATCGAGGAAACGCAGCGCCCGGCGATCATCCTTGCCCCGAACAAGACATTGGCCGCGCAGCTCTACGGGGAATTCAAGGGCTTCTTCCCCGACAACGCGGTGGAATATTTCGTCAGCTACTACGACTACTACCAGCCCGAAGCCTATGTGCCGCGCTCGGACACCTACATAGAAAAAGAAAGCCAGATCAACGAACAGATCGACCGGATGCGCCACTCGGCCACACGCTCCTTGCTGGAACGCGATGACGTGATCATCGTGGCCTCGGTCAGCTGCATCTACGGCATCGGCTCGCCCGAAACCTATACGGCTATGACGCAGGACATCGAGGTCGGGAAGGAATATGACCAGCGCGCCGTCATGGCCGACCTCATCGCGCAGCAATACAAGCGCAACGATCAGGCGTTTCATCGCGGCACCTTCCGCGTGCGCGGCGACAGTCTCGAAATCTGGCCTTCGCATCTGGAGGACCGAGGCTGGCGGTTGTCCTTCTTTGGCGAGGAGCTGGAGTCGATCACCGAGTTTGACACGTTGACCGGGGCCAAGACAGACACGCTGGACAAGGTCCGGGTCTACGCCAACAGCCACTACGTGACGCCCACGCCGACGATGAAACAGGCGATCAAGGGCATCAAGGAGGAACTCACCCTGCGGCTGAAGCAGCTGGAGGACGAGGGCAAACTGCTGGAGGCGCAACGGCTGGAACAGCGCACGCGCTTCGACCTGGAGATGCTGGAAGCGACCGGCGTCTGCAACGGGATCGAGAACTATTCGCGCTACCTGACGGGCCGCGCACCGGGTGAACCACCCCCCACGCTCTTCGAATACATTCCCGACAATGCCATCGTGTTTGCCGATGAATCCCACGTCTCCGTGCCCCAGATCGGCGGCATGTACCGGGGCGACTACCGGCGCAAGTTCACGCTGGCCGAACATGGCTTCCGCCTGCCCTCCTGCATGGATAACCGGCCCCTCAAATTCGAGGAATGGGACGCGATGCGGCCCCAGTCGGTC
>NZ_CAXREX010000027.1:0-20413 GCF_964229645.1 Nioella sp. | reverse complement strand
ATTCCGTCACGGAATTTGCCCCGCCCTTGCCAGCCCCGCCGCAGGGCGATTAGCTGGCGCGGGTGCAACAAGGGGATGGCACATGGCACATGGATACGAAAGCGGCAGGCTGAACCTGCCCTTCACCGGGATCGCGACCTTCGGGAAATACGACTACCAGCCCGACTGGGACCGGCTCGAGGCCGACGTGGCCGTCCTTGGCGCGCCCTTCGATTTCGGCACCCAGTGGCGGCCCGGTGCGCGGTTCGGGCCGCGGGCGATCCGCGAGGCGTCGACGCTGTTTTCCTTCGGCCATGCCGGGGCCTATGACCACGAGGATGGGGTGACCTACCTGGGCCCCGGCACCCGGATCGTCGACATGGGGGATGCCGATATCGTCCATACGGATACCGAACGCAGTCACGCCAATATCGAGGCGGGCGTGCGCGCGATCCTCGACAAGGGGGCGTTGCCGGTGGTTCTGGGGGGCGATCATTCGGTCAACAGTCCCTGCGTGCGGGCCTTTGCCGGGCGCGGGCCCATCCACATCGTGCAGATCGACGCGCATCTCGATTTCGTCGATGAACGCCACGGGGTGCGGCACGGCCACGGCACCCCGATGCGCCGCGCGGCCGAGCAGGACCACGTGACGGGGCTGACTCAGCTTGGCATCCGCAACGTGTCGTCGACCGCGAAGGAAGGCTACGAGGATGCCGCACGGATGGGCTCCGACATCCTGTCGGTCCGGCAGGTGCGCGCGCTGGGCACCGAGGCCGTGTTGGCGCGCATCCCCGCGGATGCCGATATCTACCTGACCATCGACATCGACGGGTTCGACCCCTCGATTGCGCCTGGAACGGGCACGCCGAGCCATGGCGGTTTTCTCTATTACGAGGTGCTGGAACTGCTGGCGGCGCTGGCCAAGCGGCAGCGGATCGTGGGGGTCGATCTGGTCGAGGTCGCGCCGGATTACGACCGGACCGGGACGACGGCGATCCTTGCGGCGCAGCTTTTGCTCAATCTGATCGGGCGTATCCTGCACGCGCGTGGCTGAACCCGACGCGCGGTCAGGCTTGACCCGTCGCGCGGCGCGGCGTGTCATTGGGCCAAGCAAGTGGAGTGGACCATGGCCCTGATCGAGATCGTGAATGCCACCGGACCGGTGGCGGAACTGCGCCTGAACCGGCCCGAGAAGAAGAACGCCGTGACGATGGAGTTGCTGGAGGACCTGGTGGCGGCCTGCGGGGCGCTGGCGGCGGAACCGGGGCTGCGCGCGGTGGTGCTGTCGGGGCAGGGGGGCGATTTCAGCGCCGGGATGGATACCTCCGTCCTGATGGGCTTCGCTGGTCAACTGGACGCGATCAAGGCCGAGATGCTGGCCCCGCCCGATGGGGTTGCGAACCGGTTCCAGGCCCCGGCCAAGGCGCTTGCCGATCTGCCGGTGCCGGTCATTGCCGCGATTGACGGGGTCTGTTTCGGGGCGGGCATCCAGCTGGCCCTGGCGGCCGATTTCCGCATCGCAGGCCCGGGGGCGAAGCTTTCGATCATGGAAGGCAAGTGGGGGCTGATCCCGGATATGGGCATTTCGCTCAGCCTGCCGCGCCTGATGCCCGCCGACCGGGCCAAGGCGCTGATCATGACGGCGCGGGTCCTGTCGGGTGAAGAGGCGCTTGCCGAGGGGCTGGTGACGCGGGTGGCGGACGATCCCCATGGCGCGGCGATGGGTTTCGCGCAGGAGCTTGCCGCGCGTTCGCCCGACGCGGTGCGGGCCTCCAAGGCCCTGGTGGATGCACTGTGGGACAATCGCAGCGCCGAGGGGCTGCGGCTTGAGGCCGAATTGCAGGCCGCGCTGATGGGCGCGCCCAACCAGGTTGAAACGATCATGGCACGGATGCAGGGTCGGGAGCCTGTCTACAAATGACCAACCGGCGGTTTTTCGTGACGAGTGCGCTGGCCGGTCTGGCCCTTCCCCGGATGCTGCTGGCGCAGGCCGCGCCGGGCAAGGTCCCGCGCCCCGACATAGCCTTTCGCGTGCCCAACCCCGACCCGCGCGTGGCGGGGCTTGTCGCGCAGGTCTCGCAGGACCGGCTGCGCGCCGACGTGAATGCGCTGGCAGGGTTCGGCACAAGGTGGGCGGAAGGGCCGGGCTATGGCGCGGTCGAAGACTGGATGGCCGCGCGGCTGGCCGAGGCGGGACCGGGTCAGGTGATCAGCCGCCAGCCGGTCGCGCTGCCGATGGGCAGCACCCGCCACAACGTGCTGTGGGGGGATGCGATGTCCGGGCGTGAGGTGATCCTTGTCGGCGCACATCTGGACAGCACCTCGGAGAACCCGGGCCACGCTGCGCCGGGTGCCAATGACAACGGATCGGGCATCGCCGCGATGCTGGAGGCGCTGCGCATCCTGTCGGGGCAGGGCTTTACCCGGTCCATCGTGGCGGTGGCCTTCACCGGCGAAGAGCAGAACCTGCTGGGGTCGACCGCCTGCGCGCGCTACGCGTCCCATGCGGGCTGGCCGATCGAGCTGATGGTCAATCTCGACATGCTGGGGTATCGCCCGCCCGATCCCGCCGCACCGCTTTACATCGAGTATGACAGGGGCAACGCGACGCCCGTGAACGACGTGGCGGCAGCGGCCTATGGGCGGATGGCGGTCAGGCTGGCCGGGGAGCATACCGGGTTGGCTATCGCGGAAACGGACATCTGGGACAGCGACTACATGCCCTTCGAGCAGCAGGGCTTTCCCTGCATCGGCTTTTACGACGGCGGCGCAAGCGGACCGCCCTATCACACCAGCGGCGACGTGCCGGAGCTGATGGATTTCGATCGGCTGGAACAGGCCACCCGGCTGCTGGTCGCCACGCTGGCCACGGCGGCCGAGCTGGCCTGAGCGGGCACCGGGCCGCTCTTTCGTTGCCAGCGCGGTGCAAAATATGCGAGTCTCGGGCCCGAGTGACCGCGGGACCAACCTGCGGCTGTCGAGCAGGAGTAACGAGATGCACCCCGAATCCGTGCGCTACATGCGCGAATGCCTGGACACCCATGCCGCCGATCAGCCGCCGGGACGGGTTTTGGACGTGGGGGCCTGGTCGCCCGTGGGCAAGTTCCGGCAGATCTGGGAAGGCGCGGGATGGGACTATGTCGGGCTCGACATGGAACTGCGCGAAAACGTCGACGTGGCGCTGGAAGACCCGTGGCTCTTTCCCTTCGAGGACGCCAGTTTCGACGCGGTGATCAGCGGCCAGATGATGGAGCATAACGAGTTCTTCTGGCTCAGCTTCATGGAAATGGCGCGGGTGCTGAAGATGGGCGGGCTGATGATCCATATCGCGCCGTCGCGCGGCCGCCAGCACCGGGCCCCGCAGGATTGCTGGCGCTTCTACCGCGATGGGATGACGGCGCTGGCCCGCTGGAGCGGATGCGAGATCGTCGAGGCGACGACCGACTGGGACCCGGCCCATGTGGCCGAATATGCCGCCGTGAACCCGCGCAAGGCGGCGCGGCTGAAGAAAACGCTGCGCACGGAGAACACGATCTGGGGCGACACGGTCGGGGTCTTCCGCAAGGTGGTGGAAACGCGCCACGCGCTTGGCACCAGCTACATGCGGCAACTGGCCGACCGGGCCGAGGGCGGGATTGGCGCGCCCAAGGCCAAGCCCAAGCCCAAGACCAAGACGGCCAAGAAGCCCGTGGCGGCGGTTCGCAAGAAGGCTGGCTAGAGCTCCAGTTCTGCCACCGGGATGATCGGGCAGAACTGGCCCGAGGACCAGACGCCGAACATGTCGACCCCGTCCACCGGGTGGGACTCTCCCAGGTCGATCAGGCGGTAGAAGGTCTTGCGGTCGATCAGCGCCTCAAGCCCCGCGCGGACGTGGACGTAAGGAGAGGGCTCGCCGCCCGCGTCACGGCTGACGCGGATGGGGTTGTCGGGACCCGCGATCACCACGTCGCCCACATTGGTGGTGAAGGTGATGACCTGGCCTGCGGACTCGCCCGCCGCCTCCATGTCGACGGCCACGAAGGGGGCATCGACCACGCGGATGCCGACCTTCTCGACAGGGGTGACGAGGAAATACTTGCCGTCTTCGAGCTTGAGGATCGAGGCAAAGAGCTTGACCAGCGGGAACCTGCCAATAGGGGTGCCAAGGTAGAACCAGGTGCCGTCGCGGCGGATCTCCATGTCGAGATCGCCGCAGAACTCGGGGTTCCACAGGTGCACGGGCGGCAATCTGCCGTCTTTCTGGGCAGCTTTCGCCGCTGCCATGAGGCTTTCCGGTGTGGCTTTCACGATCATTTGTCCGGTTCTGTCTTTTGCCGTTTGAGCTTGCCGCAATAGTTGTCTTTACTGTGCGAACATAGCCATTCCGCGGAGCATTGCCATGTCTGACCCCGAAAAGCTGATGGAAGAGATCGACCGCCTCGGGGGGCGGCTGGCCGAGGCCAAGGCGGCCATCGCCACGCGCATCATCGGGCAGGAAGAGGTTGTGAACCTCGCGCTGGCGGCGATGCTGTCGGGTGGGCATGCCTTGCTGATGGGCCTTCCGGGCATGGGCAAGACGCTGCTGGTGGACACGCTGTCGAAGGTCATGGGCCTGTCGGAATCGCGCATCCAGTTCACCCCCGACCTGATGCCCGCCGATATCCTCGGCTCGGAAGTGCTTGAAACCGGGGCCGATGGGGCGCGCAGTTTCCGCTTCATCGAGGGGCCGGTCTTTTGCCAGCTCTTGATGGCCGACGAGATCAACCGCGCCAGCCCGCGCACGCAGTCGGCGCTGTTGCAGGCGATGCAGGAGATGGAGGTTACGGTTGCGGGCGTGCATCACGCCCTGCCGCGACCGTTCCACGTTCTCGCCACGCAGAACCCGATCGAGCAGGAGGGCACCTATCCTTTGCCCGAGGCGCAGCTTGACCGATTCCTTGTCCGAATCGACGTGGATTACCCCGACCGCGAAACGGAACGCGGTATCCTGCTGGCCACTACGGGCACAGAGGACGCCGTGGCCGCACAGGTCTTCGACGCGGCGATGCTGATGGAGGCGCAGCAGGTGGTGCGCCGGATGCCGGTTGGCGAAACGGTGGTGGAGATGATCCTCGACCTCGTTCGGGCCTGCCGGCCCGAGGATGCCGACGCGCCGCAGGTGGTGCGCGATCATGTGGCCTGGGGGCCGGGGCCGCGCGCGGCGCAGGCCTTGATGCTGACGGTGCGTGCCCGTGCGCTGCTGGACGGGCGCCTTGCGCCCTCGCCCGAGGACGTGGCCGCGATGGCGCGCCCGGTGCTGTCGCACCGCATGGCGCTGAGCTTTGCCGCCCGTGCCGAGGGGATCGCGCTTGATGACGTGATCGCCGAGGTGAGCGCGCGCGCCACGCGTGTCGAGGCCGCCGCTTGACCCAACCGGCGCTCCATAGCTCCGGGACCCTGCGCTCGCGCTCGGAGGCCATGGCGGCGAGCCTGCCCGCGCTTCTGGCCGATGCGCAGCACCTTGCCGCGACGATCCTCCTGGGAGAGCACGGTCGCAAACGCTACGGGACGGGCGACGAGTTCTGGCAGTATCGGGGTGCCGAGGCCGGCGACAGCCTGCGCGCGATCGACTGGCGTCGTTCGGCCCGGGCCGACGGGCTTTTCGTGCGCCAGACCGAGTGGAAGGCCGCGCAAGCGGTGATGATCGGTGTCGATGACGGTCGGTCGATGACCTATGCGGGGGCCAAATCGCGCCCGTCCAAGCTGCGCCGGGCGCAGACGCTGGCCATGGCGCTGGCGATCCTGGCGGTGCGCGGGGGGGAGCGTGTCGGGCTGACGCGGCTGGCCGAGCCGCCCCGGGGCGGAGAGGCACAGCTGATGCGGCTGGCCACGGCCCTGATGGACGATCACGAAGGCGGCGAATACGGCGCGCCCGTGCCCCAGGTGCTGCCTGCGGGCAGCCGGGCGGTGCTGCTCTCGGATTTCCTGGGCGATCCTGCCGGGGTGGAAAAGGCGCTGGCGCAGGCGGCGGACCGTGGCGTGAAAGGGGCTTTGGTTCAGGTTCTCGACCCTGATGAAGAAAGCTTCCCCTTCGATGGGCGCACGGTTTTCGAGAGCATGTCGGGCGCGCTGCGCTTCGAAACGCTCAAGGCCGGTGGCTTGCGTGCGGCTTATCTCAAGCGGTTGGCCGCGCGAAAAGACCAGCTGCGGCAGATGGCGGCGCGCGCCGGCTGGCGCTATTACTGCCACCACACCAGCGACGCAGCCGAACCCGCGCTGCTGTGGCTTTACCGTGCGCTGGAGAAGGGGTCGTCATGACGAGGCCGCGAAAGAAACCGTTTCCGTCGACGGAAACGGCAAATCTCATGCCTGAGATTTCCCGGCGCCCCGGCGCGGTGGTGGCACGATGATCGGATCGGTGGCCTTCACCTCGCCGCTTCTGCTGCTGACGCTGTTCGCATTGCCGATCCTGTGGTGGCTGTTGCGCGCCGTGCCGCCCGCACCGATCCGACGGCGCTTTCCCGGCATCGCCCTGCTCATCGGGCTGAAAGACGAAGACAGCCAGTCCGACAAGACGCCCTGGTGGCTGTTGCTCCTGCGGATCCTGGCGGTGGCGGCGGCGATCGTGGGCTTTGCCGGGCCGGTTCTGAACCCGCAGAAAGAGCGGGCGGGCGATGGCCCCCTTCTGATCGTGATGGACGCGTCCTGGGCCTCGGCCCGCGACTGGCCCGCGCGCATCGAGCGCGCCCGCGCACTGCTGGAGGAAGCCGGGCGCGAGGGCCGGCCCGTGGCGCTGGTGCAGCTGACCGATCTTGCGCCCGATGGCGATATTCCCTTCCAGTCGGCGAATGCCTGGATCGCGCGGCTGGACAACCTCTCGCCTCAACCCTTCGCGCCGGACATGGCCGCGGCACGGGGCTGGCTGGACGGTGCATCCTTCGAAACGTTCTGGTTTTCGGACGGGTTGGAGCACGCAGGCCGCGACGAGTTGCTGGCCGTCCTTCAACGCGCCGGGCCGGTCACCGCCTTCGAGGGCGGGCGCGAGCTGCTCGCTCTGGCCCCGCCGCGCTTCGAGGATGGGATGATCACGGTATCGGGCCTGCGCATGGGCGGCCTGGGCGACCGCGAGGCAACGGTGCAGGCCTTCGGGCTGGACCCGGCGGGGATCGAGCGCGAACTGGCGCGCGGCCTGCTGAGTTTCCCGTCGGGCGCAGAGGGGGCCGAGTTGCAGCTCGACCTGCCGCCCGAGCTGCGCAACCGCATCAACCGTTTCCAGATTGCCGGCGAGCGCAGCGCAGGCGCGGTCACGCTGACCGATGACGCGCTGCAACGCCGCCAGGTCGGCCTGCTGGCCGGTGCCGCCGACCGAGAGGGGCAGGAACTGCTTTCGCCCCTGCATTACCTGCGCCAGGCGCTGGCCCCGACGGCGGATCTGCTGGAGGTCGGTCTGACCGACATGCTGCTGGCCAGCCCCGACGTGATCATCCTGGCCGACGTTGCCACGCTGTCGCCCGAGGAGGATGCCGAGTTGCAGGCCTGGGTCGAGCGCGGCGGGATGCTGGTGCGCTTTGCCGGGCCCCGGCTGGCTGGCTCGGACCTGGCCCGCGCCGAGGCCCATCCGCTGATGCCGGTGCGCCTGCGCGAAGGGGGGCGCACGGTGGGCGGCGCGATGAGCTGGGGCGAGCCCAAGGCACTGCGCCCCTTCGACGAGACCTCGCCCTTCTACGGCCTGCCGATCCCCGAGGATGTGCTGGTCAGCGCGCAGGTGCTGGCCCAACCCGACCCGGAACTGGCCGAGCGCAGCATCGCGGCGCTGGCCGATGACACGCCGCTGGTGACCCGCGCAAGGCTGGGGCAGGGGCAGGTGGTTCTGTTCCATGTCACCGCGAATGCCGAGTGGTCGACCCTGCCCCTGTCCGGGCTTTTCGTGCAGATGCTGGAGCGGCTGGCCATTTCCACCCGCCCGGTGAGCCCGGGGGCCGCCGACCTTGAGGGGATTACCTGGGTGCCCGAACTGGTGCTGGACGGCTACGGGCAACGGCGCGATGCGGGCACCCTGCCCGGCGTTTCGGGCGCCGACCTGGCCATGGCCCCGCTGTCGGCCATGCTGCTGCCTGGGCTTTATGCCGGGTCCGAGCGCAGGGTTGCGCGCAACGTGATCGAGGCGGGGGCGACGCTCAGCCCTGCGAACTGGCCGGGGGATGTGCCGGTCGAGGGCCTGCGCGCCGTCGAGGCAGAAAACCTCGCGCCCTACTTCCTGGCCGGAGCCCTGGTGCTGCTTTTGATCGACTCGTTGGCGGCCCTCTGGCTGTCGGGTCGTCTTGTTGGGGTGGCGCGTGGCGCGGCCGTGTTGCTGGCCGGGCTTCTGGTGCAGCCCGTCGAGGCGCAGGACCTGAGCGATGCAGACATCGCGGCCCTGCTGGCCACGTCGGAAATCACCCTCGCCTACGTGGTGACGGGGGACGAGCAACTGGATGAAACCTCGCGCGCGGGGCTTTGGGGGCTGGGGCGGACGCTGACGAGCCGCACCTCGGTCGAGCCTGCGGCCCCGGCGGGGGTGGACCTCGAAACCGACGAGCTTGTCTTCTACCCGCTGATCTACTGGCCCATAACGCCCGACCAGCCGACGCCCTCGGATGCGGCCTATGCGCGGCTCAACGCCTATCTGCGGGGCGGTGGCATGATCCTTTTCGATACACGCGACGCCGATATCGGGGCCTTCGGGGCAGGCACGCCCAATGGCCGCAGGCTGCGCGAGATCGCCCGCCCGCTGGATATTCCGCCGCTGGAGCCCGTGCCAGACGACCACGTTCTGACCCGGTCCTTCTACCTGTTGCAGGATTTCCCGGGCCGCCACCTTGGCCGGGATGTCTGGGTCGAGGCCGCGCCCGCCGATGCCGAGCAGGTGGAGGGAATGCCGTTTCGCAACCTCAATGACGGGGTCACGCCGGTGGTGATCGGCGGCAATGACTGGGCGGCGGCCTGGGCACAGACGCCCTCGGGCCAGCCCATGTTCCCGATCGGGCGGGGCTTCGCGGGCGAACGCCAGCGCGAGATCGCGCTGCGCTTCGGCGTGAACCTCGTGATGCATGTGCTGAGCGGCAATTACAAATCCGACCAGGTGCATGTGCCCGCCCTGCTGGAACGGTTGGGGCAGTAGCGATGGCGCAGGATATCCTCTTCGATCCGCTTCTGCCCTGGCCCCTGATCCTGGGGCTGGCCGGGGCGGCGCTGGCGCTGCTGGCGCTTCAGGCCTGGCGCGGGCTGTCGGGCTGGTGGCTGCGAGGGCTTGCGGCGTTTGCGCTTCTGGCGGCGCTGGCGAACCCGGCGTTGCAAAGCGAAGAGCGCGAGCCGCTGAGCGATATCGTGCTGCTGGTGGTCGATGAAAGCGCCTCGCAACGCCTGGCGGACCGCCCCGACCAGAACGCGGGCGCGCTGGCCGAGATCCGGCGCGAAGTGGCGGAGTTGGGCATGGAGCTGCGCGAGGCGCGGGTGGGCGACGCCGAAGACAACCAGGGCTCACTGGTCATGGGGGCGCTTTCGCAACTGATGGCCGAAGCCCCTCGGGCCCGCATCGCCGGGGCGATCCTGCTGACCGATGGGCGCATCCATGACCTGGAGCTCGCCCCCGACCTGCCCGCGCCGCTCCATGCGCTGATCACTGGGCGCGACGGCGACTGGGACCGCCGCCTGATCGTGCGCAACGCCCCGTCCTTCGCGATCCTGGGCGAAGAATTCGTGATGACCCTGCGCATCGAGGACGAGGGCGCGGTGCCCGGCGACCTGCCCGAGCGGGCCGAACTGCGCATCGCCATCGACGGCGAGGCGCCACGCAGCTTCATGGTGCCCACGGGCCAGGACCTGGAACTGCCGCTGACCTTGCCCCACGCGGGCATGAACGTGATCCAGTTCGAGCTGCCCGAGGCCCCGGGCGAGATCACCGACCGCAACAACGGCGCGGTGGTTCAGATCAACGGCGTGCGCGACCGGCTGCGCGTCCTGCTGGTTTCGGGCCAGCCGCATCCGGGGCAGCGCACCTGGCGCAACCTGCTGAAATCCGACCCGAGCGTCGATCTGGTGCATTTCACCATCCTGCGCCCGCCCGATCGCAACGATGGCGTGCCGGTGACGGAGTTGAGCCTGATCGCCTTTCCCACCCGCGAGCTTTTCATGGAGAGCATCGACGAGTTCGACCTGGTGATCTTCGACCGATACCAGCGGCGCGGCATCCTGCCCATGCTCTATCTCGACAACGTGCGTGCCTATGTGGAACGCGGCGGGGCGCTGCTGATGGCGACGGGGCCGGAATTTGCCACGGCCGCTTCGCTCTACCGCACGCCGCTGGCCGATATCCTGCCCGGCCGTCCCACGGCGCAGGTTGTGGAAACGCCCTACCTGCCAGAGATCTCCGAGCTGGGAGAGCGCCACCCTGTGACGCGCGGGCTGGAAGATGAACACGCGCCCCTGCCACAGAGCGATGCGCCCTGGGGCCGCTGGCTGCGCCTGATCGAGCTTATCGAGGATGGCGGTCAGACGGTGATGACCGGGGCGGGCGAACGCCCGCTGCTGATGCTCGACCGGGTGGGCGAAGGCCGGGTGGCGGTGCTGGCCTCGGATCATGCCTGGCTGTGGGACCGCGGCTACGAAGGGGGCGGGCCGCAGCTGGAACTTCTGCGCCGCCTGGCGCATTGGATGATGGGCGAGCCGGAACTGGAAGAAGAGGCGCTGCGCGCGGAAGCCGACGGCCAGACCATCTTCGTCACGCGCCAGACGCTGAGCGACGAGGTGGGCGCGGTGACGGTCCTCTATCCCGATGGCTCCGAGCACGACCTGGCGCTGGAGGAAACCGCGCCGGGCCGGTTCACCGGCGAGCTGCGCGGACCCGAGGTGGGGCTTTACCGCCTGCGCGAGGGTGACGAGGACGCGGTCATTGCGCTTGGCCCCGCCGCGCCCCGCGAATTCGAAGAGACACTGGCCAGCGGCACCGGGCTGGAGCCCGCCACGGGTGTCATGCGCGGGGGCGTCATGGTGCTGGAGGAGGGCATGCCCGACCTGCGGCGCGTGCCTGAAGGGCGCAATGCCGCCGGGCGGGGCTGGATCGGTTTGACCCCGCGCGAGGCCTATCTGACAACCGATGTGACCGTGACGCCGCTGATCGCGGCCTGGCTCTTCCTGTTGATCGCGGCAGCACTTATGCTGGCGGCCTGGCTGCGCGAGGGGCGGCGTTAGGCAGGGGCGCCCGGTTCACCGGGCGCGGGGAAGCGGCCCGTCCAGGGGCCGCTTATCCTAGCCCTTCGATGGGGGCGCCAGGAGGATCAGCCGTGAATGCGAGGCGAAATCGCGTGACCAGATCATCCAGCTGACGGCAAGCGCCCCCAGGATGAGGGGCAGGGGGCCCAGAAGCCAGGTCAGGGAGCCGAGCGAGAAGTAAAGGGAGCGCAACCCGCGATTGAAATTGAGCGCGGCGCGGATATTGACCTCGGCCGCCTGCATGGCCCTAGGCAGGGCGCGCGGATCGTCCGGATCATTGGGGACCGCCGCCATCAGCACCGCGCAATAGCCGAAGAGACGGTTGGACCAGACGAATTTCAGGAAGGCGTAGAGCAGGAAGATCCCGGTCGCCATCAACTTGATCTCGACCACGAGCGTGGGCTGCCCGCCAAGCGTCAGGTCCTCGGCAACGCCCAGAAGGCGCTCGGAATTGCCGATCAGCGCCAGAAGGCCGCCAAGAGCGATCATCGAGGCCGAGGCCAGGAAGTTCGTGCCCTGGCGCAGGCTCGACAGGATCGAGGCATCGAAGATGCGGGGCTGCCGGGTGATCATCTCGCGCATCCAGTCGCGGCGATACTCCTGCATAAGGATGGTGACGGAGGGCCGGGACAGGCGATCGGATTCGATCAGCCAGCCCAGACCGGCCCAGGCAAGGAAGGTGAGTGCAACGGCAAGGGCGTCGAGCGGCGCAAAGAGCGCCATCTGGTCAAGAAATCTCATGAAAAAAGCCTATATCCGAGGTCTATCTATTGCCAAAGCGCCAAATTGGTTATATTTATTTACCAGATTTAGGGAGGATCAGCCATGGAAATGCCGTCTCCGAACCCCGCGATTCTGTCGGCAAAGGCGCGGATCGTGGCGCGCCTGAAGTCGGTTCTGCCCGCCGATGCGGTGATCGACGACCCGGCAGAAACGCGCGCCTACGAGTGCGATGCGCTGACCGCCTATCGCTGTCCGCCCCTGGCAGCGGTGCTGCCCTCTTCGACCGAGGAGGTCTCTGCCGTTCTGAAGATCTGTCACGAAGAAGGCGTCCCGGTGGTTCCGCGCGGGTCAGGCACGTCGCTGGCAGGTGGTGCCCTTCCGACCGAGGACAGCGTGATTCTGGGCGTGGCGCGCATTAACGACGTGCTCGAAACCGATTACGAGAACCGGATCATCCGGGTGCAGACGGGCCGCACCAACCTGTCGGTGACGGGGGCGGTGGAGCAGGAGGATTTCTTCTACGCGCCCGATCCGTCCAGCCAGCTGGCCTGCGCGATCGCGGGCAATATCGCGATGAATTCGGGTGGGGCGCATTGCCTGAAATACGGGGTGACCACCAATAACCTGATGGGGGTCACCATGGTGCAGATGGATGGCACCGTGGTCGAGATCGGCGGCGCGCATCTCGATGCGGCGGGCTATGACCTCCTGGGGCTCATCTGCGGGTCGGAGGGCCAGCTTGGCGTCGTCACAGAGGCCACTCTACGCATCCTGCGCAAGCCCGAGGGCGCGCGACCCGTGCTCATTGGCTACGACTCCAACGAGGTCGCGGGGCAATGCGTGTCCGACATCATCAAGGCGGGCGTGCTGCCGGTCGCAATCGAGTTCATGGACCGCCCCTGCATCCGCGCAACGGAAGCCTTCGCCGGCGCAGGTTATCCCGATTGCGAGGCGCTGCTGATCGTCGAGGTCGAAGGCTCGGATGCCGAGATCGACGCGCAGCTTGGGGTGATCAGCCAGATCGCCCGCACCCACAACCCCGTGGAGCTGCGTGAAAGCACCTCGGCAGAGGAAAGCGCGCGCATCTGGCTGGGGCGCAAGTCGGCCTTCGGGGCGATGGGGCAGATCAACGACTACATGTGCCTCGACGGCACGATCCCGGTGAGCGAACTGCCCTACGTGCTGCGCCGGATCGGCGAGATGTCGAAGGAATACGGGCTCGACGTGGGTAATGTCTTCCATGCGGGCGATGGCAACATGCACCCGCTGATCCTGTTCAATGCCAACAAGCCGGGCGACCTGGAGAAATGCGAAGCCTTCGGGGCCGACATTCTCAAGCTGTGCGTCGAGGTCGGTGGTTGCCTGACCGGGGAGCACGGAGTCGGGATCGAGAAGCGCGACCTGATGGTGACCCAGTTCACCGGGCCGGACATGGAGGCGCAGATGCGGGTCAAGGACGTGTTCGATCCCAAGTGGCTCTTGAACCCGGCCAAGGTCTTCCCGCTGGAGGTGTCGCAATCTCACCGGGATGTCGCCGCCTGACGGCGTCGATCCGGCGGGGGGCCAGCCGCCCGCGCCCCCCGGGATATTTTTGGAACAATGAAGGAAGGGCATGTGCCGATGCTGAGCCCGGTCGATGAACGAGAACTGAGCGAGGCGGTGGCCGGGGCCGAGGGGCCCCTGCGCATCGTGGGGGGCGGCACGCGCCCGGTCGGACGGCCCGTCTCGGGCGAGGTTCTGTCGACGCGGGGGCTGTCGGGGATCGAGCTTTACGAGCCCGGCGCGCTGACCATCGTTGCCAGGGCGGGAACCCCGCTGGCCGAGGTCGAGGCTGCGCTGGCCGCGGAAAACCAGCGCCTTCCCTTCGAGCCGATGGACATGCGCGGGCTTCTGGGCACCCGGGGCGAGCCCACCATCGGGGGCGTGGTGGCGGCGAATGCCGCCGGGCCGCGGCGCATCCAGGCCGGGGCCTGCCGTGACAGCCTGATCGGCGTGCGCTTCGTGGATGGGCGCGGAACGGTTCTGAAGAATGGCGGGCGGGTGATGAAGAACGTCACCGGTTACGACCTGGTGAAGCTTCTTGCCGGCAGCTACGGCACACTAGGGGTCGTGTCTGAAGTGTCGTTCAAGGTTCTGCCGGGGATCGAGACGCGGGCCTGCGTGCTGCTCAATGGGCTGTCCAATGGCGATGCCGTCGCTGCTATGGCCAAGGCCCTGGGGTCGCCCTACGAGGTGTCCGGTGCAGCCCACACGCCCGCAGGGATTGACGGGCATCCGGTCACGATGCTGCGGCTGGAGGGCTTTTCCGACAGCGTGGCCTATCGCGCGGGCAAGCTGAAGGAATTGCTGGCGGCGTTCGGGGATATCTCGGTTGAGACGGACCCCGAGCGGGTGCAGGCGGGCTGGACCTGGGTGCGCGACGTGGAGACCTTCCAGGGGCGCGAGGGCGATGTCTGGCGCATCTCGGTCAAGCCGTCCGATGGCCCCGGGATCGCGGCGCGGGCCGGGGGCGACGTTCTGTTCGACTGGGGCGGGGGGCTTGTCTGGGCCCTGACCGCCCCGGGCAGCGACCTGCGCGCAGAGCTGGGAGACTTCGCCGGGCACGCGACGCTGATCCGGGCCAGCGAGGAAACCCGGGCGCGGCTTTCGGTCTTTCAGCCCGAACCCGCGCCGGTGGCGGCCCTCGCCGAGGGCCTGCGCCGCCAGTTCGATCCGAAGGGCATTCTCAATCCGGGGGTCATGGGCTGATGCAGACCTTTTTCACCGAAGACCAGTTGCAGGATCCCGGAATCGCGCGATCCAACGAGATCCTGCGCGCCTGCGTGCATTGCGGGTTCTGCACGGCGACCTGCCCGACCTACCAGGTCCTGGGTGATGAGCTCGACAGCCCCCGGGGGCGGATCTACCTGATCAAGGAGATGCTCGAGAGCGGCCGGGCCGCCGACGAAAAGACCGTCAAGCACGTGGATCGCTGCCTGTCCTGCCTGGCCTGCATGACCACCTGCCCCTCGGGCGTGCATTACATGCACCTGGTCGACCATGCCCGCGCGCATATCGAGAAGACCTACAAGCGGCCCCTGATGGACCGGCTGCTGCGCTGGACGCTGGCCAAGATCATCCCCTATCCGGGACGGTTCCGGCTGGCGCTGCTCGGGGCCAAGATCGGGCGGCCCTTTGCCTTCCTCATGCCTGACGCACGGCTGAAAGCCATGCTGGCGATGGCGCCCAAGCAGATCCCGCCCGTGAGCCGCAACGATGACCCCCAGGTGTTCCCGGCGCTTGGCGAGCGCAAGAAGCGTGTCGTGCTGATGACGGGCTGCGCGCAGAAGGCGCTGAACACCGATATCAACGACGCCACGATCCGGCTTCTGCGGCGTCTCGGCTGCGAGGTTGTGATCCCAACCGGCCAGGGCTGTTGCGGAGCGCTGACCCATCACATGGGCAAGGAGACGGAAAGCCATGCGTCCGCCGCCAGGAACATCCGGGCCTGGAAGGCCGAGATGGATGGCGAGGGGCTCGATGCCATCGTCATCAACACCTCGGGCTGTGGCACGACCGTGAAGGATTACGGGCACATGTTCCGAAACGACGCGCTGGCCGCCGAGGCGGCGGAGGTTGCCGGAATCGCGATGGATGTCTCGGAACTGCTGATGCAGCTCGACCTGCCAGAGGGGGCCGACAAGGGCCTGACCGTGGCCTATCACGCGGCCTGCTCGCTGCAGCATGGCCAGCAGATCAAGACCTTCCCCAAGGACCTGCTGAAGCGCGCGGGCTACAGCGTGGTGGAACCGGCTGACCCGCATCTGTGCTGTGGCTCTGCGGGCACCTACAACCTGTTGCAGCCGGAGATCTCGGCCAAGCTGAAGGACCGCAAGATCCGCACGCTGGAGGCGAAGAACCCCGACATCATCGCCGCCGGAAATATCGGCTGCATGATGCAGATCGGGTCAGGAACCGAGGTGCCGATCGTGCACACGGCGGAACTCTTGGACTGGGCGACGGGGGGACCGCGGCCGGCAGCCCTCGATGCCGAGGGCAAGCGAGAGATCCCGGTGCCCATCCTGCGCTGAGCCGGCCCAAGTTTCGCCCCACTCCTCTGGCATGGTCCCCGCACGAAGAAATGACGGGGACCCTTGCCCATGCGCGCCTTGCTGGCCTTCCTGCTGATGACCTGTGCCGCCACGGCGCAGGGCCTGCCCACCATCGCCCCCGAGGCACCGCCCATCCGGGCCGTCACCGGGCAGGGGTGGGAACGGCAATGGCAGGCGGTCGGCCGTTTCGATACGGGGCCGGGGTTCTGCACCGGAACGCTTATCGCGGCGGACCTTGTGCTGACGGCGGCCCATTGCCTGTTCGACCCCACCACCGGCCAGCCACTGCCCGAGACCGGGTTCAGCTTCTCGGCGGGCCTGCGCGACGGACGGCCCGTGGCCTTCCGCACGGTGCGCCGGTCGGTCATCCATCCGGCCTATGCCTTCGACCTGTCCGATGAACTGGACCGGGTGCGCAGCGATGTGGCCCTGCTGGAACTCGACCGCCCGATCCCCTCTGGCCAGGTTCAGCCGATTCCGGCGCGCGGCGAAGCGGGCGAGGGGGACCGGGTGCAGATCGTGTCCTACGGGCGTGACCGAGAGGACCATGCCTCGTTGGAAGAGGGATGCGCGGTCGAGTCAGGGGACGGGCGGATGCATGTGCTCAGCTGTCATATCGACCCCGGGTCGTCGGGCTCGCCCGTTTTCGTGTCGAGCGGTGGCCAGGTCAGCGTGGTGTCGGTTATCTCGGCCATGGCGCACTGGCGCAATGACCCGGTGGCGCTGGCCGCTGACCTGCGTGGCGGGCTTGCGCCGCTCTTGGACCTGCTGGAGCGGACCGACGATGTCTTCAGCCGCGAAGCCCCACGCCTGCGCACCCTGACCATGGGCAATGACGGGCGCGACGAACTCGGGGCGCGTTTCATCACCGTAACCCCTTGAACGGGGCTCGGGGTCTCCCCAAATCGAAAGGTGTCCGGTGCCCAAGACGGGGCCGGGCGACGAACCCGGGCGGGTCGATGACTGACCGCCCATCACCATTGGTATCGCTCAGATAAAGAGGATGACCCAGATGCGTACCCAGGACCTTTCCCCGCTATTTCGTGCTTCCGTCGGCTTTGACCGTGTCGCAGACATGCTTGACCGCGTCATGAGCCAGGACATGGGCAGCAGCACCTACCCGCCTTACAATATCGAGAAGACCGGCGAGAATGCCTATCGCATCTCCGTCGCCGTCGCCGGCTTTACCGGCGAGGAGCTGACCGTCGAGCAGCGGGAGAACGCGCTGCATGTCTCGGCCCGCAAGGAAAAGGACGAGGT
Source organism: Nioella sp. (assembly GCF_964229645.1). Taxonomy (GTDB): domain Bacteria; phylum Pseudomonadota; class Alphaproteobacteria; order Rhodobacterales; family Rhodobacteraceae; genus Nioella. The sequence goes on along the minus strand of NZ_CAXREX010000027.1, from coordinate 3,152 downwards.
CGCCCGCACCTACCTGCATCGCGGCATCGCCACCCGTGCCTTCGAGAAACGCTTTACGCTGGCTGACCACGTGAAGGTCACCGCCGCGACCCATGAAAACGGCATGCTGCACATCGACCTGGTGCGCGAAGTGCCCGAGGCGCTGAAACCGCGCCGCATCGAGATCACCTCGGATGCCGGTCACCCGGCCATCGAGGCTGAGACCGCCTGAGCTTCTCAGGCAATTCCCTTCGTCTCCTGGCGCGGTCCCTCGGGGCCGCGCTTTTTTTGTATTTGAGGGCGGTTGGGTTAGTCTGTTCACCACGTAGCCAAGTGGAGCGAGCCGATGACCCCCATAGATTTCTGGTACTCGATTGGGAGCACCTACAGCTACCTGACCATCTTGCGACTTCCAAAAGTGGCACGCAAGGAAGGCGTTGATATCCGCTGGCGCCCGTTCAACGTGCGTCACGTGATGGTCGAACAGAACAACATCCCCTTCAAGGACAAGCCGATCAAGACCGCGTATATGTGGCGGGATATTGAACGCCGTGCGCCTCGCTACGGGTTGTCCCCGAAGCTTCCGGCGCCCTATCCGCTGTCCGGTCTTGTTCTGGCCAATCAGGTCGCACTGCTTGGCTTTGAGGAGGGCTGGGGCGAGGCTTACACTCGAGTCACCTATCGACGCTGGTTCGAAGCGGGCCAGCCTGCGGGAGAGAATCCAAATCTGTGCGACAGCCTTGTCGAGGTTGGTCAGGATCCTGTACGGGTTGTGGAAATCGCGCAGTCGCAAGAGATCGTGGATGCACTGGAGCGTGAAACCGCGCAGGCCATGGAACTCGGTGTTTTCGGCTCTCCAAGTTTTGTCGTGAAAGATGAGGTTTTCTGGGGCGACGACAGGCTGGAGGACGCCATTGCATGGGCTAAGTTCGGAAGGCTTTAGGCTCCCTCAGAACCACTGCCCCGGTTCCATCAACCCAAGCTCCATCAACTGCCTCGACGACCAGTAGAAGCGTGTCGACTTGTGCCAGCGGAAATTGTCGATGTCGTGACGCGAACCGGGATTCGTGCGCAGCGCCTTGGCCACGCGGAAGGAACAGATCGCTGCTGACAGCGAATGGTGCCAGGGGCAGGAATAGGTGTTCATTTCTTCGATCGAGAGCGTGTTGTCCTCGCGCAGTTGCAGCCCCTCGACCGCCTGGAAGAGCGCAGGCCGGTCGATGCGCCGCTTGGCCTCGGGCACATGTTCCTCGAACCGCCAGCGCAGACCGCCGAAGAAGTTGAGCTGCCGGTCGAGCACGTCGTCATCGGTGGTGCGGCGGGTTTCGGCATAATAGCCCGAACTGTCGAGATGCGCGCTTTCGAGTGAGACGGCATTCGGGTGATGCGACAGGTCCTCGGCATAAAGATCGACGACATAGCCGAGAACGGAATTGCGCCGCTCTTCTGTGACAAAGGCAATCGCTTCGCCCACGCGGCGCTGTTCGCAGAAGGGGAAGAACAGGTATTCGGCGTTGTAGCAGTAGTGAAGCCACTGTCCCGGCGCGAGCCGGATCAGCATGTTGACGGCGGCCTGCGCCGTGCCGGGGCGCCGCGTCGGATGGCGGATCACGTCGATCAGGTCCGGGTCGGCAAGGTGGTCGGGCAGGTCCACGTCATCCGGGGCCAGCAGGAAGATCCGGCGAAAGCCAAGATGCGTCAGGTGATCCAGCGTCGAGGCCAGTTCCGTCGCGTCCTCTGCGATCACGATCGCGAACGGACCCTTGCCCAGGGGCTGCCTGGCGCAATGGCTGGAAAAGGCCTGAAGAGAGGCGTGGATCATCTTTCGGGGTCTGCCTGTATCGCTTTCGCGATAATGTGCCTTCGATATTGCGATTTTGCAAACACGATGCGGCTTGCATTGAAGCAGGGGGCCGCTTGCGATACATGCGCCCCGAAACCAGCAGGAGCCCGCGCCGATGTCTGCCCCCAAGAAGCTGTTTGTCAAAACCTACGGCTGCCAGATGAATGTCTATGACAGCGAGCGCATGGCCGAGGCGCTTGGGGCCGAGGGCTATGAACAGGTCGGGACGCCCGAAGAGGCGGACATGATCCTGCTTAACACCTGCCATATCCGCGAGAAGGCGGCCGAAAAGGTCTATTCCGAGCTTGGCCGGATGAAGCCCCTGCGCGATGCCAACCCCGATCGCAAGATCGGCGTGGCAGGTTGCGTGGCGCAGGCCGAGGGTGAAGAGATCATGCGCCGCCAGCCGATGGTCGATCTGGTCGTCGGGCCGCAGACCTATCACCGCCTGCCTGCCATGGCGCGGGCGGTCGAGGCAGGGCAAAAGGCGCTCGACACCGACGTCCCCGAGGAAGACAAGTTCGCCCACCTGCCCAAGCTGCGCAAACCCAAGCGGGGGCCGACCGCGTTCCTGACCGTGCAAGAAGGCTGCGACAAGTTCTGCGCGTTCTGCGTGGTGCCCTACACGCGCGGGGCCGAAGTCAGCCGCCCCGTCGACCGCATCCTGCGCGAAGCAGGTGAGCTGGTGGAGCGCGGCGTGCGCGAGATCACCCTTCTGGGCCAGAACGTGAACGCCTATCACGGGGCAGGGCCTGACGGCGAATGGGGTTTGGCGCGGCTGATCCGGGAACTGGCCACCATCGAGGGGCTCGACCGCATCCGCTTCACCACCTCGCATCCCAATGACATGGAAGAGGACCTGATCGCGGCCCATGGCGATTGCGACAAGCTGATGCCCTATCTGCACCTGCCGGTGCAGTCAGGGTCCGACAGGATCCTGAAAGCGATGAACCGCAAGCATACCGCCGCCGATTACATCGCGCTGATCGATCGCATCCGTGCCGCCCGCCCGGACCTTCTGCTGTCTGGCGATTTCATCGTCGGGTTCCCCGGCGAGACGGACGAGGATTTCGAAGCCACGATGGAGCTGGTTCGCGCCGTCGGATACGGCCAGGCCTATTCCTTCAAGTATTCCGCACGACCCGGCACGCCAGCGGCCGAGAAAGAGGCCGTGGCGCCCGATGTGGCCGATGCCCGGCTCCAGCGATTGCAAGCCCTTCTGACCGAGCAACAGCGCGCGGCCCAGGATGCCATGGTCGGGCGCGTGGTCGGCGTTCTGTTCGAAAAAACCGGCCGCCTGCCGGGTCAGCTGGTTGGCAAGTCCGATCAC
>NZ_CAXREX010000026.1:0-42844 GCF_964229645.1 Nioella sp. | reverse complement strand
CGCGAATATGGCGGCGCTGACGCCATTCTGGGCATTCCGCAGTGGAACTTCACGAAAGTCGGGGAAACCTGACCTAACGGAGACTTGGCGGGGCAAGTCAAACCGGGTAAGTCTTGCTCAACAGGCAGGACGGGCCTTTTCATGAGCGCAGACCACAGGTTCCTGATCGAGCAGATCGCGCAGGGCGACAAGCAAGCCTTGGCGGCGCTTTACCGTGCGCTCGAACGACCCGTCTACAAATTTATCGTCTCCAGATTGAACGATCCCCACGAGGCAGGCGACATACTCCATGACGTGTTCATGGAAGTCTGGCGTTCCGCCGGCCGCTTTGAAGGGAGATCGAAAGTGCAGACGTGGATTTTCGGCATAGCCTACAGAAAGAGCATCGACTCGATGCGCAAACGCGGCCGCATGGACCTGACCGATGAAACACCGGACATGGCAGATGACGGCCCCGATCAGGAGACCTGCCTTGCAGCCGGCCAGGAGGCCGAGCATGTGAGGCACTGCCTGGAGACGCTGAAGGACGATCACCGCTCGGCGATCACCCTGGCGTTCTACCAGGACATGACCTACGGCGAGATCGCCGAGGTCGCGGGGGTGCCCGAGGGCACGGTCAAGACCCGCATCTTCCATGCCAAGAAACTGTTGATGCGCTGCCTGTCGGGCCGCGTGGAAAGGGGCATGGCATGACCAACGAGCATATTCACGAACTCCTGGCTTTCCGGGCCAATGGCACCCTCGAAGGCGAGGACCTGGCCACGGTCGAGGCCGCGCTGGACGCGGATGCCGACCTGCGCGCCGAACTGGCCGCGCTGACGGCCATCCGCTCCACGATGCAGGCCGAAGAGGTGCAAAGCCCCGGCGATTTCGGGCTGGCCCGGCTGATGCGCGATGTCGAGGCCGAGCGCAGCGCCGCCCCGGCCCCCGCCGCCGCCAATGACAACGTGGTGCCGCTGATGCGCCTGCGCATCTGGCAGGTCGCCGCCGCCGTGGTGCTGGCCGTGGGGATCGGGTTCAACCTGCCCCAGTTCGGCCCCGCCACCGCGCCGATGGACAGCGCCGAAGCGCCGATGGCCGCGCCCACCGGCTTCACGCTGGCCAGCGGCGATACGGCCCAGGCCGATTTCACCGTCTCCTTCGCCCCTGACGCCACCGAGGCCGAGATCCGCGGCCTGCTGCTGGATGCGGGGCTTGAAATCGTGTCCGGTCCCTCGGCGCTTGGCCTCTACGGCCTTGCCGCGATGGATGACGCGGCAACCGATGCCGCATTTGAAATGCTGTCCGGTTCGGCTATTGTCGAGGACGTTCAATAAAGTCGATTACCGAAGGCCACTTGCCATGCTCCGCGCCCTGCAGATTGTTGTCGCCCTTGTCGTTGTGCTGATGCAGGCGCCCGCTGCCGTGGCGCAGATCACGGATCCGAGCGATCCGAACTACCCGGGCACGATTTGCAGCATCCAGTGCGACTTTGCCAATGGCTACGATCCGCATCACGACGACGGGCCGAACATGGAGGAACCGAACCGCAACCCGGGGCCACGCTTCGTGACGCGTGGCTTTTTCGGGCGTCCGGAACTGATCATTTCCGGCCCGGTGTCGGAATTCCCGGCGGCACGTGCTGCGCTCGAAGCAATCGGTGCGCAGCTGCTGCGCTACCGCAATCTGCCGATCCTTGGCGTGCGCTTCGCCGTGTTCGACCTGCGCGGGGCCGACCACCTGGCCCGCGCAGAGCTGGCACTGCTGGATGCGGCCCCCAATACCGTCATCGGCCTGCATCACATCTACGATCTCGCGCAGGCCCGCCCGCGCATCTACGCCGCCGAGATGATCGGCGATGCCGCCCCGGGCGCCTGCCCGCTGGGGCGCAACCTTGCTATCGGGTTGATTGATGGGCCGGTCGACGCCAGTCACCCGGCGCTAGCCGGTGCAACGGTGGTGTCGCGCGATTTCCTGCAGGATGGGGAACGCCCGCCCTCCGGCACGCATGGAACCGCCGTGGCGGCCCTGCTGGTGGGCCAGGACCCCGAAGGCGCGCTGGGCGGCTTTGCCCCCGGTGCCCGGCTCTATGCGGCCTCGGCCTTCACCAATGGCAGCGGTGATCCCGGCGCGGATGTCGAGCGGATTGCCACCGCCATTGAATGGCTGCTGCAACAGGATGTGCGGCTGATCAACATGTCCTTCGCGGGGCCGGCCAACCCGGTTCTGGAGGCAGTGCTGAGCAGCGCCGAGGATCGCGGGGCGATCATGGTGGCCGCTGCCGGCAATGACGGGCGCGAACGGGCGGTCTATCCGGCAGCCCATGCAGACGTAATTGCCGTGACCGCCGTCGATGCCGCCTTCCGCCGCTACCGGGCGGCCAATTTCGGCACCCATATTGAATTTGCCGCCCCCGGCGTGGATCTCTACGTCGCCACGCGCCGTGGCGGCAACTATGCCTCGGGCACGTCCTACGCGGCCCCGATCGTGACCGCGCTGGCGGCCCGGCTGGGTGCGGGCGGAGGGCTCTCGGTCGAAAGGGTGCGAGAGCTTCTGCGCGGCTCTGCCGTCGATCTCGGCCCCGATGGGTTCGATGCCGAGTTCGGCTGGGGCCTGGTGCGCGGCGGCTGCTGAACGCTCATTTGCCCCCAATTTCCCTTGAAAGCCCCGGCGCTGACATCCTGCCGGGGCTTTTTTCGCCCCGCCTATAGGTCAACCCCCTGACGGGGCGAAAAAAAGTTTGAACCGGGCCCTTGCGCCGCACGACTGACATTCGTGGGGGTTCTGATAATCAAGGAACCATTATGTTCAGCAAGCTTTCTTCCGCGGCAATTCTGGCCGCTTCCGTTTTCGCCATGACCCAATCCGCCGCAGCCAGCGGCGCCGTCGAAGCCCGCCTTGCCTGCCAGGCCCAGATGCAGAGCTCGTGCCAGGCGGCCTCGTCCTATCCCGATGCCTGCACCGTTGCAGGTTTCGACGCCTGCGGCGCGGTCAACAGCCAGGCCGATCTCGATGCCCTGTTGCAGAACGGCCGCCTTGTGCTGGTGCGCGGGAGTAATGGCGCCGAGCCGCGCTACCGGTTCGAAATGGCTGGAATGGGCCCCCAGTCCCATGGCTCCAGCGCCGATGACAATGACGACCGCCCCGTGGCGGACCGGCCCTCCTTCACCCCGCCCGAAGGTTTCGGGCGTGGCTTCGACCTGCTCGATCCGTCGGATTTCGGCATTCGTCCCTGAGCCGCAGTCGACGGTTCCACACAGAAACCGGTCCCCCTGGGGCCGGTTTTTTCCTGCGTGCGGGATTTCTTTGAACCGTCGCGGGGGCCGGAACGACCCATGATTACCAAGGCGGATTTGCCGCCCAACGCCATAGCCCCGAGGACACCTGCCATGACCCGCTTCTTCTTCGCTACCGCCCCGGCTGCCACCACCGCCCCGAAAGGCAGCCATCATGCCCGCGTGCGCAGCACGGTCGCGGCGGCCCGAAGCGACGTGATGTGCGACGTGGCCCGTTCCGCCCCCACCCGCGCCCGGCTGACCAATTTCCGCCGCGCGGTCCTCGCCTGACCCGATCGGCGCCCGCGGCCGCCGTGACCCGCCGCTCTTGTCTCCCTGTCCACCGGTCGACCTCGTCCCACGTCACCGGCCCCTCATCCGGCCCCTCGCGGGCCGGTTTTTTTGTCCGCTTCAGGGTCAGGATCGGCAGCGGCGACGCGGGCAGCAAAAAGATGAAAAAACTTTGAACCCCGGCGAGCGCCCACGCGACCCATTCTCGTACCGCGTCGTTAGACGCTGAAAGGTGAGGAGCACAGATCGACATGTCCCGTTTGATCCGGTCCACGTTGGCGTTCGCGACGTTCAGCCTGACCAATGCCTCCTCTTCGTTTGCCTTGGATTTCTGGCAACCTCAGTCCGTCTGTTATGGCCAGACGGTCGGTGGCGATGACGAAACACTTTTTCATTACGACAGCCGCTCTTTTTCCGTCCAACAGGCTGTTTAAACGGTTCCGGCCCCGTCCCCCCTATCCCGTCCAGGGGTCTGAACCTCGATGCCCGGTCCTGGCCAAGGTCCGGGCATCAACCATTTCAGGGGCCCGTCAAGCGCTCTCGCTGGCCGTTGCGCAGCGCGCAACGCGCGTCGCGGGCCCTTTGCGCCCGTGCATCACAGACGTAACACTCGGGCCATGAAACCCGTCCTGCCTCCTGATCCGGCCACGGTCCTGAGCACCCTCGCGCTTGGCGCGGCGGGGGCGGGCGTGGCCTATGGGTTGGGGGTGCCTGCGCCCTTCCTGACCGGTCCGGCGGCGCTGGTGTCGGCGGCCAGCGTGACGGGGCTGGTGACGCGGGTGCCGCTGGCCCTGCGAGACGGTTGCTTCCTCGTTATTGGCCTGTCGATGGGCACCGGCATCAACCCCGAGGTCCTGGCCGCCGCCGCAAGCTGGCCGGCGAGCCTGGTGGCGCTGGCACTGGCGCTGCTGGTGATCTTCCTTGGCGGGGCTGGTGCGCTGCGCCGCTGGATCGGCTTCGACCTTGTGACCGCGCGGCTGGCCGCCGCACCGGGGCATCTGAGTTACGTGCTGTCGCTTTCGACCGAGACCCGCGCCGATATCGCGACCGTGTCGGTGGTGCAGACGCTGCGGGTGCTGACGCTGACGCTTCTGGTGCCGCTGGTGGTGGCGCTCATGACCGACGCGGACCTGACCATGACTGCGCGGCCGGGCGCGCCGATGGCGCTGTGGCACCTGGTGGGGCTGACCCTTCTGGCCGCCGGGACCGGGGCAGTTCTGAAACGGCGCAACGTGCCTGCGGCCTTCCTCCTGGGGGGCATGCTGGTGTCTTCGGTCAGCCACGGAACCGGCGTCACGCCTGGCATCGTGCCGGACTGGGCGGCGATCCCCAGCTTCACCATCATGGGCACGCTGATCGGCACGCGGTTTTCCGGCGTGACGGCGGGGATGATCGCACGCGCCCTGGGCGCCGCCCTGATCCTGAGCGCGCTGGCTTTGCTGGCCACCGTCGCGGCGGCGCTGGCGATGCATGCGGTTCTGATCCTGCCGATGACCACGCTGCTCATCGCCTATGCCCCCGGCGGGCTGGAAACGATGGCAGCGATTTCGGTGATGCTGGAGGCCGATCCGGCCTTCGTGGCCTTCCACCACGCCTTTCGGCTGTTCCTGCTGACCTTCCTTGTTCCCGCCTTCCTGCCCAGAACGGAGCCCGAGACATGACCGCCCCCAAGCCCCTTGCCGGTATCCGTGTGCTGGACCTGACCAATGTACTGGCCGGCCCCTTCGCCTGTCACCAACTGGCCCACCTGGGGGCCGAGGTGATCAAGGTCGAGGCATCGGGGCGGGGCGACCTCGCGCGGCAACTGGGGGCCGATCCGGACCTGAACCGGGCCAATATGGGCGTGTCCTTCCTGGCGCAGAACGCGGGCAAGAAATCGGTCACGCTGAACCTCAAGCACCCGCGCGGCAAGGAGATCCTGAAGGCGCTGGTGAAGACGGCGGATGTGCTGGTGGAAAATTTCCGCCCCGGCGTGATGGACCGGCTAGAACTGGGGCCCGAGGTGTTGCGCGCCGAAAATCCCCGGCTGATCTATTGCGCGATCTCGGGCTTCGGGCAGGACGGGCCATGGGTCGACCGGCCCGCCTATGACCAGATCGTGCAGGGCGTGTCTGGGGTAATGTCGATCACCGGCGACGCGGCCAGCGCCCCCCTGCGGGTGGGCTATCCGATTGCCGACACGATCGGCGGGCTGACGGCGGCGATGGCCATTGCCTCGGCGCTGAATGCGCCCGAGCGCGGCTGCGTCATCGACGTGTCGATGCTGGAAGCGGTGCTGGCCACGATGGGATGGGCGGTGTCGAATTACCTGATCGCGGGGGTGGCGCCGGGCGCCCATGGCAACGAGAACACCACCTCGGCCCCCTCGGGCGCGTTCCGCTGCAAGGGGGGGCTCGTGAACATCGCCGCCAACAAGGACGAGCAGTGGGACGCGCTCGCGCGCCACCTGGGGCTGGAGGCGCTGCTGGGCGATCCCGATTACGCCACGCGCGAGGACCGCAAGCGCAACCGCTACGCGCTGCGCGCGCTGATCGAGGCGCGGCTGGAGGGCAAACCGGCGCGGGACTGGGCGCGGGAACTCAATGCGCTTGGCGTGCCCGCAGGCGCGGTCATGAGCGTGCCCGAAGCGCTGGCCCATCCCCAGGTGGCGGATCGCGGCCTGTTGGCGGAGTTCGAGGAGGTGCCGGGGGTGGATCGCCCGGTCAAGGTGCTGCGCCCCGGGGTGAAACTGGACGGGGCGGCCCCGGCGGTGGCGGACCCGCCACCCGTGCTCGGGGCCGATGCCGCAGAAATCTATGGTGCGGTCGGACTGGATGACACCGCGATCGCGCGGCTGAGAGAGGAAGGCGTGATATGAGCGACGTTTCAGACTGGTGGCGCACGGCGATCATCGACATGGAGCCGGGACGCATCGCGATCCGGGGGCACGAGATCCAGGACCTGATCGGGCAGGTGAGCTTCCCGCAGATGATCTGGCTGATGCTGCGGGGCGATCTGCCCACTGAAGGACAAGCGCGATTGCTGGAGGCGGCGCTTGTTTCGGCCGTGGACCACGGTCCGCAGGCGCCCTCGATTGCCGCCGGGCGCATGGCGGTCACCTGCGGGCTGCCCCTCAACGGGGCGCTGGCCAGTGCCGTCAACATGCTGGATGACGTGCATGGCGGCGCAGGCGAACAGGCGGTGGAGCTTTACACTCGCATCGACGCGGCGGGGCTCGCGGCCTTGCCCGATGTCGTGGCGGCCTGGCGCGCGGAACGGGGGAAATACGTGCCGGGCTTTGGCCACCGCTTTCACAACCCCGTGGACCCACGTGCGCCCGCGCTGATGGGCGAGGTGGCCAAGGCCGCAGGGTCGGGCGTCTGCGACGGGCGCTTTGCCGCGATCGGACAGGCGGTGGAGGCGCATCTGGGCGCGTTGCGCGGCGGGGCGGTGCCGATGACCATCGATGGGGCCACGGCGGTCATCTACGCCGAACTGGGTTTCGCGCCACCGCTCGCGCGGGGGCTATTCCTGCTGTCACGCTCGGTGGGCATTCTCGCCCATGCCTGGGAGCAGATGGGCCAGGGTGGCCGCAACAAGGGGCCGACGCCGCCGCAGTACCGCTGGACCTACACCGGGGGCTGAGTGGCGGGGGAGCGGCCCTCCTCAGACCCCCTTCGGGAGCCTTCGTCGGTCCGCGTTGCCACGGACAGGCGGAGCCGGCGTCGCATCACGTCGTGGGTTGTGCGGGTTGCCCGGGCGGGATGCCTCCGGCGGGGGTATTTGGGACAAAGAAGAAGTGGCAGGCCGCGTCAGCCGGCCTCTGTGTCGATCCAGATCGTGACGGGCCCGTCATTGACGAGCGAGACCTTCATGTCTGCCCCGAAGCGCCCGGTTTCGGTTGCGATGCCCAGGGCGGCCAGTTCCCTGGCGAAATGGGTGTAGAGGCGCTCGCCCTCGGCCGGGGGCGCGGCAGTGGAGAAGCCGGGTCGGTTGCCGCGCGACGTGTCGGCGGCGAGCGTAAACTGGCTGACCACGAGGGCGGAGCCGCCGATGTCGAGGATCGACCGGTTCATCTTGCCTGCGTCGTCCTGGAAGATGCGCAGCCTGGAAATCTTGCCCGCCAGCGCGTCGGCCTGGGCCTCGGCATCGCCCTGCATGGCGCAGACCAGGACCAGAAGCCCGGGGCCGGTCTGGCCGATGACCTGGCCATCGACGCGGACCGCAGCCTCGCTGACACGTTGGATGAGGGCACGCATGGGGGATCTCCTTTCGTTGACAGGCGCGACAGTGCGGAAATCTTGACGCAAATCAAGGCGAATCCGGGCGCGTGGACAGAAGATGAGGCCCCTGTCGGGGGGATGCCCCCGAGGGCTGAGAAAGGAGAAGCGCAATGGTTGAGACAACGCATACATCGGGCGGATGGCCGTCGGTCTTCGAGCCTTTCCGCACCATGGGCCGACAGGTTGCCGACTGGTTTGCCCCGGCTTCCGAGGCATCGGTCGATGCGGCAAGCTACCGGGTGGTGCTGGAGCTTCCCGGCGTCGAGGACAAGGATATCGAGGTAAGCGTGCATGACGGCGTGCTGACCGTGAAGGGTGAGAAGACATCCAGCCGCGAGAAAACGGGCGAGACCTGGTATTTCAGCGAGCGGCAATACGGGGCCTTCTCGCGCAGCTTCCGCCTGCCGCCCGATGCGGATGCGGGCAAGGTGGGGGCGGACCTGAAGGATGGGGTCCTGACGATCACGGTGGCCAAGAGCGCGCCGGAGGCCCCCGCGGCGCGCAAGATCGCCGTGAAGAAGGGATAGGGCCGGGCGCGGGGCCCGGGATCCGGCGCGGATCCCGTCAAAATTCCGTGTGGGAATTTTGGCTGCGCCCTAGCCCTGCCAACGCAGGACCTCACCCATCTCTGCGCGCTCGGTGCGGAAGCTGTTGGCGGGATGCGCCTCATCGGCGCGTCCCAAGCTGACGACGCAGACGACCGTGCGTTCCTGGGGCAACTCGAAGAAGCGGTGCAGGAAGGGCGCGTGGCTGGCCAGTGCGGCCTGCGGGATCGTGGCGACCCCGCGCGCGGCGGCGGCCAGCGTCAGCGCGCTGAGGAAGCCGCCGCAATCGACGAGACCATAGGGGCCAAGCTCGGCCGCGCTGGTCAGGACCGCCACATGCGGAGCCCCGAAAAAGCGGAAATTCTCCATCATCTGCCGGTGCGAGCCGTCGCGGTCGCCCTTTTCAACCCCAACCGCATCGTAGAGCTGCCAGCCGCAGGTCGACCGGCGCGCCTTGTAGATGCCGCTATAGCGCTCGGGGAAGGGGATGTCGGGGGTGTGGCTGGCGCGGGTCATTTCCTGGGCCAGTTCGCTGCGCAGGCGATCGGTCTCGGGCGCGCTCGTCACCACCAGCTGCCAGGGCTGGGCGTTGCACCAGCTTGGCACTTTCCGGGCCTCGGCCACGATCTCTTCGATGAGGGCCATGGGCAGCGGGTCGGGTCGGAAGGCGCGGCAGGAATAGCGCGCCGCAAGGATCCGCGAGAGGGCCTCGGCGTCGCTCATTTCTGGGCCATCGAGTAGAGATAGGCCGCGCCTGCCGCCAGCGCGAGACCGATGATGACGGCGATGGCGATCTTGACCGCCGACCAGGGCCGTTCGCCCTGCACCCGGCCGGTCTGGCCGTTCACGACGAAGCGATAGCTCTTGCCCTTGTAGCGATAGGCCGCCATCCACACCGGCAGCAGAACATGCTTGAAAGTGATCTCGGACACGTTGGTGTTGACATGGCTGATGCGCTGGCGGTCGCCGCCGATATCGGCATTGATGTCGCGGCGGATCTGCGCGTCCATCACCTCGCGCGCCTCGTCAAAACCTTCCTCGACATCGACGGTGTAGCCCTCAGCCCGGAACCCCGCCAGGTAATGCGGCTGGTAGGGTTGCAGCGCGCCCAGGTCCCAGGGCGCCAGCCCGTCGGTGTAACGCTTGGGCAAAGAGCGCGAGCCCAGGATCAGGATGTCGTCGAAGAAGCGGGCCACGCGGCCCGAGACATTGGTCCAGCGGATGCGCTGTTCGCGCACGGTGGTAGGCTTGCCGTCGCGGGTCACGGTGCGGGTGACGTAATAGACCGTGCCGCGCTGGCCCTGGTAGGTCGAGCGCGTCTGCGCGTCATAGGTCCAGTAGGGCACGTAAATCCCGTCGAGCCGGCGGCCCTGGCGGGCGTATTCCTTAAGACCGCTCGGCGCGAACCACAGCCGCCCCAGCCAGTCGGTCATCGCCTTGTGCGCGGCGCGTTCTTCCAGCTGGAAGGGCAATACGCCCTTGGGCTTGATATGGCGATGCGTGCCGGTGTCGGTCACCACGGGCGTGGCGCAGAAGGGGCATTCGGTGGAATGGATATCGGAACTGACTTCGACTTGCGCGCCGCAATTGGGGCAGGCCGTGACGCGCGTTTCTTCCATCTCGGCGGCATCGAGCCCCGAGCGCAGCGCCGCTTCGAAATCCATCTCGCGGATCTCGGGCAGGTCGACGTCCTCGTAATCCTTCTCGTTGCCGCAATGGTCGCAGATGAGCTTGCCCGCCTCGGGGTCGAAGCGGAAATCGGCGCCGCACTGGTCGCAGGGGAAACGGTGCTCCTCGCTGGCGGCGGGGGGCGGTGTTTCGGGCCGGTCCGGGTCGGGGCTGGACCCGGATCCGGGCGGGGCAGGGGGCAAATCGCTCATGTTGGTCTGAAATCGCTTGGGAATCCTTGCCCCATCTTCCGACGCGGCAAGGCGGTTTTCAAGCGCAATGGGCGGCCCGGGGCGATCAGGCCCCCGGGCGCGTCATCCGCGTCATGGTTCCATCCTTCAGCAGCAGCTGGTGAACAATGGCCACGACCGCGTGCCCAAGGGCCACGATCATCAGCGCATTGCCCAGAAGCTCATGCCCTTCGCCAAGCGCCTCGATCCCGCCGAACCAGGTGACCGCCCCTCCGATCGGGGTCAGCACCATCAGTGCGTAGAGCAGCCGGTGCCCCCAATGCGCGGCGGCGGCGGCAAGGGGAGAGGACCCGGGCACCGGGCCCGGTGCGCCTTGGCGATGGCGCACCACGATGCGGATCAGGACCAGGACAAAGACCGCAAGGCCAAGGATGGCATGCGGGTTGGGTGAAAGGATTCCGGTTTCCAGGCGGGTTTCGAAGGCTTGCTCCATCGCGTCATGGGTGACCCAGGCGGCGACGATCAGCAGGGCGATGAGCCAGTGAAGAGCGATCTGGAGGCGGGAATAACCGGAGCTTTGTGACATGAGATGTCCCTCTGAAATGAAAACGTCCGGCCCTTTCACGGGGCCGGACGGGAATTCCGTCGCGCCTTACACGCCCGGGGGCGGTGGCGGCGGCATGACGGTAAAGAGCTGTGCCAGTTCGGCCACGTCCTCGGCCTTCTTCCAGCCGTCCTGCCCCTGGGTCCAGACATAGGTTTCGCGCTTCAGCTCGCCCGCCGAGGCCATGCGGCCGAGGTCAGCCTTGGAGAAGGGGCCCTTGGTCTGGCCGTTTTCGGCGGTGTGCCAGACATGTTCCACCGGCGGCGGCGGCGGAACGGCGGCCGCTTGCGGTTGCGCCTGCGCGGCGCCCCAGGGACCGGGGTTCATCGCGTTGGCCATCTGGTTGGCCATGGCCATGCCCATGCCGAGCCCCATGCCAGCGGCGGCTTCTCCCCCACCGGGGTTCGAAGCGGCGGCGGTCATCGCTTCGGCCGCCGAGAACTGGGTATACTTGTTCAGATCGCCCACGACGCCCATCGAGGTGCGCTTGTCGAGCGCGGCTTCCACTGCGGGCGGCAGGCTGATGTTCTCGATGTAAAGCTCGGGCAGCTCCAGCCCATACTGGTCGATGGTGGCCGAAATGCGCTCGGCCATGATCTGGCCCAGGTCGTGGGTATTGCCCGCCATGTCCAGCACCGGGATGCCCGAGCCGCCGATCACGCGGGAAAACTCCTGCACGATGATGTTGCGGATCTGCGAGGTGACCTCGTCGGTGGTGAATTCGCCATCGGTGCCCACGATCTCGGTCATGAAGCGGCCTGCGTCCTTCACCTTGACGGTATAGGTGCCATAGGCGCGGATGCGGGTCGGCCCGAATTCCGGGTCGCGCAGCATGATCGGGTTCTTGGTGCCCCACTTGAGGTCGGTGAAGCGGTTGGTCGAGACGAAGTAGATTTCGGACTTGAAGGGCGACTGGAAGCCGTGGGACCAGTGCTGAAGGCTGGTCATGATCGGCATGTTGTTGGTTTCGAGCATGTAGAGGCCGGGGGTGAACACGTCGGCCAGCTGGCCCTCGTGGATGAACACCGCGGTCTGGCCCTCACGCACCGTCAGCTTGGCGCCGTACTTGATCTCGTGGCCATGGCGTTCGAAGCGCCAGACCATCGTGTCGCGGGTGTCGTCGGTCCAGTGGATGACATCAATGAACTGGCCGGAGAGGAAATCGAAAATGGACATGTGGTCCTCCTTTGAAAATCAGACCGCTGCGGTCAGCTTGGCCCACCGAGCAGCCCGTCTGCAAGCACTTGCAGCGTCGGACGGGCCTCGTCGGGGGTCATGCCGGGGCGGAGCCGGGAATCGTAGAGCATGCGCAGCAGCATCTCGTCATGGGTGGTCAGCAGGGCGAACTCTTCGTCGTCGTTGAAGATCGAGGGGCGCGCCACCGGGCTGTCATTGGGCAGGCCAAGCCCCTGGGCCACTTCCTCGTGCACGCAGGAGCGGCGCAGAAGGTCGGGATGCTCGGTGCGCACGAAGGCGATGGCCGAGACATAGACATTCGGGGCGTCGGCATTGGAAATCGAGTAGACCGCGCAGAACTCGTGCCGGGGCAGGCTGGTGATCTCGCGGATCGTGCCCTCGGAAATATTGGGCATGATCCGGCGCAGCAGGGGGCCTGCGGCGCGCTGCTCGTCCCGGTTGAGATAGAGCACGTGGAAATTGCCACCCGAGCCCACGGCGCGGATGGAATGCCCGGTCGCGCCCGACAGCCGGTCGGCATAGCGCGCCAGTTCCGCCCGATCCCTGTCCCGCGTGTCCTCTGGCACCGACGCGCCGAAATGCGCTTGCAAGCGCACGGGGCGTTCCCACCGGCGCAGCGTCGCGGGCGTCTGCTGCGCCACGAAGCGCCCGCCCGACAGGGTGTATTCGTTGTAAAGCGCGATGCGCTCGAAATTGGCCACCAGGTTGCGCGCGATGATCGGCGTGTCGGGCCCGCCGCCATCGGTGCGCAGGAGCCCCTGGGTCAAAAGCCGCTGCTGCACGCCTGCGTAGTAGCGCGCATAGGCCAGGCTCTCGGCAGATGGCTCGACCGAAGGCGGCGCCACGACAGGCCCGCCGCCGCCCGTGGACGGGGGCGGAGAAACCTGTTCGCAGGCCGACAGGGCCGCCAGGGCGGCCACTGCCAGGGATGCGATGTGGGCCTTGCGCATGGGCGCGCGTGCCTCCTGTCCTGTCAGCCTTGCGGCGGCACCGCGGTGCCCACGTTGTCGCCAACCCCGTCGCGGCGCGCCGTGGCCGAAGCCAGCGTGTCGCGCAGCTCGTGTTCCATCTTGATCATCTCCGCCTCGGCCTCGGCGCGGCGGCGCTTGCCTTCGTCGGCGATCGCAAGGCTTTCCTCGATGGTGGCGATGAGATCGGCATTGGCCTGCTTTACGGCTTCGATGTCGAAGACACCACGTTCCATTTCCTCGCGCACCATCTTGTTGGATTCGCGCAGGTTTGCGGCATTCGACTTGAGCAGTTCATTGGTCAGGTCATTGGCCTCGCGCACCGCCTGCGCGGCCTGCGTCGAGCGCTGGATGGTCAGCGCCTGCGCCAGTTGGGTTTCCCACAGTGGCACGGTGTTGACGAGGGTGGAGTTGATCTTGGTGACCAGCGACTTGTCGTTTTCCTGCACCAGCCGGATCGAGGGCAGTGACTGCATCGTCACCTGCCGGGTGAGCTTGAGGTCATGGACCCGGCGTTCCAGGTCGTCGCGCGCAGCGCGCAGGTCGCGCAGTTCCTGCGCCTTCATCACCTGCTCGTTTTCCGGCGCAGCGGCCACCTCGGCCTCTTTCGCCGGGATGGTTTCCTCGTCCAGCTCCTTCAGCTTCTCTTCGCCTGCCGCGATGTAAAGCGCCAGTTCGTCGTAGAAGTTCAGGGTCTTGTCATACAGCTGATCGAGCGACTTGATGTCCTTCATCAGCGTGTGTTCATGAGCCAGCAGTTCGTCGGTAATCCGGTCGATCTGGCCCTGCACATCCTCGTAGCGCGCGATGAAGTCATGCACCGGCTTGGCTTTGCGGAAGAGCCGCTCCCACCAGCTGCGCTTGCGGCCCGGATCAAGCTCGTCGACGGAAAAGCCCCGGATCGTGCCCACGATTTCGCGCAAGGAGTTGCCCGCCGGGCCCACATCCTTGTTCTTCACACCATCGAGCATGGCCTGGCTGATCGTCTGCAATTCGGCCTGTGCGTTCGAGCCGAAGGTGACGATGGAATTGGTGTCGGTCATGTCGAGTTCGGCCATCCGGGTGCGGATTTCCTCGGCCGTGGGGGCCGAAGCCTCGGCCAGCGGCACAAGCTCGGTCGACGGCTCGGGCAGCACGACGGCATTGATTTCATCGACCAGCTGCGCGGCGGCTTCGGCCTGTTGACGGATCGTATCGCTCATGGGTGATGGTCCTTATGTCTCAATATGCAGATTATCACGGTTCAGCCGGTCGCGAAGCACCTCGATCTCGACATCGAGATCGCTGCGGTCTGTCACCAGAAGGCGCTTGGTGCGAGCGGCGAAATTGGTTTCAAGGTCGTCCAGAAGGGCGACGTAATCGGTGCGCACGGCCGGGTCGCGGTCGCGCGCGTAAAGATCGGCGAACTTGACCGTCGCGTCGCGGGCTCCCTTGAGATAGACGGTCAGGTACTTGCGGGCCTGGGTCAGGTCGCGCGGGTCTTCCTCGACGGTGCGGAACATCTCGCGTGCGGTGGCCTGAAAGCTTTCGACGCGGGTTTCCAGCTGCCGGTCGCCCGCCCTCAGGATGGCATCCGACATTGCCGACAGCATGGCCTCGGCCTCTTCGATCTTGCGCGCCACGCGGTCGGTCTGGAAATGGTCGACACCCTCCAGCCCCTTGTCGCGCAAAGGGTCGATCCCGAAGGCGAAGGCGTGAAGCGCTGCCGCCAGCACGCCCACGAGGCTCGCGTTCAACACCGTCCACTGGCCGCCGAAGATCAGCAGGCCCACGCCTACCCCGGTCAGCACCGAGGAAAAGATCTTGCGCGGGATCGCCGGGCGGCGGGCCACCTTGCGTTCGTTATATGCGTCCTCGGCCCGAACCCCGTCGCGCAGAAGCCACGCCGCCAGCAACAGAACGGCCCCCCCCGCGATATCGGTGATCATCTCGGTGACAGGCTGGAAAAAGACCGTGGCCATCACCAGCAGCGGCAGGATGAAAAGGATGTTGATGCGCGCGCCGTAGCGCGCGGGCGCGCGGCCCCGAAAGCTGGCCTCGACCGTGGGGGCCTCGGGGGCTGTCACCTCGGTGCTGGCCGGGTCCGGGCTGAACTTTCCGCCATATCTCTTGCCCATCTCAGACCGCCCCGAAACCACCGAAGATGGCCATCACGATAATGACCACGAGCGCAACGAAGGCGACTCCCTGCAAACCATTGGAACTCATGCACAACCCCTTTCGACAGCAAGAGGATAAGCACGCCGGGGCGCAAAAACCAGATGTCAGTGACGGGAATCGTGCACCGGGACGGTTTCCGCCTGCGCGCCGCGCGCGCGCTCGGCGTCCAGCTTGCGCTTGTAGCCGGTTTGCAGGAATTCCACGGCAAAGAGCACGACGACCGCGAAGTAGAAAGTGGTCTTGGACATCGGGATCAGCGCGTAGCCGAAGATGTGGATGGCCATGGCCGGATCGTGGGTGGCATGTTCGGCAGCCACACCCGCCTCGCCAAGCAGCACGACGCCCACGATCAGCAGGATGAAGAGACCCAGAACCTCGTACATCCGGTTCTTTTCGATGAAGGCGGTCACGCCGTCTGCCAGCAACAGCATCGCCCCACCCGAAATCAGGATCGCGGCGGCGAGAACCGGGAACACATCGGTGATGGCCAGTGCAGACAGGACCGAGTCGAAGCTGAAGATCAGGTTCATCAGTACGATCAGCGTCACCACCTGAACGGCGGATTTTCCGGACTTTTCAGCCCCTTCATGGTCGAAATCATGCATCGACAGAAGGTGTCCGATTTCCTTGACGGCCGTGTACATGATGAAGACGCCCCCGAAGACGAACACGCAGGTCGCGAAGTTCACCCCGCCTTCCAGCACCCCGGTCCAGTCGAAGACGAAGAAGGGTTCGGACAGCCGCTCGATCAGCTGGATCATGGTAAAGAGCAGCACGACCCGCAGCGCCACGGCGATGATGATGCCCCAGAAACGCACCGATTTCTGTTGGGCCGCGGGTGCGCGCTGGCTCTCGATCGAGATGGAGAGAAGGTTGTCGAAGCCCAGGACCGCCTGCAAAAAGCACAGCATGACGAGGTTGCCGAGGTTCTCGATGGTAAAAAGGTCTGCCATGTGAAATCGCCTTGATCTGTCATCCTTGACCGGGCCTCAGCCCGGATCGTCGGGGATGTGCATAATCGGTCCGGGTCGGGCTTGTCACGCCTTTCGCAACGCCACCTGCGCCGGCCCGGCGATGTCGAAAGCCCTTGCCAGCCGGGCCGGGCTGGCGTATCGGGTGCCCATCGTGGCGATTTGTTCACCGGATTGCGGGCCACGTTAAACAAGCCGCTAAAGAGGTCGAGCAGCGCCAGTATCGGCTCTTGCCCCCGACCGTTGACCGGTTCGGGGTTTTTTCTTGCCCCGGGCCACCAGGAGACGAGAGAGACAGAATGAGTTTGGGCCCCAAACAGCTTCCCGCCGACGCCAAGCCCCGCACCCGCGCCGTTCATGGCGGCACCCGCCGCAGCCAGTACGGAGAGGTGAGCGAGGCGATCTTCCTCACCCAGGGCTTCGTCTACGAGACCGCCGAGCAGGCCGAGGCGCGGTTCATCGAATCCGGCGATGACGAGTTCATCTATGCCCGCTACGGCAACCCCACCGTGCGCATGTTCGAGGAACGCATCGCGGCGCTGGAGGGCACAGAAGACGCCTTCGCCACCGCCAGCGGCATGGCCGCCGTGAATGGCGCGCTGACCTCCATGCTGCGCGCGGGCGATCACGTCGTCTCGGCACGCGCGCTCTTCGGGTCCTGCCTCTACATCCTCGAAGAGGTGCTGACCCGCTACGGAGTCGAGGTCACCTTCGTCGATGGGACCGATCTGGACCAGTGGCGCGCGGCGATCCGGCCCGACACCAAGGCCGTCTTCTTCGAGTCGATGTCGACCCCGACGCTGGAAGTGATCGACATCCGCGCGGTCAGCGATCTCGCCCATGCCGTGGGCGCGCTTGTCGTGGTCGATAACGTCTTTGCCACGCCGGTTCTGCAACGCTCGGGCGATCTGGGTGCCGATGTCATCGTCTATTCCGCAACCAAGCATATCGACGGGCAGGGGCGCTGCCTGGGCGGCGTCATCTGCGGCACCCGCCAGTTCATCCGCAAGGTGGTGGAGCCTTACATGAAGCACACCGGCGGATCGCTTTCGCCCTTCAATGCCTGGGTCATGCTGAAGTCGCTGGAAACGATGGACCTGCGCGTGCGCGCCCAGGCCCACAGCGCGCTGAAGGTGGCCACCGCGCTGCAAGGCCAGCCCGGGCTGGCCCGCGTCATCCACCCGTTCCTGTCCGATCACCCGCAACACGGGCTGGCCCGTGCCCAGATGGAGGCCGGCGGCACGATGGTCGCGCTGGAGCTTGAAGGCGGCAAGGCCGCCGCGTTCAAGCTGCTCAATGCCCTTCGGATCATCGTGATTTCCAACAATCTCGGCGATGCCAAGTCGATCATCACCCATCCTGCAACCACGACGCACCAACGCCTGACGCCGGAGCAGCGCGCAGGCCTTGGCATCTCCGACGGTCTCTTGCGGCTGTCCATCGGGCTGGAAGATGCAGATGATCTCATCGCGGACCTGGGCCAGGCGCTGGCCGCTGCGCGATGAGCGAGATCACGATCCGCCGCTTCCGGGCAGGCGAGGGCGATCTGCTGGGGCAGGTCCTCCACCGTGCGGTGCACGAGGGCACGGTTGGGGCCTATGATGAAGCGCAACGTGTGGCCTGGAGCCCTGCGCCCCTGCGGGGGCCGGACTGGGACGCGCGGCTGACCAGGACCGTGACGCTGGTGGCCTGGGCGGGCAGGGACCCCGCCGGGTTCATGACGCTACTGCCCGGAACAGGCTATCTCGACCTCGCCTATGTTTCGCCCGACTGGCAGGGGCAGGGGGTCGCGGCGATGCTCTGTGGCCTTTTGGAACGCTGCGCCCTGCGGCAGGGGCTCGACCGGCTCAGCACCGATGCCAGTGTGCTTGCCCGCCGGTTCTTCCTGAAACAGGGCTGGCAGGACGGTCCAAGGCAGGACGTCACGCGCCACGGCGTGACCTTGCACAATTACCGCATGGCGAAGGACCTGAAACCTGCGTTAGAACGGGCAGCATGAAACCCTTTCTGATCCTGCAACTGCGCCCCGAGGACGAGGCCGCCGACGAGGAATTCAACAGCTTCCTCGCCAAGGGCGGGCTGTCGCCGGACGAGGTGCATCGCATCCGGCTCGACCAGCGTGACCTTCCCGGCGGTCTGGTGCTGGCTGATTATTCGGGCGTCATCGTTGGGGGCGGGCCCGGCTGCGTGTCGGACGCGCCCGAGGACAAGACCCCGCAGGAAGCCAAGATCGAGGCGGAAATCCTCGGCCTGATGCCACGCATCACCGAGGGCGACGTGCCCTTCATGGGCTGCTGTTACGGGCTTGGCATCCTGGCCCATCACCTGGGCGGCGAGGTCAGCAAGGCGCGCTATGGCGAGGCCATCGGCGGGGTGGATTGCACCTTGTCTGACGAAGGCGCTGCCGATCCGCTGTTCGACGGGTTGCCCCGGACCTTCCGCGCCCTGGTGGGCCACAAGGAGGCTGTGCAGGCCCTGCCCCCCGGCGCGGTGCATCTTGCGGCGGCCGAAAGCTGCCCCTTCCAGATGATCCGCTACGGGCAGAACGTCTACGCCACCCAGTTCCACCCCGAGGCGGACGGGCAAAGCTTTGCCACCCGGATCCGCATTTACAGCGGCAAGGGCTATTTCCACCCCGACGAGGCCGACAGCCTGACCGCCGCCTGCCTTGCCGAAGAGATCACCGTGCCCGAACGGGTGCTGCGCAACTTCGTCAGCCGCTACCGCGCGGGCTGAGCGGGGGGCAAATCCCGTGGACGGGATTTGTCAATTTTCTTTGCAAGAAAATTGCAACCGCCCGTGAGGGCCGCCCGGAAAGACGCAGCCGGGCGCAATCGTGCCGTTTTGAAATGATCCGTCTGACGCCCGCCTGCGTATCTGATATGTTGGAACAACTTGGAAAGCGGGTGGGGCTGGCCCATATTGGCAGTCTCGACCCCCGGGGAAGGCAGCGACATGAACCTGCGCATCAAGGATAACGGCATCGCGCCGGACAGCGAGGAAGCGGCACAGGCGCTCAAGGTGCTGAAGGCCTGGGCGCGCTCGGCCTCCGAAGCGGAGCTTGCCGCGCTCGACCCCGAGGCCCGCCGCCTGCTGCGCAATACGCCAGATTACCCGGTCTTTCGCCGCGACTACCCGCATGATTTCACCGCCGATGCCGATTACAAGGCGGGCCTGCCCGACCTTCAGAACGGCCCCGCGTCGCTGATCAAGGGGCAAAAGCGGGTGATCCAGCACGTTGGCATTTCCAATTTCCGTCTGCCCATCCGCTACCACACCCGCGACAATGGCGACCTCACGCTCGAAACCTCGGTCACCGGCACGGTGAGCCTGGAGGCCGAGAAGAAGGGCATCAACATGTCGCGCATCATGCGCAGCTTCTACCAGCATGCCGAACGCACCTTCAGCTTCGAGGTGATGGAGGCCGCGCTCGATGCCTACAAGTCCGACCTCGAAAGCTTCGACGCGCGCATCCAGATGCGTTTTTCCTTCCCCATGAAGATCGAAAGCCTGCGCTCGGGCCTGTCGGGCTACCAGTATTACGACATCGCGCTTGAATTGATCGAGCAGGGTGGCACCCGCCGCAAGATCATGCATCTCGACTATGTCTACAGTTCGACCTGCCCCTGTTCGCTGGAGCTGAGCGAGCACGCCCGCGAAACGCGGGGCCAGCTGGCCACGCCGCATTCGCAGCGCTCGGTCGCGCGCATCTCGGTCGAACTGGCCGAAGGCGGTGCCTGCCTGTGGTTCGAGGACCTGGTGGAACTGGCCCGCAAGGCGGTGCCCACGGAGACCCAGGTGATGGTCAAGCGCGAGGACGAGCAGGCCTTTGCAGAACTCAACGCCGCCAACCCGATCTTCGTGGAAGACGCCGCGCGGCTCTTTGCGCAGGCCCTGCATGACGAGCCACGAGTGGGTGATTTCCGCGTCGTGGCCAGCCACCAGGAAAGCCTGCACAGCCACGATGCCGTCAGCGTGCTGACCGAGGGCGAGACCTTCGCGGCGCAGAGCCTTGATCCCAAGCTCTTCCAGACGCTCTTCCACGTGGGCTGAGCCCTGCGCCCCGTGCAAGGCGGGGCTTCCAGATCGGCATTTGGCTTATAGGTCAGCAGGGTCTACCTTTTTCGGCAAGGGAGGAAGCCAACCTTCTACCGAAAGGACAGCACATGGCTTCTGTTGAGTTTTCGCACGCACCTGCCGGCCTCTTTTCCGGCCTCTTTTCCGCCCTGCGCGCCGGTCTGGCCCGGATCGGATCCAGCTTTGCTCGTGGCATGACCGCCTATACCGTGGCCCGGTCGCGCATGGGCGAGATCGAGCGCCTGGAGGCGAAATCCGATGCCGAACTGGCCGAGATGGGGCTGATGCGCGACGATATCTATCGCCACGTCTTCCGCGACATCCTCTATATCTGAGACCGGCTTGACCGGGTGCGCCGCCCGGCGCATCCGTCCTGCCGCCCGCATTATGGGCGGTTGACAGGGGCAGCGGTGCAGGCCAACGGTTCGCCCCATGTATGACATCAGGCCCGTCGGATATGTGACCGGACTCCTCGTCCTCGTGCTTGGGCTGACCATGCTGGTGCCCATGGCGGTCGATATCTATTACGACAACGGTCATTGGCCCGCCTTCTTCGAAAGCGCGATCATCACCGCGCTGACCGGAGGCCTCGTGGCGCTGGCCTGCGCCAACGGGGTGGGTCAGAGGCTCAGCATCCAGCAGACCTTTCTTCTGACCACCGGCGTGTGGACGGCGCTGCCGCTGTTCGGCGCGCTGCCCTTCATGTTCGGCGAAGGGGGCGAGCTTTTCGTCGATGCGCTGTTCGAGGCGATGTCGGGCATGACAACCACGGGCTCGACCGTGCTGACCGGGCTCGACACGCGGCCCGAGGGCATCCTGATGTGGCGCGGCATGCTGCAATGGTTCGGCGGCGTCGGGATCATTGTCGTGGCGATGGTCTTCCTGCCCGAACTGCGCGTGGGCGGCATGCAGATCTTCAAATCGGAAGCCTTCGACACGATGGGCAAGATCCTGCCCCGGGCAGGTGAGATCGCGCAGCAGATTTCGGTGATCTACCTGGGCCTGACGGTGATCTGCGCCATTACCTACGCCGCGCTTGGCATGTCGGCCTTCGAGGCCATCGTGCATTCCATGACCACCGTGTCGACCGGCGGGTTTTCGACGACCGACCAGTCCTTCGGCGCGTTCCAGGGGCCGATGGAATACGCGGCTTCGATCTTCATGATCCTGGCCAGCCTGCCCTTCGTGCGTTTCGTGCAGCTTCTGGCGGGCAGCGCGCGGCCGATCTTCGTCGATACCCAGGTGCGCGCCTATCTCGCGACGATCCTGACCCTTGTCGTGTTCTTCTCGATCTATCGCCTGGTGGTCAATGGCGACCACCTCGAACACGGGTTCCGAGAGGCGATCTTCAACGTCACCTCGATCATCTCGGGCACCGGCTATGCCAGTGTCGATTACCAGGAATGGGGGGCCATCGCGGTGGTGGTCTTCTTCTTCATCGGCCTCATCGGCGGCTGCGCGGGCTCGACCGCCTGCTCCATCAAGGTCTTCCGCTACCAGTTGCTGCTAGCGTCGATCTCGACGCAGTTGCGCAGGCTTTACGCCCCGCACGGCGTGTTCGAACCGCGCTACGAGGGCCGCAAGGTCAGCGAGGAAGTGTTGTCCTCGGTCATGGCCTTCTTCGTGATGTTCTTCGTCAGCTTCGGCGTTGTCTCGATCCTGCTGGCGCTGACCGGGCTCGATTTCGTGACCTCGGTGTCGGGGGCAGCGACGGCGCTGGCCAATATCGGCCCGGGCCTCGGGCCCGAGATCGGGCCTGCGGGGACCTTCACCAATCTCAACGATACCGCCAAGTGGATCCTGACCGTGTCGATGCTAATCGGCCGGCTGGAGTTGATGGCGGTCTTCGTGCTCTTCACCACCCAGTTCTGGCGCGGCTGACCCCGGCAGTCCCGGCGCATGAAAAAGGGCGGCCCGAAACCGGACCGCCCCCTGTTCAGCTATGGCCCCGGCTCAGTTCCAGCAGGTCACCAGAACCGCCAGGTCGCTGCCGTAGCGGGCCAGCGCGTTGCGCGTCAGTGGCTCGGCGGTCACCGGGGCGCTGGTCAGCCCCACGCCCGCCTGGCCCAGGAACTCGGCCATGCGGTCGCCGCGCAGGGCGAAGGTCACGCCGTCGGGCAGGGCGCGGCCCATGTCGGGTTCGGGCAGGATCATGCCCACGACGGCACCGGTGGCATCCAGCACGGGCGCACCCGCCTCGGACGGCTCCACATCCAGTTCCAGCCGCGCCAGCGTATCCTCGCCGTTCAGCCCCTGAAGATCGGCGAGCGTGCCGAAGTTCAGAGAAGCCGCGCCAAGCGTCCCGTCATAGGGGAAGCCTGCCACGGCAACGCCGGTGCGCAGACGGGCCGGGGTCGACAGGAAGCCCGCATAGGTCGACGGCGCAAGCGCCTGCGTCGGGCGCAGCACGGCGAGGCCAAGGGCCGCGTCGGAATGGATCACTTCCATCTCGTAACGGTCATTGACCAGAACCCGCGTGCAGGCCTGGACCGCCTCGGCGGTGGTCAGCACCGCGCCGGTTCCGTCGATGTAGAACCCGGTGCGCGCCCGGTCGGGCTGGCGCACCTCAAGACCGGCCATCAGGTTCACGCCCTGCTCCATGCCGGGGTCGACCGCGCCAGGGTCCAACGTGCCGCCATAGGTCGAGAAGCTGTCTTCCATCATCTCCAGCACCCGGGCCATCTGCGCGTCACGCTCGGGCGTCCAGACCAGGGTGAAGCCCTTGATCTGGCCGTCCTCCAGCCGCGCCACGGTGTGACTGCGCAGGCTGTCGGACTGTCCCGTCAGAACGAAGCTGGAGGACCGGCGGTTGCGCTCGCCTTCCAGCGGCACGATTTCGAGCGTCTGCATGATCTCGTAAAGCCCGCCAAGCGTGGCTTCGCTGCCTTCCTGGCTGATCAGCAGCACCTGCACCCCGGACCCGTCAACGGGGTCGAACTGGGCGAAGGGGAACTCGTAGCGGGCGAATTCGACCATCGCCAGCGGCAGGTCGATCTCGATGCCCGCCCGCTCGTCGCGCACGGTCCGCATGCCAAGCGCGTCAAGCTCGCCCTGGTAGCTGTCCATCAGCAGCGCCCGCTGCCGGGTGGTCAGAACCCCGGTTTCCTCGAAACCCCGTGCCGCCTGCCAGGCCGACATTGCGCCACGGGTGCCGGGGCCGAACGCCCCGTCGATGCCGGAGTTGTAGAAGCCGAACCATTGCAGCGCGATTTGCAGCGCCTCGCGGCCCGGGCGGTCAAGCTGTGCCTCGCTGGCGCGCGCCTCGGCTACGGTTTCCTCGGGGATCGCGGGGGCGGCCGGTTCCGCGGTCTCGGTGATGGCGGGGGCCTGCGGCACCGTCACCTCCAGCGAGTTCGAGCCGATGGGGAAGAACTGCTGCTGGTAGATTTCGGCTTCGGCCAGGTAGCTGTCACCCGGGATCGCGCCCTGCGCGCGCAGCTGGTTGAGGAACCTTTCCCCGTCAGCGGGGTTATACGGCCCAAGCGCGATGGCATACCAGCCCGTGCGCAGGCGATACCCGTTCACCCCGTCGAGGATTTGCGCATAGGCGCGCACGCGGCCCTCAGCGGTGGCCAGATCGGGATGCGCCTCCATCTGGATCCAGACCCGGTCCTGCGCCTGTGCAGCGGTGCCCGTAAACAGGGCCAGACCAAGTACGAGGAAAAGTGACAAAAAAATTCGGCTTGCGGCCAATTGCATTCCTTCAACCCCATGTTTCCTGCGGGCTTCGCCCGTTCCTTATCGGCGGCAAACTATCAGACAGAACAGCCGATGCACCATAAATATCCGCCTTCGGCCAATTGACCATCACCGGGGGGGCTACTATTGAACCCCTGCCTTGCATGACCCGGGGAAGAACCATGGCCCAGACCAGCACGCAACCGCGCAGTTTTCAGGAGATCATCCTGCGGCTCCAGGCCTATTGGGCTGGCAAGGGCTGTGCGATCATGCAGCCCTATGACATGGAAGTGGGCGCAGGCACCTTCCACCCGGCCACGACGCTGCGCAGCCTCGGCTCTCAGCCCTGGGCCGCAGCCTATGTGCAGCCCTCGCGCCGCCCCACGGACGGGCGCTACGGCGAGAACCCGAACCGGCTGCAGCACTATTACCAGTACCAGGTGTTGATCAAGCCGAGCCCGCCCGATCTTCAGGCGCTTTATCTCGGCTCGCTCGAAGCGATCGGGATCGACATGGCCCTGCACGACATCCGCTTCGTCGAGGATGACTGGGAAAGCCCCACACTCGGCGCCTGGGGCCTGGGCTGGGAGGTCTGGTGCGACGGCATGGAAGTCAGCCAGTTCACCTATTTCCAGCAGGTGGGTGGCCATGACTGCCGGCCGGTCTCGGGCGAGCTGACCTACGGGCTGGAACGGCTGGCGATGTATGTGCTGGGCGTCGATCACGTGATGGACATGCCCTTCAACGACCCCGACGCGCCCATTGCGCTGACCTATGGCGACGTGTTCCGCCAGACCGAGGAAGAATACAGCCGTTTCAACTTCGACACCGCCGAGACGGATATCCTTCTGCGCCACTTCGAGGATGCCGAAGCCGAATGCGAAGCGATCCTGGCCCATCCGCACGAAGACCCCAAGACCGGCAAGCGCATCATCATGGCGCACCCGGCCTATGACCAGTGCATCAAGGCCAGCCACCTCTTCAACCTGCTGGACGCGCGCGGCGTGATCTCGGTCACCGAGCGCCAGGCCTATATCGGTCGCGTCCGGGCGCTGGCCAAGAAATGTGCCGATGCCTTCGTGCAGACCGGGGCTGGGGGCTTTGCCCCGGAAAACGGCGGCGCGTCATGAACAAGGGCAAGATCGTGGCTTCTCTCATCGTTCTGTCGGGCGTTGTTGCCGGCGGTCTGCTGTGGTGGACCGAGAACTATGCCTATTACGAACCCGTCTCGGCCGGGGCGCTGACGATCCGCGCCACCACCTTCGATGGCGTGGCCGATCCGCTGCCGGTCGCGGACCTTCAGGCCATCGACGCCGACACCTCGCCCCTGCGCTTTCGCGCCTGTTTCACCACGCCGCTCAGCCTCGCGATGATGAGCGAGACCTACGAGCCCTATGAGGGGGCGACCCCGCTCAACACCCCGGGCTGGTTCGACTGCTACGACGCGGGCGCGCTGACGCAGGCGATGGAGGACGGCCGCGCGATGGCCTTCCTTGGCGAAGAAAACTTCGTCTTTGGCTTCGACCGCATCGTGCTGGTCACCGAGGATGGCCGGGGCTTTGCCTGGCACCAGATCAACCATTGCGGGGAAGCGGTCTATGACGGCGACCCTGCCCCGGCAGGCTGCCCGCCCGCGCCCGAGAGGAACTGATATGCCCGATCTTCTGCTGGAACTGTTCAGTGAGGAAATCCCCGCGCGGATGCAGGCCCGCGCTGCCGAGGACCTGAAGAAACTGGTCACCGACGGGCTGGTCGAGGCGGGCCTGACATATGCAGGTGCCGGTGCCTTTTCCACGCCGCGCCGCCTGGTGCTGGCGCTGGAAGGCCTGTCGGCTGAAAGCCCCACGCTCAGCGAAGAACGCAAGGGGCCGCGCGCCGATGCGCCGGAAAAAGCACTGGAAGGCTTCCTGCGCGCGACCGGCCTGACCAAGGACCAGCTGGAGCTTCGCGACGACAAGAAGGGCCAGACCTATTTCGCCACCATCGTGAAGCCGGGCCGGCCCGCCGAAGACATCCTGGCCGAGGTCATTCCCGCCACGATCCGCAACTTCCCCTGGCCCAAGTCCATGCGCTGGGGGGCAGGGCCGCTGCGCTGGGTGCGCCCGCTGCACTCGATCCTGTGCATCCTGTCGGATGAGGCCGGCGCGCGCATGGTGCCCTTCGACGTCGATGGCCTTGCCACCGGCGACACCACCGAAGGTCACCGCTTCATGGCACCGGGCCGCTTTTCCGTGTCCGGCTTCGACGACTACGCCGCCAAGCTCAAGAAGGCCCATGTTGTGCTTTCAGCAGAAGAACGGGCCGATCATATCTGGCACGACGCCACCAACATGGCTTTTGCCGCCGGGCTGGAAGTGGTCGAGGACAAGGGCCTTCTGGCCGAGGTCGCGGGGCTGGTCGAATGGCCCGTGGTGCTGATGGGCGAGATCGGGGCCGATTTCCTCGCCCTGCCGCCCGAGGTGCTGCAGACCTCGATGCGCGAGCACCAGAAGTTCTTCTCGGTCCGCAATCCCGCGACGGGGCGCATCGAGCGTTTCATCACGGTGGCCAACCGCGAAACCGCCGATCACGGCGCCACGATCCTTGCGGGCAATGGCAAGGTTCTGGCCGCCCGCCTGTCAGATGCCAAGTTCTTCTGGGAAAACGACCTGCGCGTGGCCAGGGCCGATATCGCGCAATGGACGCGGAGCCTTGAAAACGTGACCTTCCACAACCGGCTTGGCACCCAGGCCGCCCGGATTGACCGCATCGCGGCCCTGGCCCGCGACCTGGCGCCCGCCCTGGGGGCCGATCCCGACCAGGCCGAAACCGCCGCCAGGATCGCCAAGGCCGATCTCAGCTCGGAGATGGTTTACGAATTCCCCGAGCTTCAGGGCCTGATGGGCCGCTACTATGCCTCTGCCGCGGGCTATCCCGCCGAAGTGGCCGCCGCCGCGCAGGACCATTACTCGCCGCTCGGGCCCTCGGACGATGTGCCGACCGCGCCCCTGTCGGTCGCCGTGGCCCTTGCCGACAAGCTCGACACGTTGGCGGGCTTCTGGGCCATTGACGAAAAGCCCACCGGTTCCAAGGACCCTTATGCGCTCCGCCGCGCGGCCCTTGGCGTCATCCGCCTGGTGCTTACGAACGGGCTGAGCTTGCCGCTCGACCGCTTCATCGACGCGCAGCTCGTGCGTATCGAGGCGGCGGTGAACGCGGCACTGGATGAGGACACGCTCGAAGCGCTCCTGGGCGAAATCGCGGAACATGGCGTCTTCGGCGGGGCCTTCCATGCGTTGAAGGATCGTCTCGATGACCTGCACGAAGACGTGCTGGCGCTGGAAAACAAGGTGCCCGACGCCTCAGACGACCTGCTGCGCTTCATCCATGACCGGCTCAAGGTGCATCTCAAGGGCGAAGGCATCCGCCACGACGTGATCGACGCCTGCCTGGCCCTGCCCGGCGCCGATGACCTCGCACGCCTCGTGCGCCGGGCCGAGGCGCTGTCGGCCTTCCTGGGGTCCGAAGATGGCGCGAACCTGCTGCAAGGCTACAAGCGCGCGGCCAATATCCTTGCCCAGGCCGAAGCCAAGGACGGGGTCGAGTACCGCTTCGGCGCGGACGTGAAATTCGCCGAGACGACCGAGGAGAAAGCGCTTTTCGCTGCCCTGTCCGAGGCAGGTCAGGCTATCGCCCCCGCACTGGAATCCGATGATTTCCCGGCCGCTATGGCGGTGATGGCGGGCCTGCGCGCTCCGATCGACGCATTCTTCGAGGCGGTGCAGGTCAATGACGAGAACGAGATCCTGCGCCGCAATCGCCTCAACCTGCTGCACGAGATCACCGCAAGCTGCGCCCGGATCGCCGACCTCTCGCGGATCGAAGGCTGACCCCGCCCTCATTGTTCCAAAAATATCCCGGGGGTCCGGGGGCAGCGCCCCCGGGCATTTTCCGCCGCGGAAAATGACCCGCGATCCGGCACGGATCGCGCGGGTCGCCGCGGGCGACAGCACGCGGCGAAAGAGGGCTGACCCTCATACTGCACTGGACCCGCGCAAATTCCGCTGTATGGTCCCCGCATCCGTTTTTCTGCGAGCGCGAAAAGATGCCCCAGCACCCCGATATCGTCCAGATCACGCCCACAGCGCCGATCACGAAGGACATGCACGGCAATCGCGCCAAGTGCCTGCAGCGACTTGTGCGGCTCGACCTGCCGGTGCCGCTCTCGGTTGCGCTTTCCTTCGACACCGTGCGCGGACTGGCCCAGGGGCGCGTGCCCGATGTCCAGAAACTCACCCACATTTTCGCCGACGGCGACCTGCTCTCGGTGCGCTCTTCCAGCCAGGCGGCCGACTGGGGCGGGCCCGGCACGATCCTCAATATCGGCATGAATGACGCGGTGGCCGCCCGTATCGCCTCCGAGCATGGGCAATCCGCCGCCGACCAGCTTTACCTGTCCTTCATCCGCTCCTACGCGGTCGACGTGCTGCGCCTCGACGAGGATCTCTTTTCCGACCCGATCACGCCGCGCATTGCGCTGGCGCATTTCGAGGACGAGATGGATGAACCCTTCCCGCAGGACGTGGGCACGCAGCTGACCGAGGTGCTGCGCTCCATGGCGCGGGCCTGGGAAGGCACGTCTGCCCGGCTTCTGCGCCAGGCGCAAGGCGCGCCCGCCGATGCGGGGCTTGGCCTGATCGTGCAGCGCATGGCGCTTTCTATCGGCAAGGAAGAAACCGGGGCGGGGGTCGTGCAATTCGTGTCCTCGGAAACCGGGCTGGCGCAGATCACCGGGCGCTACCTGCCGCAAAGCCAGGGGCGCGCGGCGCTCAGTGAAGCGGATGCCCAGTTCATCGAGACCGACAGCCGCGGCACCGCGCTCGAAGATCGCTGCCCCGATCAGGTGGCCGAACTGCGCGCGGCGGGGCATCTCATCCGCACCCGCCTGCGTGAGGAAATGCAGATCGAGTTCACCCTGATGGAGGGCCGGCTGGCCATTCTCGATGCGGTCAAGGTGCCCCGCACGGCTCGCGCCGAAGTGCAGATCGCCGTCGATCTGGCCGAAGAGGGCGTGATCCCGCGCGAAGAGGCGCTGATGCGGATCGCCCCCTTCACGCTCAACCAGCTGATGCACCGGCAGGTGAACCCCTCCGCCGCGCGCGACGTGCTGACCCGCGGCATCGCCGCCGCGCCCGGTGCGGCCACCGGCAAGATCGTCTTCACCGCGGCCGCCGCCCAGGCCGCTGCCGCCCAGAACGAGCCCTGCATCCTGGTGCGCCGGGAAACCAGCCCCGAGGACATCCGCGGCATGCACGCCGCCGAAGGCATCCTGACTGAACGCGGCGGCATGACCAGCCACGCCGCCGTGATTGCCCGGGGCCTGGGTGTGCCTTGCGTGTCGGGGGCCACCGATCTGCAACTCGATCACCGCAAGAAGACGCTCACCGTTCCGGGCCGCAAGGTCTTTCACGAGGGCGACATCATCACCATCGACGGCAGTTCGGGCGAAGTGCTGGTGGGCGCGGCCCGGATGATCGAACCGGCCATGGGCGGGGCCTTCGCCACGCTGCTGGAATGGGCCGATACCGCGCGAGACATCGGCATTCGCGCCAATGCCGACACACCCGAGGATGCGCGCCTTGCGCAGCGCTTCGGCGTGGACGGGATCGGGCTGTGCCGCACCGAGCACATGTTCTTCGACCCGATCCGCCTGACGGTGATGCGAGAGATGATCTTCGCCGAGGATGCCGAGGACCGGCGCGCGGCGCTGGAACGGCTCCTGCCCATGCAGCGCGGCGACTTCATCGAGCTGTTCAAGCTGATGGAAGGTCATCCCGTCTGCATCCGCCTGTTCGACCCGCCACTGCACGAATTCCTGCCCGGCGACCGCGATGGTATCCGCGCGCTGGCAGAGGCGCTGGACCTGCCCGTCAGCCGCGTGGCCGCGCGCATCGAGAACCTTCAGGAATTCAACCCGATGCTGGGGATGCGCGGGGTGCGGCTCGGCATCACCGTGCCGGGCATCTACGAGATGCAGGCCCGCGCCATCTTCGAAGCCACGGTCGCAGCTTCCGAGGGCAAGGAACCGGTGGTGCCCGAGATCATGATCCCGCTGGTCAGCGCCAAGCGCGAGGTGGAACTGATCAAGGATCGCGTCGATGCGGTCGCGGCTGCCGTGCGCAACGAGACCGGGGTGAACTTCACCTATCGGCTCGGGGTCATGGTGGAAACGCCGCGCGCGGCGCTGCGCGCGGGCGAGATTGCCGAGCACGCCGCCTTCCTGTCCTTCGGCACCAACGACCTGACGCAGATGACCTATGGGCTCAGCCGCGACGATGCGGGTCGTTTCATGTCGGCCTATGTCAACCAGGGTGTCTACGTGGAAGACCCGTTCCAGCGCATGGACCGAGACGGCGTGGGCGAGCTTCTGCTGCTTGGGGCCGAGCGCGGACGGGCACAGCGCCCGGGCGTGACCCTGTCGATTTGCGGCGAACATGGTGGCGACCCCGATTCGATTGCCTTCAGCCGCGCGGCCGGATTCGACTACGTGTCCTGCTCTCCGTTCCGGGTGCCCGTTGCCAAACTTGCAGCCGCACAATTGACGATTGCAGACACATAAACGTCGGGATTCCAGGTTATTACACCCCGAAGTTAAACGATTCTCAGCAAGGCCCCGACTAGCTGTTGGGGTCCTGTTAAGACGGAATCACTAGATTCGGGGTGGATTTTGCCGATCATGGCTCGGTCCGCTATGTACGAAAGGTCGAAGCAGTGCCGGAGCAACCGGCCAATTGGGGATGTCCAGAATGGGACAGTTGAACATCATGCGCGCCCTCAGGGCCGCGCTGGCTGCCATGATTTTGATGCCGGGTCTCGCGCAGGCCGATGTCGTGGCGTCCACCTCCACCGATCCGACCCATTCTCTCGGTTCGCTCTTCACCTCTGTCATGGGCCAGGAACATAGCGCCATGCGCTCGGTCAGTCCGCTGCGCCTGTCGGCGCTTGGCTCGCCCTATACCGGGCAGGGCCTGCAAGGGGGCGAAGCACCCTATACCGCGGCTGAGCTTGACGCCATGGGGCGCGCCCGCGGGGGCCGCCAGTGGCAATGCCTGACCGAAGCCCTCTATTTCGAAGCGCGCGGTGAAAGCGTGGCAGGCCAGTTCGCCGTGGCGGAAGTCATTCTCAACCGCGTCGATCACGCCAATTACCCCGACACGATCTGCGGCGTCGTCAACCAGGGCACGGGCCGGCGCTTTGCCTGCCAGTTCACCTATACCTGTGACGGGCGTCCCGAAAACGTCACCGATCACGCGATCCACGAGCGCCTTGGTCGCATCGCCCGCATCATGATCGACGGTGGCCCGCGCAACCTGACCGGCGGGGCAACCCACTATCACGCGAACTGGGTCAACCCGTCCTGGGCACGCGAATTCCCGCAAACGGCGGAAATCGGCGTGCATCTCTTCTATCTCGGGCGCTGAGCCTGTCGCATTCCGTCGCCATGCTGCCGCATGACCCGGGTGCATCCCGCGCGCCTGCCTGCTAGAAGGGCGCGACAGCTATCGACCGGCCCCGGGAGGCCAAGCCCCATGTCCGACGAAACCCGTCTTGCCTTTGCGCATCCCTCCGAGCGGGCCAAGGCCACCGCCGGTGACGATCCGCTGGACCGGATCAGCCTGTCGGATCACGAACGCTCGGTCGAGATCGGCGCGTTCCAGCAGGAACGCGGCAAGATGCAGAGGGTGCGTTTCAACGTGGTGGTCGAGGTGCGCTCTGCCGCCGATCCCGATGCCGATGATGTCGATCGTATCCTGTCCTACGACACCATCGTCGAAGCCATCGACCACGAATTGCAGGCCGAGCGGCTGAACCTCCTGGAAACGCTTGCCGCCCGTATCGCCGAACGCATCCTGGCCCACCCGCTGGCGGCCCGTTGCTTCGTGCGCATCGAGAAGCTCGACCGAGGTCCCTTCGCGCTCGGGGTGGAAATCGTGCGCACCGCGCCCGAACGCCCGCACCTGTCGCTGCTCAAGGACGGTGCACCGCACCCGCTGGTGGTCTACCTGTCGAACGCCGCCATCGCGCGCGACGATTTCTCGGCGCTGCTTGACCGCCTGGAAACCCAGGGTGCGCCCGTGATCCTGTGCGTGGGCCGCCCAGATGGCCCGGTGCCCGAGGCCCGGCATGCCATGCCGCAGCGCCGGATCGACCTTCTGGCGATCGAACAGAACGCCTGGATCCTGGCCAGCCGGGACGACCGTTGCGTGGTGGTCGACAGCCGCACCGAACTGGACTGGGCGATGAAGCATGGCCGCATTTCGGTCTGGGCTCCCTCCAAGCTGGTGCTCGACAGCGTCGATGGTCCGCAGACCTCGGCCCGGTCGGGCGAGGCGCTGGCGCTGTGGCTTGCGGAAAGCTTCGAGGCGCAGGGGATGCTGTTCCTGGGCGGCGATGCGCCCAAGGCCGATATCGCGCTGACCCTTCTGCCGCCCGAGGCGATGCCCGCGCTCTGAGCCTTGCCCGGCCCGGCCCGGCCCGCTATCGGGGTGCGCCAAGACCAAGAGACCCAGATGACGCTTTACTACCGACCCATTGCCCAGACCGACCCCGCACGCCCCGACGGGGCGTTGACGCTTGCGGGCACCTGGGCCTGGTTCACCCATGTCGAGGAACTGGCCCGGGGACGCGCCCCGCGCGTCATCCCGGCCGATGCCGTTCCTTCCGACGCCCTGGCGCGCCTGACGGCGCCACGTGCGCCCATTGCCGGGCTGACGCTGGACCAGCCGCGGATCATGGGCATTCTCAACCTTACGCCCGACAGCTTTTCCGACGGGGGCCGCTTCAACAACCCCGAGGCGGCGATGGCCCAGGTCACACGCATGCTCGACGAGGGCGCGCATATCCTCGACCTGGGGGGCGAGAGCACCCGCCCCGGAGCCGCCGAGGTGCCGGTGGACGAGGAAATCGCCCGCACGGCCCCCGTCATCGAGGCGATCCGCGCGGCGGGCATCGCAACGCCCATCTCCATCGACACCCGCAAGGCGGCCGTGGCGCGGGCCGCGCTTGCCGCCGGGGCAGAGCTGATCAACGATGTGTCGGCCTTCGCCTTCGACCCTGCCATGCGGGACGTGGCCGCCGAAACCGGGGCGCCGGTCTGCCTGATGCATGCGCAGGGCCTGCCCGAGACCATGCAGGACAACCCCGATTACGCTGACGTTCTGCTCGACGTGTATGACAGCCTTGAAACATCCGTTCGCGCGGCGGAAGCGGCGGGTATCCCGCATGACAGGATCCTCGTCGATCCCGGCATCGGCTTTGGCAAGCGCGAGGGCCATAACCTTGCACTTATCGGGCGGATTTCGCTCTTTCACGCGCTAGGCTGCCCGGTGCTTCTGGGGGTATCGCGCAAGGCCACGATCGGGCGCATCGGCAATATCCCCGACGCTCACGCGCGCGGGGCCGCATCGGCGGCAATCGGCCTATGGGCGCTCGGGCAGGGGGTCCAGATGCTGCGCGTCCATGATACAGAGGTCCACAGGCAGATGATCGCGCTCTGGCGCGCGGCAGAAAAGGGACAGGCATGACACGCAAACTGTTCGGGACAGACGGCGTTCGGGGCCGGGCCAACACCTACCCGATGACGGCGGAACTGGCGCTCAGACTGGGGGCGGCGGCCGGGCGCTATTTCCGGCGCGATGCCAGCCCCGGCCACC
The DNA here is from genome assembly GCF_964229645.1 of Nioella sp. GTDB lineage: Bacteria > Pseudomonadota > Alphaproteobacteria > Rhodobacterales > Rhodobacteraceae > Nioella. The sequence continues at coordinate 9,286 of NZ_CAXREX010000026.1, read as the reverse complement.
GGGTGGTGATCGGCAAGGATACGCGCCTGTCGGGCTACATGATCGAGACCGCGCTGACCGCGGGGCTGACCTCGACGGGGATGAACGTGCTGCTTCTGGGTCCGGTGCCGACACCGGCCGTGGGCCTCCTGACCACCTCGATGCGGGCCGACCTGGGTGTCATGATTTCGGCAAGCCACAACCCCGCCCATGACAATGGCATCAAGTTCTTCGGCCCCGACGGCTTCAAACTGTCGGACGAGGCCGAGAAAGAGATCGAAGCGCTGGTCTTTTCCGAGATCCAGCCTGCCCAGGCCGAGAATATCGGCCGCGCCAAGCGGATCGACGACGGGCGTTTCCGCTACGTGGAGCGGGTCAAGGGCACCTTCCCCCAGGGGCTGACGCTGGAGGGGTTGAGGGTGGTGGTCGACTGCGCCAACGGGGCCGCCTACAAGGCCGCGCCCGAGGTGCTGTGGGAACTGGGCGCCGAGGTGATCCCCCTGGGTGTCACCCCCAACGGGCACAACATCAACGATGGCGTCGGCTCGACCAAGCCACAGGCCGCGCAGGCGCTGATCCGTGAAAGAGGGGCCGATGTGGGGATCTGCCTCGATGGCGATGCCGATCGGGTGGCGATCCTCGATGAAACCGGGGCAATTGCCGATGGCGACCAGATCATGGCGCTCTTCGCTAACCGGTGGGCCGAGGAAGGTCGACTGATGGGCCGGACCCTGGCCGCGACCGTGATGTCCAATCTCGGGCTCGAACGCTTCCTGTCCGAACGCGATATCGGGCTGCACCGCACGCCCGTGGGCGACCGTTACGTGGTCGAGGCAATGCGCCGCTACGGGATGAACCTCGGGGGCGAGCAGTCGGGCCATATCGTGATGACCGACTATGCCACCACCGGCGACGGGCTGATCGCGGGCTTGCAGTTCCTGGCCGAGATGGTGCGCACGGGCCGGCGTGCAAGCGAATTGGCCCATAGTTTCGAGCGGGTGCCGCAGCTTTTGCAGAACGTGCGCTTTTCTGCCGGGCAGACGCCGCTGGAGGTCTCTGACGTGAAGGCGGCCATTGCCGAGGCCGAAGCGCGCCTGGCGGGGTCGGGGCGGCTTCTTATCCGAAAGTCAGGCACCGAACCGCTGATCCGGGTCATGGCCGAATGCGAGGACGAGGCTCTTTTGAAACGTGTCGTGGGTGACGTGGTCTCCGCGGTTGAAGCCGCCGTCTGAGAGAGGTCCGGGTCGCGTCGCATCCGCGGCGCGCCCCCCCCGTTTTCCGTCGCGGAAAACGGACGAAATCCGCGTCGGATTTCGCCCCGCGCCCGGGGCAAGGGTTCAGCGCCAGAAGAGCCGTCGCAACGCCCCCCACTGGCTCAGGAACACACCGGCGAGGATCAGCGCCAGCGCCCAGAGCAGCGACGGCGGTAGCGGTTCCGACAGGATCCAGGCCCCCAGCACAACCGACCAGACCGGCACGATGTAGTTGGTCAGGCTCATGAAGGTGGGGCCTGCCGTGCGGATCACCACCACCCGCAGGATATTGGCCCCCGCCGTGGGCACCAGCCCAAGCAGCGCCAGCACTGCCAGCGTCTGCCCGTCCACGCTTGGCGGCGGCCCCTCCACGATCCAGGCCGCCGGCAACACCATCACCGCCCCGATGATCAGCAGAACGGTCGCAAGCCCGATCGGGTCCACCGGCGGCAGGCGGCGCATCTGCACGGAGCTCACGGCATAACAGCCTGCCGCTGCAAGGCAGGCGGCGCGCCCGAAGGGCTCCAGCGCCGCCCCGGTCGAGGAAAAGGCCTGCCCGCCGATCAGCACCACGACGCCCACGAATCCGATTGCGAAGCCCGCCGTTCGGCGCAGCGTCATCCGCTCGCCCGGCACCAGGACATGGGCCAGCGGCAGGACCATCAGCGCGACGGCGGCCATCGAGACGCCAGCGAAGCCCGAGGTCACGTATTGCTGGCCCCAGCTGAGCAGCATGAAGGGAACGGCAGAGCTCAGCGCCCCGACAACGATCATGTCCCCCCACCGGCGCTCCGCACCAAGGAAGAGCCGCCCGCCACGGGCCAGCCACACCGCCGTCATCAGCGCCGCCGCGAAACCGATCCGCGCGGCAGCCAGCCAGAAAGGCGTGATGCCGCGCAGCGCGATCTCGATGACCATGAAGGTCGCGCCCCAGGTCAGCCCGAGGGCGAGGATCATGAGCCAGCTGGCACGGGTGATATTGGGGGTCATGGCGGCTCCTGCGCAATCCGCGCACATGACCCCGGCGCAGCGGTGGCGTCAAGGTCGGGCGGCGCACCGACGCGCTGCCCGACCTGATGGTCAGACGAAATCCACGAAGCGGTTGAAGGGCATCTCGCGCAGGCGCTGGCCCGTGGCGGCGAAGATCGCATTGGCCAGCGCCGGGGCAGCCGGGGGCACGGGCGGCTCCCCGATGCCGCGCACCTGCCCGCCCAGTTCCACGCCCCGGACCGTGATGCGCGGGGCCTGCCAGATGCGCATGCCGTCGTGCCAGTCGAAATTCGACTGCTCCGCCATGCCGTCCGCGAAGGTGATCTCGCAGTTGATCGCGTGGCCAAGGCCCCAGATCACGCCGCCCTGCACCTGGTTTTCAAAGGCCACGGGATCGACGACCGTGCCGACCTCTGCCGCGACCCAGACGTCGTGGATACGGATGCCGCCCGCGGTGTCTTCGACCTCGATCACCTCGGCCACCGGCACGCCGAAGCTTTCCACCATGGCCACGCCGAGCCCCCGGTTCGCGCCCAGGGATCGGCCCCATCCAGACATCTCGCCCACGGCCTCCAGCACCGCCACGGCGCGCGGGTCACTGGCCAGCCGCAAGCGTTCAGAAAGCGGGTCGGCCCCTGCCGCGTGGATCAACTCATCAAGGAAGCTTTCCCCGAAGAACCCGCCCGAGGACGCGCCCACAGATCGCCAGCTGGAGCTCGGCGCGAGTTCGGGCACCGCGTAGGCGCGCACCCGGTAGGACGGGATCGCGTAAGGCGCGTTCCACACGCCTGCCGGGATCTGGCTGTCAGGGCCGGGCACGCTCTGCCCGATCCGGCCCATCTGACTGCGCGAGGAGGACACGGTCGCGATCTGGATATCCGCGGCCTCCACCCGGCCGCCCGCCACTGCCCCGCGTCCGCGCGCCATGCCGATCTGGCGCGGGAAATCCTGCGCGAAATCCTCTTCGCGCTGCAGGGTCAGCTTGACCGGCACGCCGGGCATCTGCATCGCGATTTCGGCTGCAAGGGTGACATGCTGGAATTCCAGCCGGTGACCGAAACTGCCGCCCGAAAACTGGTTGTGGAAGGTGACCTGTTCCGCCTCGTGCCCGGTCACGCCCGCCACCATCTGTTGCAGGAAACGGGGCATCTGGTGGCCGGTCCAGACCTCCACACCGGTTTGGGTGACGCGCACGATGGCGTTGAGGGGTTCGAGCGGCTGATGCGCAACATAGGGCGCGCGGTATTCGGCCTCGATGACATCGCCGGTCAGCGCGGCCTCCACGTCGCCGTCATGGCGCCACTCCCGGTCCAGCCGGTCCTCGGTGAAGCTTGCCGCCACCTCGGCCCAATGCCCGTCCTGCTCGGCGGGGTAGGGGGCAGGGCCCCAGTCGCAGTCCACCGCGTTCACCGCCTGAAAGGCGCGCCACGTGTTATCGGCCACCACGGCCACGCCATTGGTGACCTCAACCACCGCCTGCACCCCGCGCATGGCCTGCGCGGTGCTGGCGTCATAGCCGTTCAGCCCCCCGCGTCGCGGGTTCAGGCGCACGGCGGCATGGACCATGCCCGGCAGCGACAGGTCGATGCCATAGGCCTGCTGCCCGGTGGACTTTGCCACGATGTCGAGCCGCTCGGTCTCCTGCCCGATGAGCCGCCATTCGGCTCGCGGGGTCAGCGGCGCGTCCTCGACCGGGGCGATCGTCGCGGCCTGGCTGGCCAGTTCCGTGTAGGGAATGCGGGTACCGTCGGGCAGCACGACCGCGCCGGACTCGCAGCTGAGCTGATCCATGGGGATCGAGCTTCGGATCTCGCCCGCCCGGCGCAGCGTTTCGCGCGCCATCGCGCCCGCCTGCCTGAGCTTGTCGAAACTGTCGGGCGTCGAGGAGGACCCGCCGGTCACCTGCATCCCCAGAAGCTTGAGCGCCGCGCCCATCACGGTTCGGGTCGTGCGTGCGGCCAGCCCCTGGTCGGAGGACAGGAAGGGGGCGGCTTCGCCCGCCATCGCGGTGTTCCAGTAGGCAGGCGACGGATCCCCGAAGCTGATTTCGAACTGTCCCGGCTCCAGCCGCATTTCCTCGGCCAGAAGCAGCGCCTGCATATGCGCCACGCCCTGTCCCACATCCGCATGCGGGGTGATCAGCGTGATCCGTTCGGGTCCCACCAGGACCCAGGGGTTGAAGGTCACTTCGCCCTCGGCAAGCCCCGCTTCCAGCGGGTTGTCATGCGGGCGGCGCACCATGTAGGCGCCGAAGGCCACCCCGCCCGCGAGGGCGGCCGAGCCGATCAGGAAAGAGCGGCGTGCAATCGTGCGAAGTCGTCCCATGGCTCAGCCATCCCTCAGCCGCGTGGCCGCGTCATGGATCGCGGCGCGGATGCGCGGATAGGTGCCGCAGCGGCACAGGTTGCCGCCCATGAAGGCGTCGATGTCCTCGTTCGTTGGCTCGGGCACGGCGGCCAGAAGGTCTGCGGCCTGCATGATCTGGCCTGCCTGGCAATATCCGCATTGCGCCACCTGGTGCGCGATCCAGGCCGCCTGCACCGCGTGCAGCGCCCCGTTCGTGCCAAGCCCCTCGATGGTGGTGATCTGGGCCCCCTCCAGTTCAGAGGCGGGCACTTGGCAGGATCGCACCGCCGTGCCGTCGAGATGCACCGTGCAGGCCCCGCATTGCGAGATGCCGCAACCGTATTTCGGCCCCGTGATCCCCAACTCGTCCCTCAGCACCCACAGCAGGGGCATGTCATCCTCGACATCCACCTCGTGGAGCACACCATTAACCGTGAACCGCATGTTACTTCTCCGCTGCCGGGTCGTGACCAAGAAATAGGCCGGCACCCCCTTGTTGAAAACTGGCAGATCGCGCCATTCTGGTGGCATATCGCGCCAATCGACGTGATATCCATGGTGCCCGCGCGGCAGGGCGGGGCAGAATGAGACACCCCACAACGCGAGGACGTGATGCCAGCCCGTTGCCCGATCGGAGATTACCTGACCCTCTGCGCCGAGGCGCTGAACCTGTCCCCCGACCGGGTGCTGCGACGCGCGGGCCTGTCGGGCGAGGTTCTGTCCGAGGCAGATGTGCATGTGCCCCCGCAGACCTATTTCGCGCTGTGGCAGGCCATGCTGGACGAGGCCGACCGCCCCGACGCGGAACTGACCCTCGCGCTGTCGGCCACCCGTGGCCCGGTTCCGCCACCGGTCTTTGCCTTCTCCTGCGCCGATACGCTGGCACTTGGCCTTGTTCGTCTTGGCATGTTCAAGTCGCTGCTTGGGCCGCTGACGCTGATGGTGCGCCAGGCATCCGAGGGGGTGGAAATCTGCCCCGCCAGCGCCGATCGTTTGGTGCCGCTGCCGGCACGTCTGGGGCTCTTTGAACTGCTCTACATCACCGACTGCGCGCGCCGCTTTACCGGGACCCATGTCGTGCCCGCAGAGGTCACCTTGCCCGCTGACCTGCCCGTCGTGGAAGGCGTGGCTGATTTCCTCGGGTGTGCCCCCAGGGCGGGGCCAGAGGTGGCGCTGGTCTTCTCGGCAGAAGATGCCGCGCGCCCGCTGATCTCGCGCAGCCCGGCGCTGTGGCAATCGCTGGAACCCACGCTGGCCGCGCAACTGGTTCAGGCACAGCCGCCCGAAACCGTGGCAGACCAGGTGCGCGCGGCCCTGCGGGACAGCCTCGCGGGTGGGGCGAGCTCGGTCGAAGCCATCGCGCGGCGGCTGGCCCTGTCCAAGCGCAGCCTGCAACGGCGCCTGGCCGAGGAAGGCACCAGCTTTCAAGGTCTGCTCGCCGAAACCCGCCAGCAGCTTGCCGGGCATTACCTGCGTCAGCCCGATCTCAGCTTGCCTGAAATCGCCTATCTCCTTGGGTTCGGGGACAGCTCTTCGTTCTTCCGGGCCTTCCAGGGCTGGACCGGGCAGACCCCCGGCAGCATCCGGTCGCAAAGCGCCAAGCGGGCCAGCTGACGACGGGCGCGCGCACAAGCGCTGTGCATCCCCTGTCGTTGCGCCCCGATCTCAGGGCGCTAGGCTGGAAGCCGCGACAGGGAGGACTATCATGGGCCTGATGATCGACGGCATCTACCACGCCGAGGACCCCGCCCCCGACACAACCCAGGACGGGCGGTTCCAGCGACAGAAGGCGACCATCCGGAACTGGATCACCCGAGAGGGCCCTTTCACCCCCGATCCGGGGCGCTATCACCTCTATGCCGCGTGGAATTGCCCCTGGGCACATCGCGCCCTTCTGATCCGGGTCCTGAAGGGACTGGAGGACACGATCACCGTGGCCTATGCCCGCCCCCGCCGCACAGCCGATGGCTGGGTCTATGATGCCGAGGGCGCGTTTGCGGATCCGGAACTTGGCGTCACCGCCCTGCATCAGGTCTATGCCAAAGCGCCTGCGCCCTTCACGGGCCGCATCACCGTGCCGCTCCTGTGGGACCGGCACACGCGCCAGCCGGTGTCCAACGAAAGCGCCGACATCGTTCGGATGTTGAACGACGCCTTCCCCGGCCCGGATTTCGCGCCGGGGCCGCTGCGCGAAAGTATCGACGCCTGGAATGCGCGCATCTACCGCGACGTGAACAACGGCGTCTACCGGGCAGGCTTTGCCCGCACGCAGGCCGCCTATGACGTTGCGGTGGCCGAGCTCTTTGACGCGCTGGACGAGATCGAGGCGCATCTGGCGGACAACCGCTACCTGGTGGGAGATGTTTTTACCGAGGCCGATATCCGCCTCTTTCCCACGCTCGCCCGCTTTGACGTGGCCTATCACTACGCCTTCAAATGCAATATCCGGCGTCTGGTCGATTATCCCAATCTCTGGGCCTATGCGCGCGAGATCCACGCCATGCCGGGCGTGGCCGAAACCGTGCGTTTCGACATCTACAAGCAGGGCTACTTTTCGCCGTCAGAGCTGCGAAACCCGCTCGGCATCGTGCCGGCGGGCCCCCTGATCGACTGGAGCGCGCCACATGGGCGGGGTCAGAGCGCCGCCTGAAACGCCGCGCGCAGGGTGTCGGTGTAGTAGATCATCGTGGGGCGGCTGTCGGCAGCGGCTTGTGTCAGGACGCCGGGCAACGCGTCCGGATCGGCCACCTGGGCCACGGCCCACCCGCTGGCCGCCGCCTGCGCCCTGAGGTCGGGGGTGTAGAGGTCGACGCCCACGGTCCCTATCTGCTTGGCGATCATGTAATTCTTGATCTCGCCATAGCCGGAATTGTCGTAGAGCATCACGATCACGGGGGTCTGGGCCTCGACCGCGCTGGCCATCTCGGGCGAGGAGAACTGGAACCCGCCATCGCCCGCCAGCACCACCACGGGCCCGCCCGAGGCAAGCTGTGCCCCGATCCCGGCAGGCAGGCCATAGCCAAGCGTGCCGAACCCGGTGGTGGAGCTGTGGTAATGGCCCGGACGGGCGCTGGCAAAGCCGAGATTGCCCGCATAGGTCGCCTGGCTGCTGTCGCCCACGAAGGTGACGCCGGGCAGGGTGTCCCGGATCATGTCGAGCATCGCGAGATCGCCCCGCATGGCCGGATCAAGTGCCTCGCGCCCGGCATTGGCCGCGCCAGCCCGTGCCGCGCCCTGCCGGTCCGTGCCGGGCTTGGCCAGGGCCAGCAGGGCCGCCGTCGTGGCGGCGGCATCGGCAACGATCCCGATCTCGGGCGCGGCGCTGCGCGCCATCTGCACCGGGTCCAGATCGACGCGGATCATGCGCCCGCCGACCTGGAATCCGCCATCTTCATACATGTCGTAATCGGTGCGCCCCATCTCGGTGCCAAGCGCCAGCACGATGTCCGCCCCGGCCACAAGGGCCCGCGTTTCAGGCTGCGAGGCCGACAGAGAGACACCAAGCGGGTGATCCGGGGCAAGCAGACCGCGCGCGTTCGCGGTCATCACCACGGGCGCGTCCAGCGCCTCGGCCAGCGCGCGCAGCGCCACTGCATTCCGCGCGCCGCCCCCTGCCAGAATGACCGGCGCTTCGGCCCTGTTCAGTAGCTCCGCCGCCTCGGCCAGTGCGCCCGCATCCGGGGCCGCCCGCGCAACGCGCATGGGCGCTTTCGGCAGGGCCAGGTGGTCGGCCGCTGCGGTCATGATGTTGATGGGAATTTCCAGGTGCACGGGCCGGGGCCGCGCGCCCTCGAACACCGTGAAGGCCTGCGCCAGCGCCGGGGCCAGTTCCTCGACCGTGTGGATCGTGCGGCTGAAGGCCGACACGCCCGAGATCAGCGCCTGCTGGTTGGGAAGCTCGTGCAGCCAGCCCTCGCCTGACCCCATGCGGCCGTGGGAGTTGACCGCCGAAATGACCAGCATCGGGATGGAATCGCCATAGGCCTGGCCCATTGCTGTGGCGATATTGGTCATACCGGGGCCGGAGATGATGAAGCACACGCCCGGCTTGCCGCTGACGCGCGCATAGCCATCGGCCATGAAGCCCGCCCCCTGCTCGTGGCGCGGTGTGACATGGCGGATGCCCGAGCCGGGCAGGCCCCGGTAAAGTTCGACCGTGTGCACGCCGGGGATGCCGAAGACGGTATCGACCCCGTAAAGCGCCAGCAGCCGTGTCAGGTACATGCCTGCGGTCAGTCCGGTCACATCGGTCATGGGGCGCTCCTTCTTGTCGTTGCGGCGACTGTTCCAGAGCCTGCGGCCGGGCACAAGGGGATCGCGCCCCGCAGGGGCGCCCCTCCGGGGCGCGATCCTTCAGGCCCGCAGCCGGTGATGCAGGAGGATGGGGATCACCAGATCCTCTTCATCGCTCAGGTGCCGGTGCAGGAACCCGTTCAGCCGCTCGGCCAGGTCGCGCACCGGCCCCGCGTCGCCTGCCATCTGCGCAGGCTCCAGCGTGGCCAGCTGCACCACCCGGTTCGCCCCTCGCGTGAAGTGCTCCAGAAGGCCGTCGAGCTCCACATGGTCGCCTTCCAGCATCTCCAGGCCATCCGCAAAGCGCGGGTCGGCGGCCTGAAGCTCGGGGAAGTAGGTCCGGTCTTCCCATGTGTGGTGGCCGTGCAGGTTGCGCACCAAGAGGTTGCCGTAATGCGCCAGCCGCCCGGCATAGCGGTCGGCCT